>DXHQ01000006.1 GCA_019113345.1 Candidatus Faecalibacterium intestinigallinarum
GTCCAGCTTGTTCAGCTCGTCCTGAAGCTGCATCTCCCGGCTCTTGATGGCGGCCAGCCGCTCATAATCCCGGTTGCCGCCCTGATCGGCCAGCAGCCGCTCCCGCTCCTGGGACAGATTGTCCAGCTCCCGGCGGAAGGTAGCCTGCCGCCGCTCGTTGGCGCCCAATGCCTCGGTGGTGGCGGGATTGCCCATGAGGGAATCGTGCTCGGCGGCCAGCTTGCTCAGCTCCCGGCGGATCTCGCTCTGGCGGCCCTCATTGTTCTTCAGGGCGGTCTGGCGCTTGTAATCCCGGTCGTTGGCCTCCACCATCAGGTTTTCCCGCTCCTGACCCAGGGCCTCCAGCTCCTTCTTGACCTCCACCTCACGGGCCAGGGCCTTGTTGTGGAGGTTTACATCGGAGCAGGCCTCGTCGATCAGGTCGATGGCCTTGTCGGGCAGGTAGCGGTCGGTGATGTACCGCTCCGACAGGGTGACCGCCGCGCTGACCACAGCCGCCGGCACCTGGACGTGGTGATAGGCCTCGTAGTACCGCTTGATGCCGTTCATGACGGCGATGGTGTCCGAAATGCTGGGCTCCTCCACCCGCACCGGCTGGAACCGGCGCTCGAGGGCCTGGTCCTTCTCGATGTACTTGCGGTACTCCGAGAAGGTGGTGGCGCCGATGACCTGGATCTCCCCGCGGGAGAGGGCCGGCTTGAGGATGTTGCCGGCGTTCATGGCGCCCTCGCTCTCGCCGGCGGCGGTGATGGTGTGGATCTCGTCGATGAACAGAATGACGTTGCCCGCCTGCTTGACCTCGTTCAAAAGGCCCTTGACCCGCTGCTCAAACTGGCCGCGGAACTGGGTGCCCGCCACCAGAGCGGTCAGGTCCAGCAGGTAGATCTCCTTGTCCTTGAGCTGGGCCGGCACCTGCCCGCGGGCGATCCGCTCGGCGATGCCCTCGGCAATGGCGGTCTTGCCGACGCCGGCCTCGCCGATCAGGCAGGGGTTGTTCTTCTGCCGCCGGGACAGGATCTGGATGGTCCGGTAGATCTCGCGGTCCCGCCCGATGATGTCGTCCAGCCGGCCGTCCCGGGCCTTGGCGGTCAGGTTTTCGCAGTAGGTGTCCAGATACTTGCGGCGGGGCGGCTTTTTGCCAGCCCTGCCGTTCTTGTTGGGGGCGCTCTGCTGGCCGTTCTGGCCGCCCGCCTGCCCGGTGATGCTCAAGGGGAAGGTGGCGTTGCCCCCGGGGGTAAAGCCGTCCTCGTCCCCGTCGCTGCCGTCGCCGCCGTCCTGCATATTCATCAGAGCGGCAAAGGGGTTGCCCCCCTCACCCATCTCTTCCATCATGCTCTCCATCCGGTCTTCCATGTTGTCCATGTCCTGTTCGGACATCCCGAACTGCTTCATCAGGTCTTCGACCGGTTTGATGTGCAGCTCCCGCGCGCAGTGCAGGCAGTAGCCCTCCTGCTTCATCTGGCCGTTCTCCATCCGCTGGATGAAGATGATGGCCGGACGCTTTTTGCATCGAATGCAAACCATACAGTTCCTCCTATCCCACAGCCGCAGCCCCCATAAAGGGGTTGAGCCGGCTGAATATCGTATAATAGACGCTGCCGCCGAGGGCGGCCTCGTTCAGGCCGGGCAGGTTGCCGCCGGTGATGACCATCAGGGCCCAGACCACGCACAGCAGCAAAAAGACATCGGCCAGCCCCGCCAGCGCTCCCAGCGGGACCCCCAGCAGGTGATTGACCGCCCCCACCAGGGGCAGATGGTTGACCAGCCCCAGCACGGTGACCAGCAGGCTGATGAGCATCCGCAGCCCGGCAAAGCAGAGAAAAAACAGCACCAGGGAAAACACCGGCGTCAGCAGCGGCCGGATGACGTCCTGCACGATGGTGTCGGCCATGACCAGGACGTTGTCGGTCAGCAGGCCGTCGAGGGCCCGCTCGCAGGCTTCCACCGCCTGACGGCGGACGCTCTCGGGCAGAAAGCCGGCGTACCGCTCGGCGATCAGGCCCAGGTCGGCCGCGCCCCCCGCCGCCAGACCGGCGGCGATCCGCTCCCGGAAGCTGCCCGCGAAAAAGCGGTCGAACAGCGCCCCGGAGCCCCAGACCGCCAGCTGCTGCGCGCCGATCAGGCTGAACAGATTGCCCACGATCTGCACCAGGGCCGCCAGCAGTCCCCTGCGGGCGTAGTGGATGGTCAGGCCCAGCCAGACCACCGAACACATGATATCAAAAAGAAATGACGGATTCATGAACATACCTAAAATTTTATCAGACACGGTGTCGGAGTGCTAGGGTGTATCTGAAAACTCCCCCACGCCGTTCCATTCTACCAAAAAGCGCCACCTGCTGCGTTGCATTCGCTTGCATTCCACAAAGGAGTGCAGCGCTCATGCGCCTTGCATCTGACACTTTTTGGCGAATGTCTCAGCATGTTTGACTTCTCAGATACACCCTAGTCCACCTCCGGTTCGGGCGCGGGCGGGGTGATCCGCTGCACCAGGTTGCCCGCAAAGACAAAGAGGTCCTCCCCGGCCAGCAGGGCCTGGGGCCGGGCGTCGAGGGGGCTGCTCCACTGGTAGCTGCCGTCCAGCGCGTAGCACTCGACCGAGCTCTCGCACAGCAGGTAGAAGGCGTCGGGCCCCCGCACGATGCCGTGGGCGGAGGGCACCGGCCCCTCGTACTGGACGGCCAGCTGTCCGTCCAGGAGCAGGGCGGTATTGGAAGGCCCGCTGCCGAACAGCACGGCCAGCCCGCCGTTTTCGGCCGAGAGGGCGGCCGCCGCCTGCCCGCCGAAATCATAGCGGCCGCGGGCGCCGCCGTCCGAGCCGTAGAGGGCGGCGTGGGTATCGCAGACGGCCAGCAGCCGCCCGTTGGAAAGCCAGACCAGCTCCAGCGGGGTGCTGCCCGCTTCGCTGGCCAGCAGCTGCGGCTCCCCGGCGCGCAGGTTGAGCAGGTAGAGATTGGTGACCATCTGGCCGTCCCGGGCGGTCACCGCCGCAATAGCCAGCTGGGTCCCGTCGGGGGAAAAGGCCATCCGGAGCGGCACCCCCTCGGCGGTGGTGGTGCTCCAGCTCAGCAGCTCGTTGCGGCTTGCGTCGTAGACGGTCAGGAGGGACAGCTTGCGCACGTCGTCGGTGACGACGGCCAGCTCGCCCCCTTCGCTGAGGGCGCAGAGATAGATATGCCCCTCGGTCTGCCGGGTATACAGCTCGCGGGTCCGGCTTTCCACCCGCAGCTCACTGCCCGAGCGGTTATACAGGACAAAGCTGTTCCCCCCCGCCGCCAGAGCCGGGCGGGCATAGCCGGTGCCGATGGTGTTCAGCCGGCCGCCCCCCGCCGAAAAGACGGTGCAGCCCTCGCTGCCCAGCACCACAAAGCTGCCCCCCAGCGCCTCGGCCTGGTAGACCTCGCCGGCGCCGGTCTGCTGCGGAAAGCCCTGTTCCGGCATCAGCGCGATCCGCGCCGTGTCGGCCAGCTCCTCCAGCGCCATGACCGAGGTGTTGACCAGCCCGGTCAGGTAGATGACCGCCGCCGCCACCAGCGCCACCAGCAGGGCGGTGCGCCGCAGCCGGCGGTTGCGCAGCCGCTGCCGCGCCGCCTCGATGTATTCGATCCGGCCCGCGGACAGATCCTCCCTGCGGGCCCTGTGGCCGGTCTTTCTCATCCCTCTGCTTCCTTTCCGTAATCGACGTGGTGCAAAAACAGGCCCTTGGCCGGCAGGGTGGGGCCGGCGTTTTTCCGGTCGCGGCTGGCCAGGATGGCCGGCACCGCCTCGGGGTCCAGCCGGCCGGCCCCCGCCTCGCACAGGGTGCCCGCCAGGATGCGCACCATATTGTATAAATAGCCGTCGGCCGTCACCGTGATGGCGATGTCCTCTCCGCTGCGCGCGACGGTGCAGGCCGTGATGGTGCGGACGGTGTCCCCGTGGGCTGCCGCCGAGCTGTGGGCCGCGCAGAGGGCCAGAAAATCGTGGGTCCCCACAAAGTGGGCCGCTGCCCGCTGCATCCGCTCCACCTCCAGCCGGCCGGGGATGCGGCAGTAGTACCGCTCCTCAAAGGGGGAGTCGATGGGGCTGTTGTGGATGCGGTAGAGGTAGGTCTTGGTGTGGGCGGCATACCGCGCGTGGAAGCCGTCGGGCACCCGCTGCGCTTTCAGCACCCGGATATCCCGGGGCAGTTTTGTGTTGAGGGCCAGCGGCAGCTTTTCGGGCGGGATGCGGGTCTCTGCCTCAAAGCTGAGGGCAAAGCCCAGCGCATGGACCCCCGCGTCGGTACGGCTGCACCCCTTGATGTCGGGGCGGCAGCCGAGGACGGCTTCCAGCCCGTCCTGAAAGGCGGCGGCCACGCTCCGCCCGTTGGGCTGTACCTGAAAGCCGCAGTATTCGGTGCCGTCAAAGGCCAGGGTCAACAGCCAGGTCACAGGCTGCACCTCCCATCAGAATAGCATATAAAGTGGGCGAAACTGTGAAAAGAGACGCCGAAGGGGCCGCCGGGCAGACCCGGAGGCCCCTGAAATGTTCAGTAATTGGGGAACAAGAGCCGCGAAGCCAGGATGACCCCAAAGCAGACGATGCAGAAGGCAAGATCGATATAGTCCTGCCCGCAGCAGCGCAGCACCTTGAGCCGGGTGCGCCCCTCGCCGCCGCGGTAGCACCGGCACTCCATGGCCATGGCCAGCTCGTCGGCGCGGCGGAAGGCCGAGATGAACAGCGGGATCAGCACCGGCACCAGCGCCTTGACCCGCTCGGTCAGCTTGCCGGTGTCCAGCATGGCACCGCGGGCCTTCTGGGCGTTCATGATCTTGTCGGTCTCCTCGATCAGGGTGGGGATGAACCGCAGGGCGATGCTCATCATCATGGCCAGCTCGTGCACCGGGAAGTGCAGCCTGCTCAGCGGGCGGAGCAGCGCCTCGATGGCGTCGGTCAGGACGATGGGGCTGGTGGTGTAGGTGAGCAGGCTTGTCCCCGCGATGAGGGCCGCCACCCGCACCCCCATGATGACGGCGTAGCGGATGCCCTCGGCGTAGATGGTGATAAAGCTCCACCGGAAGAGGGGCTCCCCCTCCCCGCTGACAAAAAAGATGTTCAGCACCGCGGTGAAGAGGATGATGGGCAGGATGGGCTTGAGGCTGCGCCCGATCATCTTGAGGGGGATCTGGGCGACAAGGTACATCGCCGTCAGAAAGAGGACCGACAGGGCAAGGCCCAGCGGATTGGACGCGGCAAACAGGACCGCGATATAGGCGATGGTCAGCACCAGCTTGAGCCGCGGGTCAAAGCGGTGGACCAGGCTGCTGCCCGGAAAGTGCTGGCCGATGGTGATGTCACGGATCATGCGTCAGCGCCTCCTTTCGCCGGTTCATGGGGATGGGCGGGCCGGGACAGGGTCAGGCTCTCCCCGGCGTCCCGCCGGGCCTTGGCCTCGACGATCTGTTTCACCGCGTAGGGGATGGTGTAGACGTCGGCGGGCAGGTCGATGCCCATCTGCCGCAGCTTGAGGAAGATCTTGGTCACCTGCGGCACCGACAGGCCCAGCGCCAGCAGCTCCTCCGCCCGGGCAAAGACCTTTTCGACGGTGTCGTACATGGCCACCTTCTTCTGAGCCATCACCAGCACCTTGTCGGCGTAGCGGGCGATGTCCTCCATGCTGTGGGATACCAGCAGCACGGTGGTGCCGGTGTCCTTGTGGTAGCGCTTGATGGCCGAAAGGATCGAGTCCCGCCCTTCGGGGTCGAGGCCGGCGGCCGGCTCGTCCAGCACCAGGATGCGCGGCTCCATGGCCATGACGCCGGCCACCGCCACCCGGCGCTTCTGTCCGCCCGACAGCTCAAAGGGGCTGCGGGAAAGCAGCGCCTCGTCCAGCCCGACAAAGCGGGCCGCCTCGTGGACCCGGCGGTCGATCTCCTGTTCGTCCAGGCCCATGTTTTTGGGCCCGAAGGCGATGTCCTTATAGCAGGTCTCCTCAAACAGCTGGTACTCGGGATACTGAAAGACCAGGCCGGTCAAAAACCGGAAGTCCCGTATCTTGGACGGGTCCGCCCAGACGTCCCGCCCGTCGATGATAATGCGGCCGCCGGTGGGCCTGTTCAGCCCGTTCATGTGGCCGATCAGGGTGCTCTTGCCCGAGCCGGTGGCCCCGATGATGCCCACAAAGTCCCCCTCTTCCACCGCAAAGCTGACGTCGTCGAGGGCGGTCACCTCCCCGGGCATCCCGGGGTTATAGACATAGGAGAGGTGTTCTACCTGGATGATCTTTGCCATAACTGCCCCTCCCTCACTTCAAAAGCTCATAGATCGCCTGGGCGCAGGCGCCGGGGTCGATGATGCCCTCCGGCATGGGGATGCCCGCCTTGACCAGCTCGTCCCGCAGCTCGGCGGCCTGCGGCACGTCGAGGTGCAGCGCGCGGACCTGCTCGGTCCGGCTGAACACCTCTTTGGGCGTGCCCTCCATCACGATGCGGCCGCGGCTCATCACAATGACCCGGTCGGCCTGGGCGGCCTCCTCCATATAGTGGGTGATGGCCACCACCGTGATGCCCATATCCCGGTTGAGCCGGTGGATGGTCTGCATCACCTGCTCCCGGCCGCGGGGGTCGAGCATGGCGGTGGCCTCGTCCAGCACGATGCAGTCGGGGCTCATGGCCACCACCCCGGCGATGGCCACCCGCTGCTTCTGCCCGCCCGAAAGGTTGTGGGGCGCGCGCAGCCGCAGCTCGTAGATGCCGGTCATCTTCATGGCGTCATCGATCCGGCGGCGCATCTCTTCGGTCGGCACCCCCAGGTTTTCGAGGGCGAAGGCCACGTCCTCCTCCACCACGGTGGCGACGATCTGGTTGTCGGGGTTCTGAAAGACCATCCCCACCTTCTGGCGGATGTCATACAGGGCCGCGTCGTCGGCGGTGTCCATCCCCTCGACGGTGACGGTGCCCGCCTCGGGCAGCAGGATGGCGTTGAAATGCTTGGCCAGGGTGCTCTTGCCGCAGCCGTTGGCCCCCAGCACCGCCACAAACTCCCCCCGCCGCACCCGGACGGTCACCCCGTCCAGGGCGTAGCCGGCGGCGTCCGGGTCATACCGGAAGCGCAGGTTTTCAGCCTGCAAAATCGTTTCTTTCATCTTCTGTCTCTTTTCCGGTGGCGCGCCCGTCTCGCAAAACCGGGCTGCGCCCCATGCCTCAAATCAGTTGTACAAGCTCAAGTTTCAAATCTGTCCCGGCCGGGTTCCCCCTGGCTAGATGGCTTCCCAGATCGCCGTCGACCCGCAGGGCACGACGCCGCCGGTGGCGGTCACCGGCAGGCCGATTTCGTCGCAGCCGGTCACGCCCCCAAAGCGCGGGGTCAGGGTGGTCTTGAGGATATACTCCATCACCGCCGGGGACAGCCCCGCCGTGTAGCTGTTGACCGCAAAGAAGAGGGGTTCGTCGCTCAAGACCTCGGCGCACTGGCAGATCAGGTCGTAGATGCAGTCCTCCAGCTTCCACACCTCGCCCCCCGGGCCGCGGCCGTAGCTGGGCGGGTCCATGATGATGGCGTCATAGCGGCTGCCGCGGCGCTGCTCCCGCGCGACGAATTTGGCGCAGTCGTCCACCAGCCAGCGGATGGGCCGGTCTGCCAGAGCGCTGGCGGCGGCGTTCTCCTTGCCCCACTGGACCATCCCCTTGGAGGCGTCCACATGGCAGACCGAGGCGCCGGCCGCGGCGCAGGCCAGGGTAGCCCCGCCGGTGTAACCGAAGAGGTTCAGCACCCGGATGGGCCTGCCCGCCGCCCGGATCTTGCGGCCGTACCAGGCCCAGTTGACCGCCTGCTCGGGGAAAACGCCGGTGTGTTTGAAGCCGGTGGGGCTGACGATGAGGGTCAGCCGGTCGGCCCCCTCGCCGCAGTGGATCTGCCAGCGCTCGGGCAGGGGGCGGCGGTACTCCCAGCTGCCCCCGCCCTGGCGGGAGCGGTGGTAGACCGCGTCGGCTTTGCCCCACAGGGGGCTTTGGGGCGCGCTCTTCCAGACCACCTGGGGGTCGGGCCGGACGAGGAGGGTGCTCCCCCATCGCTCCAGGCGGTTGCCCCCGGTGGCGTCCAGTAATTCATAGTCTTTCCAGCTGTCGGCTGCTCTCATGGTCTGCCCTTTCCGTTGTATTGCACGTTACTTTTTCAGGATGCGCCTGTTGATCCGCTCGACGATCCGCTCGGCGCAGGCGTGAATGGCGTCGAGGTCCTCGCCTTCCACCATGACCCGGATCTTGGGCTCGGTGCCCGACACCCGAACCAGCACCCGGCCCATCCCCATCAGCTTCTGCTGCTCGTTCTCGATGAAGCCGGCCAGCACCTCGTCCTCCTTGTAGGCGGCCTTCTGGGCGGCGTTGGCCTCCACGTTGATCAGCACCTGGGGGAACTGGGCGTAGATGCCGTTCAGCTCGCTCATCTTTTTGCCGCTGGACGCCAGCAGCCGCAGCAGCTTGCCGGCGGTCAGCTCGCCGTCGCCGGTGGTGGCGTGGTGCAGCAGGATGACATGGCCGCTCTGCTCTCCGCCGATGGCGTAGCCGTTCTCCCGCATATTCTCCAGCACATACCGGTCGCCGACGGCGGTCTTTTCGGTGCGGATGCCCTGACGGTCCATGAACTTGATGAAGCCGAGGTTGGACATGACGGTGACCACCGCGGTGTCGGCGTCGAGGACGCCCTCGCGCTGCATCTGCATGGACAGCAGCGCGATGATCTTGTCGCCGTCGATCTCCTGGCCCTTTTCGTCGCAGGCAAGGCAGCGGTCGGCGTCGCCGTCAAAGGCGATGCCGCAGTCATAGCCGCCGGCCACCACCTCTTTTTCGATCTTTTCCAGGTGGGTGCTGCCCACCCCGTCGTTGATGTTCTTGCCGTCCGGCGTCACGCCGAAGAAGGTACACTTTGCCCCCAGCCGCGGGAACAGCTTCTGGGCCACCGCGGCGGCCGCGCCGTTGGCGCAGTCGATGCAGATGTTCAGGCCCGAGAGGTCGGCGTCGATCGATTCATACAGGTGGTCGACGTAGTCCCGCAGGCCGTCGGCCCGGAAGGACACCTGCCCCACCCCAGCGCCGGTGGCCAGGGGGATGTCGCGGCAGTCGCTGTCGATGTGGGCCTCGATGCGGGCCTCCACCTCGTCGGGCAGCTTATAGCCGGTGGAGGCAAAGACCTTGATGCCGTTGAACTCCATCGGGTTGTGGGACGCCGAGATGACGACGCCGGCGTCCGCCTTGTACTTGGTGACCAGGTAGGCCACCGCCGGGGTGGGCAGGACGCCCAGCGCCTCGACGTCGGCGCCCACGCTGCACAGGCCGGCGGTCAGGGCTGCTTCCAGCATATCGCCCGACTGCCGGGTGTCCTTGCCGATCAGGATGCGGGGCTTGCGGCCGCTGCCGTCGGTCAGGACGGCCGCCACGCCGCGGCCCAGCTTCATGGCCAGCTCACAGGTCAGGTCTGCGCCCGCGATGCCGCGCACGCCGTCAGTGCCAAAATACTTTCCCATACAAAATCATCCCTTCTCTATGTCGTTTGTATCATCCTATGCCCGCCGGGGCTTCGCAATCCCGTCCCGGCCGGGGTGTCAAAACATGGTCTGCTGGCCGGACTCTTCCGGCGCCAGATGCTCGGGCGGGCGCATCCCCAGATGCTCGTAGGCCAGATGGGTGACGCAGCGCCCGCGGGGGGTGCGGGTCAAAAAGCCCATCTGCATCAGATAGGGTTCCGAGAGGTCCTCGAGGGTGACGGCTTCCTCGCCAAGGGCGGCGGCCAGCGTCTCGAGGCCCACCGGCCCGCCGCCGTACATCTCGATGATGGCCCGCAGCAGGCTGCGGTCCAGCTCGTCCAGCCCCAGCTCGTCCACGTCCATCCGGCGCAGGGCCATCAGGCAGACCTCCTCGTCGATGACGCCGTCCCCCAGCACGGTGGCAAAGTCCCGCACCCGCTTCAGAAAGCGGTTGGCCACGCGGGGGGTGCCGCGGCTGCGCTTGGCCAGCTCATACGCCCCCTCGGGAGTGATGGGCTGGTCCAGAATGCCGGCCGACCGCCGGATGATCCGGGCCAGCTCGTCGGGGCTGTAGAGCTCCAGCTTGAGCAGCACGCCGAAGCGGTCCCGCAGCGGCCCGGTCAGCTGCCCGGCGCGGGTGGTGGCCCCCACCAGCGTGAAGTGGGGCAGATTGATCCGGATGCTCTGGGCGCTGGGCCCCTTGCCGATGATGATATCGAGGGCGTAATCTTCAAGGGCCGGGTAGAGCACCTCCTCCACCTGCCGGGACAGGCGGTGGATCTCGTCGATGAAGAGGACGTCCCCCTCCTGCAGGTTGGTCAGCAGGGCAGCCAGGTCCCCCGGCTTTTCGATGGCCGGGCCCGAGGTGATCCGGATCTGCACCCCCATCTCGTTGGCGATGATGCCGGCCAGGGTGGTCTTGCCCAGGCCGGGCGGGCCGTAGAGCAGGACATGGTCCATCGCCTCGCCCCGGCGGCGGGCCGCCTCAAGGTAGATCTTCAGGTTCTGCTTGACCTTTTCCTGCCCGATATAGTCCTCGAGATGCTGCGGGCGGAGGTTGTTTTCCTCGCTGTCCGCCGCCGTCAGACCCGGCTGCATCATTTTTGCACCGTAAAGCGCCTGTTCCTGCATGGTTTATCTCCCCCCTGCCATTCCGCGCAGCGCCAGCCGGATGATCTCCTCCACCGGCAGCGCGGGGTCGACCTTCGAGATGGCCACAGCCGCCTCGCTGTGGCTGTACCCCAGCGAGACCAGCGCCGCGATGGCCTGGCCGCTGGCCGCGCCGCCGGCTGCCGCCGACACGCCGGACAGGTCCTCCAGCGCGGCTTCGCCGGCGGCCCCCTTGGCCACCTTATCCTTCAGTTCCAGCACGATCCGCTGGGCCAGCTTGGGTCCCACCCCGCTGGCGGCCTTGAACGCCTTGTGGTCCCCCGCCGAGACGGCCAGGTAGACCCGCTGCGGCTCCATCACGCTGAGGATGGCCAGGCCCACTTTGGGCCCCACGCCGGACACCCCGGTCAGCAGCCTGAAGCAGTTCTGCTGCTCCTCGGTGGCAAAGCCGTACAGGCTGATGTCGTTCTCGGTCACATTGAGGACGGTGTAGAGGGTGGCCTCGCTCCCGGCGCCGGGCAGGCCGGCCGCCACGCTGGCCGGGCACTGGGCCCAGTAGCCCACCCCGCCGCAGGAGAGGACGACGCTGTCCAGCGTCTTTTTGACGATCTTCCCGCTCAGGCAATAAATCATACGCGCTCCTCTCTCAGATCGGGCCCACGCCGCGCGCCGTCAGTCGGGTGAGCTGGTTGGCGCTGGTGTGGCAGAAGGTGATGGCCATGGCCAGCGCGTCGGCGGTGTCGTCGGGCTTGGGGACGGCGGGCAGGTGCAGCAGGATGCGGGTCATCTCCTGCACCTGCTTTTTGACGGCCTTGCCGTACCCGGTCACCGCCTGCTTGACCTGCATGGGGGTGTACTCGTAGACCGGCAGCCCGGCCTGCGCCGCCGCCAGCAGGATGACCCCGCGGGCCTCGGCCACCCCGATGACGGTGGTCTGGTTGTGCTGATAGAACAGCTTTTCGATGGCCAGCACCTCGGGCCGGGTGCGGTGGATGACCTCGCAGACCCCGTCGTACACCTCGCGCAGCCGCGCCTCAAAGGGCAGCCCGGCGGCGGTGGTCACCGCGCCGAAATCCACCGGCGCAAACCGGTTGCCCGCATACTCCACAACGCCCCAGCCCACAATGGCGTAACCGGGGTCGATCCCCAACACTCTCACCCTCTGCATCCTGCCTTCCCGTCTGTCAAAAGATATACTGTTATAGTATAGCACAGCGGACCGGGAATGGCAATTCACCCGCCGCCGCGCAGAAATTTTTATTTTCTCGCATTTTCCCCTTGCATTTTCCGCCGGAATATGGTATCATAATCGAGCCGCAAGCGCGGCTCACAACAGAACATCTGGACGGTTAGCTCAGCTGGTAGAGCATCTGCTTGACGTGCAGGAGGTCACAGGTTCGAGTCCTGTACCGTCCACTTGAAATAAAAACCCGGAACTTCGGTTCCGGGTTTTGCTTTTGCAGCAGCGCTGCGCGGAGAGAATCTCCGTGCGCCGGACAGCAAAAGGCCCGCGGCTTTTCAGCCCCGGGCCTTTTGCATTGGTGCCGGTGGTGGGGGTCGAACCCACACGTGTGATTAGCACAAGGGATTTTGAGTCCCCCTCGTCTGCCATTCCGACACACCGGCTTATCGTCTACGTTATTATAACGTATTTGGCAGGCAAAATCAAGCGGAAAGTTTCTCTTGGTCCAAATTCGCCCGCGCAGCGCGCAGCGGCGGCACAAACGGGCGCGGCGGGCGGAGATTCCGCTTTTTGGGGCGCAGCGCGCGCCGGCGCTTTGGCCGCGGCATTGATGGGGTCATTTCTGGCGGGGGCGGGTCATCTTTTTTCAAAAAAGACTTTACAAATGACACGCAACTTTATATTATATAAATAGTCAGTTTTTCTGCCCCGCAGCGCCGCTGCGGCGGCTGGCCATACAACACTCAAGAAAGGTGGATGGATATGTCCGCAAAGCAAGCTGCCGCACCCGATGTGTCCCTGCCCGAGGTCCCGGCTCAGGACGCCCCGGCTGCCGCGCCCCGGCGCAAAACCCAGAAGTCCGCAAAGGCGCCCGCCCGGCGGGGCCGCCCGCCGCTCTCCCCCGAGATCTATCTTGAAACCGGCGGCCGCCAGTACAACCTCACCGACATTGTCGAGCGGGTCAAGGCCGATTACCGTCTGACCCACAAGGTGGGGGTGCAGTCCTGCAAGATCTACATCAAGCCCGAGGACGGCGCCGCCTACTATGTGGTGAACAAGGTAGAGGGCAAGCTGGATCTGTAACCCCCTCGGCGCACAGCGCCGTCCCACAGGCAAACCCGAGAATTTCAAAAAAGTCCCGGTCGGACGACATGCGCGTACGGCCGGGACACCGACAGGAAAATTTGGCGCAGAGAGTGTGCGAGGCTGCAAAGCCGAGTGCGCGGTTCTGCGCCAAATTTTGTCTAAAAGGGGGATACCAGGGG
>DXHQ01000032.1 GCA_019113345.1 Candidatus Faecalibacterium intestinigallinarum
GTGGAGATCCTGCCCGCCGACGGCGGCAAGGAGGCCCGCGCCCTGCTGCGCAGCGGGCTGCACATCTCCCGCCGCAGAAAGCCGAGAACGGAGGAATGAGCATGAGCAAACCCATCGTCGCAGTGGTGGGGCGGCCCAATGTGGGCAAGTCCACCCTGTTCAATAAACTGTGCGGTCAGCGGCTGGCCATCGTCGAGGATACCCCCGGCATCACCCGCGACCGCATCTTTGCCCCCTGCGAGTGGCAGGGCCGGGAGCTTTTGCTGGTGGACACCGGCGGCATCGAGCCCAAGGCCACCGAGGGCATCCTGGCCCATATGCGCGAGCAGGCCCAGATCGCCATCGACACCGCCGACTGCATCGTCTTTGTGGTGGACGTCCGCTCGGGGATGACCGCCTCGGACGAGGAGGTGGCCCATATGCTGCGGCGCAGCCGCAAGCCGGTGGTGCTGGCGGTGAACAAGTGCGACAGCGTCGGCGAGCCGCCGGCCGAGATGTACGAGTTCTACAACCTCGGCTTTGACGAGGTGATGCCGGTGTCGGCCGTCCACGGCCACGGCACCGGCGACCTGCTGGACGCCGTCTGCGCCCACCTCGACTTTTCCGAGACGGTGGTGGAGGAGGACCGCATCCCGGTGGCCATCATCGGGCGGCCCAACGTGGGCAAATCCAGCCTGACCAACCGCATCCTGGGCGAAAACCGGATGATCGTGGCCGACGAGGCCGGCACCACCCGGGACGCCATCGACACCCCGGTGGACAACCAGTACGGCAAGTTCATCTTTACCGACACGGCCGGACTGCGCCGGCGCTCCAACATCGGCGAAGGGCTGGAGCGCTACATGGTGGTGCGCGCCCTGGCCGCCGTCGAGCGCAGCCGGGTGGCCCTGATCCTGGTGGACGCCACCGTCGGCTTTACCGAGCAGGACAGCAAGATCGCCGGCTACGCCCACGAGCAGGGCAAAGCCTGCATCATCGTCGTCAACAAGTGGGACGCGGTGGAAGGCAAGGAGACCAACACCATGGAACTGCAGCGCCGGGGCTACGCCGAGTGCTTCAGCTTCATGAGCTATGCGCCCATCCTCTTCATCTCGGCCCAGACCGGCTACAACATCGACCGGCTGATGCGGCTGATCCGCGAGGTGGACGCCCAGAACGGCGCCCGGGTGCCCACCGGCGTTCTGAACGAGATGCTGGCCCGGGCCACCGCCCGGGTGCAGCCGCCCAGCGACCGCGGCCGCCGGCTGAAAATCTTCTACCTGACCCAGGCGTCCACCCGGCCGCCGACGTTTGTGGCCTTTGTCAACTCCAAGCCGCTGTTCCATTTCAGTTACCAGCGATACCTCATCAACCAGATCCGCGAGAGCTTCAGCCTCGAGCATACCCCCATCCGCCTGGTGGTCCGCGAGCGCGGCACCGGCCAGGTCGGCGCAAAGGACGTGTAAAGGAGGAAAACCATGCTGATGGACATTCTGATCGTCCTGGCGGTGGCGCTGGAAGCCTACCTGCTGGGCAGCATCGACACGGGCATCCTGGTCTCCAGGCTGGTCTATCACGACGACGTGCGCAACCACGGCAGCGGCGCGGCCGGCATGACCAATATGCTGCGCACCTTTGGCAAAAAGGCGGCCGCCATGACCGCCGCCGGCGACGTGCTCAAGGGCATCCTGGCCGTCTGCATCGGGCGGTGGCTCTTCACCTTCCTGTCGGGGGAGGTGTTCAGCCAGTACCTGGGCGTTTATCTGGCGGGCATCCTGGCCGTGGTGGGCCACTTGAAGCCCCTCTACTTCGGGTTCAAGGGCGGCAAGGGGGTGCTGGTGGCCGGCGGGGCTATCCTGGCCGTGCAGCCGGTGCTCTTCCCCTGCCTCTTCGTCATCTTCCTGGCCTGCCTCATCCCCACCGGGATGGTCTCGCTGGGCAGCATCGTGATGGCGGTCTGCTACCCCTTCCTGACGCTGGGCTACGGCCTGCTGACCGGCCTGCCCGCCGGGGACCTGGCCGTCACCACCATCGGCGCAGCCATCATGGCGGCGATGGTGTTCTACATGCACCGCTCCAACCTCCAGCGCATCCGCGAGGGCAAGGAGTACCGCTTTGGCCGCAAAGGTCAGGACAAAAAGTAAACGAACCATACCGGCCCTTGCCCCTGGCAGGGGCCTTTTTGCAGGCTTTGCCCCGGAGGGAGAAGGATGGAACAAAAGCCCAAGTGCACCGGCCCGCGGCCGGTCATCGGCCGGGTGTACGCTGAGAGCCGGCTGCGCACCGCCGGCGACGATATGCCGGCCCACCACTGGCACCCCTACCACGAGCTGTTCTACGTCGAAACGGGGGCGTGCAGCTACATGGTGGAAAATGAGATCTATGATTTACAGATGGGAGACTTTCTGCTCATCCCGCCCCACACCTTCCACTATACCCGCTACCGGTTCGGGCCCTGCCGGCGGGCGGCCGTCTTTTTCCGGGAGGAGGACGTGTCCGCGCCGGTGCGGCAGGCCCTGCCGGGGCAGGAGGCGTTTCTCGGGCAGGTGCGCATCTTGCAGACGCCCCAGACCCATCAGGCGCGGGTGGAGGCGCTGCTGGAACGGATGGTGCGGGAGGACGCCCTGGCCGACCGGTACACCGCCCCCATGCTGGGCGCCATGCTGCAGGAGCTGTTGCTGGCCTGCTGCCGGGTCTGCACCGTATTGCAGGAGGTGCCCGACCGCATCCACACCACCGACCGGGAGATCGTGCGGGCGGCCCGCTTCATCACCGAGCACTACGCTGAGCCCATCACGGCGGCCGACATCGCGGCGGCGGCGGGGTTCAGCCCCAACTACCTCAGCCGCCGCTTCCGCGAGGCGGCGGGCTTCGGGGTGCACGAGTACCTGACCTTTATCCGGCTGCGCAGCGCCGCCCACGAACTGGCCTCGACGGCGGATTCGGTCACCGAGGTGGCGCTGCGGTGCGGTTTTTCCAACAGCAACTACTTCAAGGACGCCTTCAAAAAACAGTACGGCTGCACCCCCCGCGCCTACCGGCAGCGGGCGCAGGGAGAGTGTTGAATTTTCTGTATTTCAGGCTGCACACGCCCAAAAAACGGTAGAATGCGCCGAAAATTTGCTCTATACTGTCCCTGTCATAGGGACGAGAAAGGAGCAGGCAGCCTATGGAATTGAAAGCAGAACTGACAGCGAAGGACGAGCGCTTCCGCGAAGAGAGCCTGAACGGCCCGATGTGGAAGGTCATCCTCAAGATCGGCACGCCGCTGGCCCTCTACCAGCTGCTGAGCCAGGCCTTTACCATCCTGGACACCATGATGGCGGCCCACATCAGCGAAGAATCGGTCTCGGCGGTGGCCTACCTCGCCCAGCTGAACGCCATCCTCTCCGCCGTGGGCGGCGGGCTGGCGGTGGGCGCGGGTATCCAGATCAGCCGGGCTTACGGCGAGGGCGACCTTGCCATGGTGCGCCGGCGGATCAGCAGCCTGTACGCCCTCTGCCTGGGGGTGGGGGTGGCGCTGCTGGCCCTGATCCTGCCCTTTACCTCGGCCTTTCTGCGCTTGGCGGGCACCCCCGAGCTGCTGATCGAGGCGGGCAGCCAGTACTTTGTGGTGCAGCTGTTCGTCATGGTGGTCACCTTTGTCAACAACGTCTACATCGCGGTGGAGCGGGCGCGGGGCAACGCGGGGCGCATCTTCCGGCTCAATCTGATGGTCATTGTGACCAAGCTCTCCCTGACCGCCCTCTTTGTCTATGTCATGGACGGCACCCTGGTCATGATCGCGGCGGCCTCGCTGGCCTCGCAGCTGCTGCTGTTCGGCTTTGCGCTCAAGAACAGCATCTGCGGCAAGAGCGCCTTCAGCTTTTCGGCGCAGGCGGTCACGGCGCAGCGGGAGGTGGTGGCCCCGATGGTCAGCAACTCGGTGCCGGTCATTGCCGAGCGGGCCTTTTTCGCCTTTGGCAAGACCATCGTCAACGCGATGTGCGGGGTCTACGGCCCGCTGATGGTGGGGGCAATGGGCGTCTCCAACAACATGGGCGGCATCACTACCAACCCGCAGAACGGCTATGAAGAGGGCGCCTCGGCCATCATCAGCCAGAACTACGGCGCGGGCAAGTACCACCGCGTGCTGCAAGCCTTTGCCGCAGTGCTGGCGGTCAACGTGGCCATGAGCGCCGTCATCTCGGGGCTGGAGCTGTGGCAGATGGACCTGCTGGCCAGCCTGTTCGACTCGGGCAGCGCCGAGTTCCACGACATGATCGTGCTGGTCTACCGGTACGAAGCGCTGGGCGCGGTGCCGCTGGGCATCAATGCGTCGGTCCTGGCGCTGCTGTACGGCCTGGGCAAGACCCGGCTGACCCTGCTTTTGAACGTCGCGCGGGTCTTTGTCTTCCGCATCCCGGTGTTCTGGTTTTTGCAGAACTTTACCAATCTGGGCGAGGCCAGCGTCGGCGTGGTGATGATGGTCAGCAACGTCTCGGTGACGGTGATGGCCGTGGTCGTGGCGGCGGCGGTCATCCGCCAGTTCAAGCGCAGCTACGCGCTGGCATAACGATTGCGTTTTTCTTCTCCTGATAAAACAGAAAGGGCGCTGCCTGTCCCTGCCGGACGGGCGGCGCCTTTTCCTGTGCGCAAAAAGCCCGGGACACAGGTCCCGGGCGATGGGCAAGTCAGAGGCAGGTCAGACAAAGTCCTCCCGCATGGGGGTGAAGATGTCCAGCAGGACCCCTGCCTCCAGGCAGGTGCAGCCATGGACGACGCCGTCCTCCTTGAGCATGGTGTCGCCGGCGCGGACGGTGCGGGTCTCGCCGTCGATGGTGAAGGCAAAGGCCCCCGACACCACATAGGTGATCTGGGTGTGCGGGTGGCTGTGCAGCGCGCCCTGCGCGCCGGTCTCAAAGGTGTTTTCGACGCACATCAGCCCGTCGGTGTAGGCCAGGATGCGCCGGGTGACGCCCGGCCCGCCGCTTTGGGGCAGGGTGTCGGCGTGGGGGACCCAGCGCTGTTTCTTTTCGGTCAGCGGCATAGAGAAAACGCTCCTTTCCGGACAAAAAGGGCGCGGACGGAAAGCCCGCCCGCGCCGTATAGGTGTAAGAGTTTAGGTCAGGGCCGGCCGGCTTAGCCGAACCAGGCCGGGGTCACCTGCGGCACATAGCCCGCCAGTTTGGGGATGAAGAGGCTGATGTCGGGGATGAAGGTGATGAGCAGCAGGGCCACGATCATGCACAGATAGAAGGGCAGGGTGGCCTTGACGACGGCGCCCATGGGGCGCTTGGCCACCGCCGAACCGATGAACAGGACCGAGCCGACCGGCGGGGTCAGCAGGCCGATGCCGCAGTTGAGCATGACGATGATGCCGAACTGGATCGGGTCGATGCCGATGGAGGTGGCGATGGGCAGCAGGATGGGGGTGGCGATCAGGATGATGGGGGCCATATCCATGATGCAGCCCAGGAACAGCAGGATCAGGTTGATGAGCAGGGCCAGCAGGATCGGGTTATCGGTCACGCTGGTGATGGCGTTGGCCGCCAGATCGGGCACATGCAGGGCGGTCATGCAGTAGCCGAACACGTTGGAGGTGGCGATCAGGATCAGGACGATGGACAGGGTGTGGACGGCGCTGTCCAGCTCTTTCCAGACGCCCTTGAGGTCGAGGCCCTTGTAGACAAAGAGGGCGACGAACAGGGAGTAGAAGACGGCGATGGCGGCGGACTCGGTGGCGGTGAACCAGCCGGCGGCCACGCCGACCACGACGATGATGATGGCGCCGGCCGCCCAGATGGACTGGCCCAGCTGGCGGATCAGGTTCTTGATGCTGAACTTGTCGCCGCGGGGATAGTTGTTTTTGACGGACAGGATGTAGACGCCCACCATCAGGCTGACGGCCAGGACGCCGCCGGGAAGGTAGCCGGCCAGGAAGAGGCTGCCGACCGAGATGCCGCCGGCGGTGGTGGCGTAGATGACCATGTTGTGGCTCGGGGGCACCAGAATGCCCTCGACCGACGAGGTGATGGTGATGGCGGTGGAGAAGTCGGCGTCATAGCCCTGGTCCACCATCATGGGGATGAGGATGGCGCCGAGGGAGGCGGTGTCGGCCGCGGCCGAGCCCGAAATGCCGCCGAAGAAGTAGGAGTCCAGAACGTTGACCATGCCCAGGCCGCCGCGCATCCAGCCGACGCAGGCGTTGGCCAGCGCGACCAGTTTATCGGACAGGCCGCCCGACCCCATCAGCATACCCATGGTGATAAAGAAGGGGACGGCCATCAGGCTGTAAGAGCTGATGCCCTTGACCATCTGCTGGCAGACGGTGGCCAGGCTCAGGCCCTGATACATCAGGCAGAAGATCGAGGACAGCGCCACCGAATAGGCGATCGGGAAGCGCAGCAGGATCATGACCAGGAACGAGACCAGTAGGATCGCAATAGCGGGTACGTTAACTGCCATATCACACTTCCTCCTTCAGGCAGATGCCGCGGATCTCCTCATAGATGCACTCCAGCTCAAAGACGATCATGGCGATGCCGGCCAGGGGCACCGGGAAGTACATCCAGAAACGGGAAACGTTGGGCATCGAGACATAGGTGCCGCGGGCGCCGATGGTGGTGGCGTACTGCAGGCCGACCACCAGCATGACAATGCCCAGGACCAGAACGGCCACGTCGGCCAGGATGTTCAGGAAGTGGAGCATCGGCTTGGGAATATAGCGGTCGAACGCATCCATCCGGATGTGCTCTTTATGGCGGATGGCGATGGCCGCCGACAGAACGGCCATGTAGCTCATCAGGGTCAGGACGACCTCTTCCGTCCAGGACGGCGAGGTGATAAACGGGATATAGCGGCCCAGCACCGAATAGCCGGTGATGATGATATCCGCGATCAGCAGCAGCTTGCAGATGGTCATGACGATCTTGTCGGTCACGTCGTAGATCGGGCGCAGCTTATCCATGGCTGCAAAGAATGCTTTCATCAGGATTCCCCCTTTGCTCAAAATACGCGGGGCGGCATTGAACGGGCCGCCCCGCCCGCATCATTTGGGCGCAGGCTCCGGTCAGGCCATGTCGACCAGCTGCTGATACAGGTCCTCCAGGCCCTTGGTGTTGTCGGTGATGACCTGGGCGCAGGCTTCCTGCCACTCGGTCTTGTCGGGGACGTCGACCACGTTGCAGCCCTCGGCTTTCAGCTCTTCCAGGACGCGGTTCTCCTCGTCCTCGGACAGGCTGGCGTTGAACTCCTGAGACAGGCGGCCGGCTTCCATGACGGCTTCCTGCTGGTTGGCGGTCAGCTTGTTCCAGGCGTTGTCGGTGATGACCACCTGCACGGCGCCCAGGGTGTGGCCGTCCAGGATCAGGTTGTTGGCCACTTCGGGGAAGGCGTTGGAAGCGTAGTTGGCGATGGGCTGCTCGGCGCCGTCCACAACGCCGGTCTGCAGCGCGGAGTACAGCTCGTTGAAGGAGACGACGGTGGGGGTGGCGCCCAGACCCTCGACCAGGCCGTTCATGACGGGGTCATTGGAGACGCGCAGCTTCATGCCGGCCAGGTCGGCGATGCCGGCCACCGGCTCGACGGTGAAGAAGTGGCGGAAGCCCTCCTCGCCGTAGAAGATGCCGCGAACGGGCAGGCCCAGCTCCTGGGGCTCGTTCAGGAAGTCGGGGGCGAGGTCGGAGTTGGCGAAGTTCCACCAGTGCTCGCGGGAGACAAAGGTATAAGGCAGGCTGAGCAGCATCGACTTCTGGCAGCCGTAGCTGGTCAGGGCGAAAGCCGAGATACGGGACAGGTCGATGGTGTCGCCGCCGGCGAGGATGTTGTCCAGAACGTCGTTTTCCGAGCCGAGCACGCCCGAAGCCTGCAGGTCGATGGTGATGGACCCGCCGGACAGCTCTTCGACCTGCTCCTTAAAATAGGAAGCGGTCTGGCCGACGATGGTGTCCAAAGGGTTGACCTCGGCATAGACCAGGGTGACGGCGGGGTCGCCGGAAGCGGCCGAAGCGTCGCCGGCAGCCGCGCTGGACGCGGTGCTGGTGCTGGCTGCGGTGCTGCTGGACGAGCCGCCGCCGCAGGCGGTGAGCACGCCGGCTGCGCCGAGCGCTGCCGACACGGCCAGGAACGAACGACGAGAGATCTTTTTCATGGTAATGTCCTCCTAGTGTTTCCTTTTTTTGTAAAGGGCGGCCGCATGCCGCCGCTGGTTCCTGTATAGTAATATATCACATTTTTGTTTCCAAAACCATTGCCGTTTTTACATAACTTTATGACCAATTTTTGTATACATAACCAAGAATTTGTAAACGCCCTTGCAAAAACTGGATTTTGCGCTACAGTTAAAGGGAGAAAATATCCGGCCGCCCGGCCGCAAGGAGCAGCATCATGAAACAGCCTTCCATCCACATTCCCGTCCAGATCAGCGCGGCCGAGTTCCGCGCCTTCGCCTTGTTTGACACCTTCCGGCACAAGCAGCAGTGGCGGCGCCCGGCCGTCTTTCTGCTCATCATGGGGGTGTCGGCGGCGCTGTGCTACTCCCGCTACCCGCAGGAAGGGGCACTTCTGCTGGGCACCATTCTGTTGGTGCTGGGGCTGGCGCTGCCCCTGACCTGGTATCTGCTCTACGAGCACAGCCTGCACGTCCAGGCCAAAAAGATGGGGCTGCTGCAGGGCCCCCGCCGGGCCTACACCCTCATCTTTCAGGATGACGGCATCCAGATCAGCGCCGACCAGGGCAAGACCTTCACCCCGCTTGGCTGGGACGCGGTGACCGGCGTCTATCGCCGCGCCGGCATCACCTACCTCTACGCAGGGGACCACGCCTACCTGCTGCCCCACGCCCAGATCCGGGAGGGCTCCGCCGCCTTCGAGGCCATGCTGGGCCGCTGCCTGCCGCCCGAAAAGCTGCACGAAACAAAAGTGTAACGATGAAGCGATAATAAAAAGAAAAGGCCCGGAGCGCAAGGCTCCGGGTCGATTTTTTGCCGTCAGCAGATCCGCGGCAGCTGCGCGCCGGTCAGCTTGCCGAGGATGCGGCTGCCGCCCAGGCTGTTGCGCAGAACCACCTGGCCGGGGCGGGCGGCGGTCACCCGGCCGATGGCGGCTGCGCCCTCGCCGCCGGGCAGGGCGCGCAGCGCCGCCAGGACGGCCGGGGCCGTCTCGGGCGCGCAGACGGCCAGCAGACGGCCCTCGCAGGCGGCGTAGAGGGGGTCGAGGCCGAGCAGGGCGCAGGCCGCCGCCACCGGCCCGTCGACCGGGATGGCGTCCTCCTCCAGCTCGATGCAAAGGGGGGAACCCTCGACGAATTCGTTCAGGGTGGTGGCGACGCCGCCGCGGGTGGGGTCCCGCAGAAGCCGCACCCCGCCGGCGGCCAGCGCCGCAGCGCTCAGCCGGTGCAGCGGGCGGCAGTCGGAGAGAAGGGTCCCCTCGCAGGGCAGGCCCCCGCGGGCCATCAGGACGGCCGCGCCGTGGCAGCCCACGCTGCCGCTGACCAGCACGATGTCGCCCTGCCGCAGAGCGTCCCGCCCGAGGCCGGGCGCGCGCAGCACCCCCACGCCGGCGGTGTTGATGTAGATGCCGTCCCCCCGGCCCCGCTCCACCACCTTGGTGTCGCCGGTGACGATCTGCACCCCGGCCTCCCGGGCGGCCGCGGCCGCCGAGGCCACGATGGCGCGCAGGTCGTCGAGGGGGAAGCCTTCCTCCAAAATCAGCGAGAAGCTGAGATATTTCGGCTCGCCGCCGGCCATGCACAGGTCGTTGACGGTGCCGCAGACCGCCAGTTTGCCGATGTCCCCGCCCGGGAAGCACCAGGGGGTGACGACAAAGCTGTCGGTCGAAAAGACGGGCGGGCCCTCCAGCGCGGGCAGCACCGCGCCGTCCCCCAGCTGGCTGAGGGCGGTGTTGGCGAAGGCCGGCACCAGAATCTGGTCGATCAGCTGGGCGGTCTTGAGGCCGCCGCTGCCGTAATCCAATGTGATGATATCCTGCATGATTGTACCTCAGACAGTCCAAAAACGTCCGGACCGGCCGACCTGTGCGGACGGCCCGGACACAACCAGGAAAATTTGCCGCAGAGAGTGTGCGAGGCCCTTGGGCCGAGTGCGCGGTTCGGCGGCAAATTTTGTCCCCAGGGGGAGATTAGGGGGAAGGAATTTCTGACGCGCGTATGCGCGCAGAAATGGGTTCCCCCTAAATACCATCTGCATATTTCCAGGCCGCCGCGCAGGCCCCCTCGGAGGAGACCATGCAGGGCCCCACCGGGTCGGCGGGGGTGCACACCCTGCCGAAGAGGGGGCAGTCCCGCGGGGCGCACACCCCGCGCAGCACCGCGCCGCAGCGGCAGCCGGGGGTCTCGGTCCCGGCCCCGGGCGCAAAGCCGAACTTGCGGGCTGCGTCCCAGGGGGCGAAAGCCGCCCGGATGGCCAAGCCGCTGGCCGGTATCTCGCCGAGGCCCCGCCAGACGCTGTCGGCCGGCTGGAACACCCGGGCGACGGCGGCTTTTGCCGCCGGGTTGCCGGCCGGGCGGACCAGGCGGGTGTATTCGTTTTCGAGGGCGGGGCGGCCTTCGGCCCGCATTTTGGCCAGCCGCCAGACCGAGTAGAGGATGTCCCCCGCCTCAAAACCGCTGACCACGGCGGGCAGGCCGTATTCCCCGGGCAGAAAGGCGAAGGTCTCCGCCCCGGTGATGGCCGCGACGTGCCCCGGGCAGAGCAGGCCGTCCACCGCAAAGTCGGGCGCGGCGGCCAGCGCCCGCAGCACCGGCTCGGTCCGCTTGAGCAGGCAGAGGACCGAGAAGTTCCGGATATCCTCCTCGGCGGCGGCCAGCAGGCAGGCGGCGGTGCCGGGGGCGGTGGTCTCAAACCCCACCCCCAGAAAGACCACCTCGGCCGCGGGGTCGGCCCGGGCGGCCTCCAGCGCGTCCATGGGGGAGTAGACGGTCAGGACCCTGGCCCCCAGGGCGCGGCGGCGCAGCAGGCTGTCCCCCCGCACGCTGCCCGGCACCCGCAGCAGGTCGCCGTAGCTGGCGATGATGACGCCGGGCCGCTCGCTCAGGGCGAGCACCGCGTCGATGGCCCCGGCCGGCGTGACGCAGACCGGGCACCCCGGACCGGACAGCAGCTGTACCCCCGGCGCCAGCAGCCCCCGCAGCCCCGCCTGGGCGATGGCCATGGTGTGGGTGCCGCAGATCTCCATGATCCGCAGCGGCCGCGCCCCATCGGTCAGGCTGCGGATGGCCCCGACGAGGGCGGCGGCGTTGGCGGGGCGGCGGAAGGCCGCCTCACTCAGCGGCATCGACGGCCTCCTGGATGCAGGTCAGATTTTCGAGGGCCTGCTGCTCGGTCAGCTTTTCGATGGCAAAGCCTGCGTGGACCATCGCGTAGTCGCCGGGGCGGATGTCGGGGACAAAATCCACCCGCAGCTTCTGGGTCAGGCCGCCGGCTTCGCCCACGGCCTGCTTGCCCTCCACCGAGAGAATTTTAAGCGGTACTGCCAGACACATGGCGTTTCACTCCTTTATAAAGGCGGTCGGCTGCGCGGCGGCCGCGATGGCCAGCTGGCCCAGGGCCAGCCCCTCGTCGCTGGCCGAGACGCGGCGGTGGGGATAGACGGCAAAGCCGTCCTCTTCCAGCAGGCGCACGACCTCGCGCAGCAGGTATTGGTTCAGAAAGACCCCGCCCGACAGCACAACGGGCAGCTTGTCCGGGTCAAGGGCCCGGCACTGTTCCAGCGCCATCCGGGCCAGGGCGTCCATAAAGCCCCGGGCGATGGCGGCGGGCGGGACCCCGGCCGCGATGTCGGCGCAGAGGGCCGCGGTCAGCGGCCGGGTGTCAAAGCGGCGGAGGCCGCTGTCCTGATAAAAGGCGACGGGGTAGGCCCGGCCGGGGACCTCCGGGCGGGCCAGCGCTTCCAGCAGGGCGGGGGCCTGACCGTCGTAGCCGGCGTCCACCCGGCCGGTCAGGAGGGCGTAGACGCCGTCGAACAGCCGTCCGATGCTGCTGGCCCCGGGGCAGGCGATGCCCTTTTCCAGCATGGTTTGCAGGGCTGCCCGCCCCGGCAGGGCGCGCAGCAGGGGCAGCGCGTCCAGCGTCCCGGCGGAAAGGTCGGCGTCCCAGGTCAGGGCCAGGCCGGTGCGGCCGATCTGCTTGACCGCCGCGTCGCCCCCCGGCAGGGGGATGGGCCGGATGGAGCCGGTCCGCACAAACCCGTCGCAGCCGCCGCGCAGGCACTCGCCGCCCCAGATGGCGCCGTCGGCGCCGAGGCCGGTGCCGTCCCAGACAAGGCCGAAGGCCGGGCCGGAAAGGCCGTTGTCGGCCATGCAGGCGGCCATGTGGGCCCAGTGGTGCTGGACCCGGACAAGGGGCAGGCCGCGTTCGGCGGCCATGGCCTGCGCCTCCCGGGTGGAAAAGTAGTCGGGGTGCAGGTCGCAGGCCAGGACCCGCGGCGCGAGGCCGAACAGCCGCAGCTGGGTCTGGAGGGCAGCGCGGTAGTGGTCGAGGGTCTCGGCGTTTTTCAGGTCGCCGATGTGCTGGCTGAGAAAGACGTGGCGGCTCCGTCCGGCGGCAAAGCCGGCCTTCTGCTCGGCCCCAAAGGCCAGCACCCCGTCGGCGGCTGCGTCCGGCATCCGCAGCGGCTGGGGCGCGTAGCCCCGGCTGCGGCGGAAAAAGTATTCCCGCCCCCGCCAGAGGGAGACGAGGGAGTCGTCGCAGCGGTTGACGATGGGGCGGTCGTGCAGAAGATACCCATCCGCGATCCCGCGCAGCCCGGCCAGCGCCTCGGCGTTATCGGTCATCACCGGGCAGCCGGGCAGGTTGGCGCTGGTCATCACCAGAGCCGCCGGGCCGCCGGCCGAGCCGTCCGCCAGCAGGACGTGCAGCGGGGTATAGGGCAGCAGAAGGCCGAGGCGGCGGTTTTCGCTCAGGGCGGAGGAGGGGACGTCGGGCCGTTTTTCCAGCAGGACGATGGGCCGGCGGGGGCTTGCGAGCAGGGCGGCCTCTTCTTCCGAGACAAGGCAGAACCGCCGCGCGGCGGCAAGGTCCCGGCAGAGGACGGCCAGCGGCTTTTCGGGCCGGCGCTTGCGTCGCCGCAGCCGAAGGACGGCCGTTTCATTGGCCGCATCGCAGGCCAGGTGGATGCCGCCCGTCCCCTTGACCGCCACCGTCAGCCC
The DNA here is from genome assembly GCA_019113345.1 of Candidatus Faecalibacterium intestinigallinarum. Classification (GTDB taxonomy): domain Bacteria; phylum Bacillota; class Clostridia; order Oscillospirales; family Ruminococcaceae; genus Faecalibacterium; species Faecalibacterium intestinigallinarum. The sequence goes on from DXHQ01000032.1 coordinate 13,127, forward strand.
GGCGGCCAGGGCCTGCTGGGCCAGGGCGACGGCGTCGCCCGGCATCCGGCGGCCCTCGGCGTCGAGGTAAAAGGCGCGGGGCCCGCAGGCGGGGCAGGCGTTGGGCTGGGCGTGGTAGCGGCGGCTGCCGAGGTCGGCATACTCGGCGGCGCAGTCGGGACACATGAGAAAGCCGGCCATCGAGGTGTTGGCCCGGTCGTAGGGCAGGGCCTTCAGGATGGAAAACCGCGGCCCGCAGTCGGTGCAGTTGGTAAAGGGGTAGCGGTACCGCCGGCCGGCCGGGTCGGCCATCTCCCGCAGGCAGGCGGGGCAGGGGGCCAGGTCAGGGGCGGCGAGGGTGGCGGCGTCTCCCGCCGCGCTGGGCAGGATGGCAAAGGCCGTCTCCCCCCGGCAGGCGGGCAGAGGCTGCACCTCGACCTGCTCGACGGCGGCCAGGGGCGGCGGCTCCTCCCGCAGGGCCCGGACAAAAGCGGCGAGGGCCTGGGGCGGGCCTTCGGCCTCCAGCTCCACCCCGGCGGGGGTGTTGCGGGCCCAGCCGCCCAGGCCCAGCCGGGCCGCCAGCCGGTGCAGAAAGGGGCGGAACCCCACCCCCTGCACCATGCCCGAGACGCGGACGCGGACCCGGCGGCAGCCAGGCTCAGCCCAGCGCGGCACGGATGCGGCCGGCCAGGTGGGCGGTCAGCTCGTCCAGGCCCTGGCCGGTGCGGGCCGACAGCTGGAACAGGGGCCCCTCCGGGTTGACGCCGCGGTAGTCGGCCGCCACCCGGGCAAGGTCGAAGTCGAAATAGGGCAGCATATCGCACTTGGTCAGGGCCAGGCAGTCGGTGTCGGTGAACATCAGGGGGTACTTGGCCACCTTGTCGTCCCCCTCCGGGATGCTGAGGACGGTGAGGCGGAAGTTTTCGCCGATGTCGAACTCGGCGGGGCAGACCAGGTTGCCGATGTTCTCCACAAACAGCACGTCCAGCTTGTCCAGCTCGAACTGGGGCAGGATATGCTGGATGCTCATGGCCTCGATGTGACAGGCGCCGTCGGTGTTGAGCTGCACGGCGGGGATGCCGAGGGCGGCGATCTTCTCGGCGTCGATCTGGCCGGTGATGTCCCCCTCGATGACCCCGATGGCAAACTCCGCCCGCAGCCGCTCGATCAGCGCGGTGAGCAGGCTGGTCTTGCCCGCGCCGGGGCTGCCCATCACATTGATGAGGCACACCTTGTGGGCGCGCAGGGTCTCGCGCACTTCGGCGCTGACGTCGTCGTTCCATTCCATGACCTGATGCAGGACTTTGATCTCCATTATACGTCTACCTCCAGACTGTCTACCAGAAATTCCCGGCCCGAGAGCCGCTCCAGGTTCACCCCGCCGCACGCCGGGCAGGCGATGTGCCGCCGGTCGATCTCGCTTTCGGCGCCGCAGGCGCGGCAGCGCACCCGCAGCGGCAGGGTGACCGCTTCGATCTTTGCGCCCTCGGCGATGGTGCCCTTGGCCAGCACCTCCAGATACATCTGGACGCATTCGGGCACGATGCCCGAAAAGGGCCCGATGGTCAGCCGGATGGTCCGGATGCGGGCAGCGTGCTGCGCCCCGGCGGCCTTGAGGGAGATGTCCAGAATGCTCTGGGTGACGGCGAGTTCGTGCACGGGGGTTCCTCCTTTGGCGGGGCGGCGGCCCCGCAGACTGCCCCCATTATAGCACCGCGCCGGCCAAAATGCCAGAGCGCCGGGAGGGGATCGTGAAAAAATAAACAAAACATACCCGCCCTCTTGTCAATCCGCGGAAAGGGGAGTATAATGAGGGCTATGTGAAAAATAACTGGTATTTCTACCAAAGGGAGCAAGTGATATGGGCGCAATACCAATCCTGTTGATCGCATGGCCGGCCCTGGCGGCGGCCGTCCTGCCCTGCATCCGAGACCGCAGGGTGCGCGGCGCCGCCGTCTATGGGGCGGCCGCCGGCGTCATGGCTCTGGCCGCAGCCCTGCTGGCCGCCTGGCTGGCGGGCGGCGGGGGCCGGGTCGAGCTGTACGCCGAGACCAAACTGGCCGACCACGCCATGCTGGCGGGCGAGCTCGTCCTGATGGCGCTGGTCATCCTGCTGTCGGTGCGGCACCGCAAATACCCCATCATCCTGCTGTCGGCCGGGCAGACTTTGCTGGTGGCCTGGTGCGAGCTGAACCACCCCACCGCCCCGGCGGCGCATATGCGGCTGGACGGCCTGGCCATGCTGCTGTGCATCATCGCGGCCTTTGTGGGCGGGCTGATCTGCATCTATGCGGTGGGCTACATGAAGGGCTACCATGAGCACCACGAGGAGTTCATCGACCGCAGCGGCTTTTTCTTCTCCATGCTGTTTCTGTTCCTGGCGGCCATGTTCGGGCTGGTGCTGAGCGAGAACCTGGTCTGGATGTACTTTTTCTGGGAGATCACCAGCGTGGTCTCCTTCCTGCTGATCGGCTACACCCGCACCGAGGAGGCGGTCGGCAACAGCTTCCGCGCGCTGTGGATGAACCTGCTGGGCGGCTTCGGCTTTGCGGTGGCCATCGCCTATGCGGCGGTGGCGGGCGGCAGCGTCCAGCTGACCGACGTGGTGGCCTCGGGGGCGGCGGTGCCGGTGGCCCTGCTGGCCTTTGCGGCCCTGACCAAATCGGCGCAGATGCCCTTCTCGTCCTGGCTGCTGGGGGCGATGGTGGCCCCGACCCCGTCCAGCGCGCTGCTGCACAGCGCCACCATGGTCAAGGCGGGGGTCTACCTGCTCATCCGGCTGGCCCCGGCGCTGGCCGGGACCCTGGGCGGGATGATGGTCTCCTTCATCGGCGGCTTTACCTTTATTGTATGCAGCATGATGGCCATCGCTCAGAACGACGGCAAAAAGGTGCTGGCCTTTTCCACCATCTCCAACCTCGGGCTGATCGTGGCCTGCGCCGGCATCGGCGTGGAGGAGACGGTCTGGGCCGCGGTGCTGCTGACCATCTTCCACTCGGTGGCAAAGTCCCTGCTCTTCCAGGCGGTGGGCTCGATCGAAAACAGCCTGGGCAGCCGCGACATCGAGTCGATGCACGGGCTGCTGCTCCGGCTGCCCAAGCTGACCTACCTGATGGGCATCGGCATCGCGGGGATGTATCTGGCCCCCTTCGGGATGCTGATCTCCAAGTGGGTGGCCCTCAAGTCCTTTGTGGACGCCGACAACTACCTGCTGGTCATCTTCCTGGCCTATGGCAGCGCCACCACCATGCTGTACTGGACCAAGTGGCTGAGCAAGCTGGTCTCCCTCCACCACACCAAGGAGGTCGTCCACGACAAGACCTGCGCAAACCAGTACCTGTCCATGTTCACCCACGCGGGGGCGATGCTGCTGCTCTGCCTGCTGCTGCCCCTGCTTTCGGCCCGGGTGGTCGACCCCATCGTCCGCACCCTGTTCGGCAGCGCCCACGCGGTGCTCTCGATGGACGTGCTGACCACCATGACCATCATGCTGGTCTCGATCCTGTTTGTGCCCACCCTGATGTTCCTTTTGACCCGCAGCACCCACAAGGACTATGTGCCCATCTACATGGGCGGCGCGAACATGGGGGACAATACCTATTTCGTCAACAGCTACGGCGAGCCGGAGCATCTGTACCTGAGCAACTGGTATCTGCGCTTTGAGTTTGGCCGGCGGCGGCTGATGCGCCCGTCGGTGATCGTTTCGGCCGGCGTGATCGTGGTGGTGCTCTGCATGGTGATCGGGGGTGCGGTATGATGCAGGCTGTAAGTGTCGTTCTCTATCTGCTGCTGGCGCCGCTGGCCGGCGCGCTGCTGGACGGGGTGGACCGCAGGATCTCGGCCCGGATGCAGGGCCGCCAGGGCCCGCCGCTGCTGCAGCCCTTCTATGACCTGGCCAAGCTCTTTTCCAAACAGATGCTGGCGGTCAACAGCGTGCAGATCTTTCTGCTGCTGAGTTATCTGATCTTTCTGGCGGTGTCCGGCTCGCTGCTGTTTGCGGGGGCGGACATCCTGATGTGCCTGTTCATCCTGTCCACGGCGGATATGTTCCTGGTCATGGCGGCTTCCAGCGACTCGTCGCCCTTTTCGACCCTGGGCGCCGGCCGCGAGATGATCCAGATCATGGCCTACGAGCCCCTGACGCTGCTGCTGGCGGTGGGCTTTTACCTCGCCACCGGCTCGTTCCAGGTGGCGGACATCATCAGCCAGCCGGTCAGCGCGGTGGTCAGTATGCCGGGCTTTCTGCTGGGGCTGATGTTCGTCACGGCCATCAAGCTGCGCAAGTCGCCGTTCGACCTGTCCACCAGCCACCACGCCCACCAGGAGATGGTCAAGGGCCTGACCACCGAGATGGCCGGCCCGGCGCTGGCGGTGATGAACATTGCCGAATACTACGAGATGACCCTGATGCTGGGTCTGGTGGCGCTGTTCTTTATCAACAGCAGCCCCCTCAGCTGGCCGGTGGCCGTCGCGGCCTGCCTGCTGGTCTATTTTCTGGAGATCTTGTGGGACAACGTCAGCGCCCGCGTCAAGTGGAAGACCCTGCTGGACAGCTGCTGGGTGGTCACCCTGCTGACCGGCGGGCTGAACGGCCTGATCTTAATGCTGATCCGATAAGGGGGCGGGGAGAACCATGACAAACAAACTGGCAAAATCGCCGTGGCTGCTGCACTACGACGGCAGCAGCTGCAACGGCTGCGACATCGAGGTGCTGGCCTGCACCACGCCCAAATACGACATCGAGCGGTTCGGCATCATCAACACCGGCGACCCCTTTCAGGCCGATATCCTGCTGATTACCGGGGGCGTCAACCACCAGAGCGAGAGCGTCATCCGGCAGATCTACACCCAGATGCCCGAGCCCAAGGTGGTGGTGGCGGTGGGCATCTGCGCCTGCACCGGCGGCGTGTTCAAGGACTGCTACAACATCAAGGGCGGGATCGATACCGTCATCCCGGTGGACGTCTACGTGCCCGGCTGCGCCGCCCGGCCCCAGGCCATCATCGACGGGGTGGTGCAGGCGCTGGAAATTTTGCAGCGCAAGCGGGAGGACTATGCCGCCCGCCGCCGCGGCCGTGCCTGAAAAGGAGGACAACGCGAATGGAAACGTGCAATACCATTGAACCGGTGACCATGGCCGAATTTGTGCCGGCGGTGCTGCGGTTCAAGATGGAGGGCTGGCGGGTCGTGCAGATCTGCGCCGCCCGGCTGCCCGAGGGGTACGAGCTGAGCTACTCCTTCGGCAGGGAATACGAGATGCGCACCCTGCGCCTGACGGTGGGGGAGGAAGAGACGGTGCCCAGCATCACCCAGATCTACCCCGGCGCCTTTTTGCAGGAGAACGAGGCCGCCGAGCTGTTCGGCGTCCGGATCGAAGAGATGGCGCAGGATTACCACGGCAAGCTCTACCGCATCGCGGGCGAGACGCCGTTCAAGCATAAGGGGTGACAGGACCATGGCAAAACAAAGTATCGTACCCTTTGGGCCGCAGCATCCCGTCCTGCCCGAGCCGGTGCATCTGGATTTGGTGCTGGAGGACGAGGTGGTGGTCGAGGCGGTGCCCAGCATCGGCTTTGTCCACCGCGGGCTGGAAAAGCTGGTCGAGACCAAGGATTATAAGGAATACGTCTACATCGCCGAGCGGGTCTGCGGCATTTGCAGCTTTGGGCACGGGCTGGGCTACTGCCAGTGCCTGGAAAAGATCATGAACGTCGAGGTGCCGCCCCGGGCGGCCTACCTGCGCACCATCTGGATGGAGATGAGCCGCATCCACAGCCACCTGCTCTGGCTGGGCCTGCTGGCCGACGCCATGGGCTTTGAGAGCCTGTTCATGCAGAGCTGGCGGCTGCGGGAAAAGATTCTGGATATGTTCGACATGACCACCGGCGGCCGGGTCATCTTCTCGGTCAACTGCGTGGGCGGCGTGCTGAAGGACATGGACGACGCCATGCTCAAGGCCCTGGTCGGGACGGTGAACGACCTGGCCGGGGAGCTGCGCCCGCTGGCCGAAGCCTTCCTGAAGGATTACACGGTGGGCACCCGCCTGCACGGCCTGGGGGTGCTGGACGCCGGGCAGGCCAGGGTATCGGGCGCGGTCGGCCCCATGCTGCGGGCCTCGGGCGTGCCGTTCGACGTGCGCAAGCTGGGCTACGCGGCCTACGGCGAGCTGGAGCTGGAGCCGGTCACCGCCTCCGACGGCGATTCCTTTGCCCGGTGCGAGGTGCGGATCAAGGAGCTGTTCCAGTCCTTTGACCTGATCCGGCAGGCCGTGGCCAAGATTCCGGCCGGGCCCATCGCGGCGCCGGTCAAGGGCAACCCCAGCGGCGAGCACTTTATGCGGATCGAGCAGCCCCGGGGCGAGGCCATCTACTACGTCAAGGCCAACGGCACCAGGTTCATCGACCGGTTCCGGCTGCGCACCCCCACCACCAGCAACATCCCGCCCATGCTGGAGATGCTCAAGGGCTGCCAGCTGGCCGATGTGCCGCTGCTGATCCTGACCATTGATCCCTGCATCAGCTGTACCGAGAGGTGAGGAAGATGGACCACAAACACGACCAGACGACGCCCCCCTGGAAAGCCTTCCCCTTTGCAGGCACGGTGCTCAAAAACCTGTTCTCCAAGCCGGCCACCACCGGCTATCCCTTTGAGCCGGCGCACTATCCCGCCCGGATGCGGGGCCACATCGAGATACGCATCGAGGACTGCATCGGCTGCGGGCTGTGCGCGCGCAATTGCCCGCCCGGCGCGCTGCAGGTGGACCGCGCGGCCGGCAGCTGGACCATCCAGCGGTTCGACTGCGTCCAGTGCGGCAACTGCGTCAACGTCTGCCCCAAAAAGTGCCTGACCATGGCGCCCGGCTACACCGCGCCCGCGGCCCAGAAGAGCAGCGAGACCTTCACCCGGCCCAAG
>DXHQ01000033.1 GCA_019113345.1 Candidatus Faecalibacterium intestinigallinarum
AGTAGCCGTTTTTGTCCGGGCTTATAATCGTTTTGGCCTTGCCAAATCAAGATATCGAGCACTTCATCCAGGGACACATATACACTTCTCTCTTTTTGATTTTCTTTAACTGTTCGATTGGACACTCCTCAGTTTGCCCCCGGCATTGTACTTTCGGGCAAAATCTGCTATACTGAAAGCCATTGAGGGGATACGACTTTTTTCTCTGAACCGCAAAGGAGGTCCTGTTTATGTGGACACGCGCCCTTTTGAAATCCAACGCAAAGACCGTGCTGCGCCGCAGCTACTGGCGGGTCTTTCTGGCCTGTCTGATCGTCTCCCTGCTGTGCGGGGGCATCGACCTGAACCTGAACCTTGGCGCGGACAGCGCCGCTTCTCCCCTGCCCGAGCAGATCGCGCCCTTCGCCGGCAGCACCGGGTTCCCCTACTCTGTGCTGGTGCAGCTCCTGCTGCCCGTCATTTTGGGCATCGGCATCATGGCTCTTTTGCTGGCGCTGGCCGCCGCCCTGTGCTGGGGCATTTTGATCACCCCGGTCATCCAGGTGGGACAGGCCCGCTACCTGACCGAAAACCGGACCGCCCCCGCCCATCTGGACACCCTGTTCTCGGGCTTTACCAGCGGCTACTGGAACACGGTCGGGGTCATGTTCTTCATGAACCTGAAAGTCTTTTTGTGGTGCCTGCTGCTAATCGTTCCCGGCATCATCAAGAGCTACCAGTACCGCTTTATCCCCTTCCTGCTGGCCGAGAACCCTCACATGACCGCCGACCGCGCCTTTGAGATCAGCACCATGATGACCGACGGCGAAAAGTGGAACATCTTTGTGCTGGACCTGTCCTTCCTCGGGTGGCGCCTGCTGGGCCTGCTGCTGTTCGGCATCGGGCTGATCTTCGTCACCCCCTACGTCCAGACCACCGAAGCCGAGCTGTACGCGGCGCTGCGGGCCAAGGTCATCGCCGGCGGCTATGTCAGCGAGGAAGAGCTGGCCGGTCAATCCTGACACGAAAGAATGGACGATTGGATGGAAGAAGAATGTATGCTGATCCGCCCGATGGAACCGGCTGACTGGCCGGCCGTGGCCGAGATCTACAAGGAGGGCATCGCCACCGAGCACGCCACCTTTCAGACGGCCTGCCCTCCCTATCCGGCCTGGGACGCCTCCCACATCCGGGAGTGCCGGCTGGTCATCCTGGCGGCGGACGGCGCTATCGCCGGGTGGGCGGTGCTCTCCCGGGTGAATATGCGGTGGTGCTACCGCGGCGTCGCCGAGGTGAGCATCTATGTCGGCGAGCATTACCGCGGCCGCGGCTACGGCTATCACCTGCTGTCGGCTCTCTGCGCCGCCGCCGAGCAGGCCGGCTACTGGACCTTGCAGTCCACCGTCCTGCAGGACAACCAGGCCAGCTACCGGCTGCACCGCAAGTGCGGTTTCCGGGAGGTGGGCCGCCGAGAGCGGATCGCCCGCGACTGCCACGGCCGCTGGCTGGACACCTGGCTGATGGAGCGCCGCTGCGCCCCTGACGAGCCGCCGGGGTATAAAAAGCTGTAAATAAAGCCCTGCCTTTTCACAAATGGAATGGCAGGGCTTGTCATTTTTTACGTTTTATGTTATCCTTTGGGTGGGTGTTGTCGATAAACGGCAAGCGGTGTGTCCCCCTGATTCGATTGGGGGCGCTTCTTTGCCCTCCAATCGTCATAGAAGGGAGGGCTGACAATGGTTACTTATTCCGATCTGATCCAGACCGGCATTTTAGTCGTTGCCATTATTAGCCTGTTCATGCAGGCCAATAAAAAATAAAAGAAGTAACCGCCCTAAGCTCCCCAGCTAGCGGTTACTTCTTTCGTAACAAAGCGGGGGACTACCGTTTGTCCGGCAGCACCCTTCTTATCTGTAGTATAACGCATATTCGCCAATTTGTCAACCGTGACCCGCCCGGTTTATCTGCAAAGGAGGTCCGTCCATGCCCACCCCGAATGAAAAAGTCTACGCCATGTCCTTCGCCAAGGTCTACCCGCTGCTGGTGAACAAGGCGGTCAAAAAGGGCCGCACCGCCGCCGAGGTGGACCAGGTCACCAGCTGGCTGACCGGCTACAGCCCCCAGCAGATCGCCGCGGCGGCCGCCTCCGAGATCACCTACGGGGACTTTTTCCGCAGCGCCCCCGCCCTGAACCCCGCCCGCGCCCTCGTCACCGGGACCATCTGCGGGGTGCGGGTGGAAACGATCGAGGAGCCCCTGATGCGGGACATCCGCTGCCTGGACAAGCTGGTGGACGAACTGGCCAAAGGCAGGCCGATGGAAAAGATTCTCCGCAAGGCATAAAGGAGGCGCGCCATGGATCTTGACACCCTGCAATGGTTTGAAGCACAGAAGCACCCCGACGCCCTCCCCCTCTACGAGGCGCTGGAAGGGCGCATCCTCGCCGAGATCCCCGGCGTCCGCATCAAGGTGCAGAAAAGCCAGATCAGCTTTTACACAAAGCACCTGTTCGGGTGCGTATCCTACATACGGGCGCGCAAAAAGGCGGAGCTGCCGCCCTGCTGGCTGGTGCTGACCCTAGGCCTGGCCCGCAGGCTGGAAAGCCCCCGGGTGGACATTGCCACCGAGCCCTACCCCGGCCGGTGGACCCACCACATCGTGGTGGGCAGCGCCGGCGAGATCGACGGCGAGCTGATGGACTGGATCAAGGAAGCGGCGGCGTTTGCGGCCGCCAAATGAAAAGCTCCCCTCTCAGGCGCTCTGGCCGGGAGGGGAGTCCTTTTATCCAAACAGCTTTTTCTTGTTGTGCATATGCACCGACAGCACCAGCCCGACGCAGATGTACAGCATCAGAATCGAGCTGCCGCCCGCCGAGTAAAAGGGCAATGTGACGCCGATGACCGGCAGCAGCCGCAGGTTCATCCCGATGTTGACGGCGATCTGGGCCAGCAGCGCGCCGCCCACCCCCGCGCAGATGAAGCTGCCCAACATATCCTCGCTGCGGGCGCCCACCGCAAAAGTGCGGATGACCAGGGCGATCAGCACCCCCATCACCACCATGCAGCCCACAAAGCCGAGGGCGTTGCCCACCCAGCTGAAGATAAAGTCGTTGTGTGCGTTGGGGACGCTGTAGTACTCCCCGCTGAACATCCCGTTGCCGAACAGCCCGCCCGCGCCCAAGGCCACCTCGCCCCGGTCCTGCTGGTAGACGATGTTTTTCCAGACATCCTCGCTGGGGGCCCAGCCGGTGGCGTTCTCGGGGTCGATGACGGCCAGGATGCGGTACCACTGGTAGCTCTTGCCGATGCTGTCGCTCAGGAACAGGAAGGCCGCCGACACCGCCGCGATGGCGGCCGACAGGGCGGCCACGATATACTTCCAGCTCAGCCCCGCGGTGAACATCATGCAGCAGCCGATGATGCCGTAGATGATGGCGGTGCCGTCGTCGCCCTGGATGTGGATGATCAGGATGGGCGCAAACAGATGCGCCAGCAACTTGGCCAGCTCCTTCGGCTCATTGATCCGGCTGCGGACGTTGTTCAGGTGCATGGCAAAGGTCAGGATAAAGCTGATCTTGGCCAGCTCGGTGGGCTGGAAGGTAAAGCCGCCCAGCTTATACCAGGAATAGTTGTCGGTGTCGCCGGCGTTGTAGCCGATGGTCAGCGGCCCCAGGGCCAGATTGTGGATGAACAGGGTGGGCAGCACCAGTCCCCAGGTAAAGGCCACATGGAAAGGCCATATCTTGACCAGCCTGCGGTAATCCAGGGTGGACAGCGCCAGGGCGATGAGCACCCCCACCCCCGAAGCTCCCGCCTGCACGATGGCGCGGCGGTAATCCCCGATGCCGGTGATCTGGCCGGTGATCTCGTCCACCGCAAAGCCGCCGCCCTGCTCCGCCGCCCAGGAAGCCAGCATCAGCACCGCCATGGCGCTGCTGAACAGGCAGAGCAGCAGATAGACCTTGTCGGTCCGTTTCGCATATACTCGAACCGTTTCGAGCACAAAAGCACCTCCCAAACTCCCTCTTTGCGTACTTTTTGTTAGTATACCTCATTTTATCCCCCTGTGCAAGCGCGGGTGTGACCAATCTGTGACAGGTTTGCAAAAAGAAAGTAAAACGAAACTTCGATTCTTGACAAAGCCGCCCCATCCTTCTACAATGGGGGCAGGCGGCCGGACCTGCCGGCCTTGCCCGATCATCAGGAGGAGAAAAGATGGATCAGAACCGTTTCCTGTTTTTCCGGCGCACCCTCTGCGCCGTTTGCGCTTTTGCTCTTGTACTGTCCCTGACCGCCCCCGCCGCCCATGCCGCGAACGAGGCCGTCCCCGCCGACACTGAATTGACCCAGGCGCAGGCCGCCGCCATGGCCGAGGCCGACGCCGCCGTAAGCGAACTGCTGGACAGCAGCGGCTATGCCGCCATGACGGTAGACGAGCGGCAGGCTGCCGCCGAGGCGCAGCTCAAGCAGCTTGCCGGCGAGGGGCTGGTGCAGCCCGGCTCCATCCGGTACGACGAGGAGAACGGCATGGTCTCCTTCAGCTACGACTGCGGCGTGCTGGGCGGCATCCTGCTCACCGACTGGGAGGACGAACCCTTTGTCGACCTGCCTCTTGCCATGCCCGAGGAGCTGCCCGGCCCCCTCGACGCCGAAAACGACGTGATGCCGCTGGGCAATGCCATCATCTACTACGCCTTTGACGACACCGTCAACTCCACCCGCTACCCCAACTACCTCACCATGCAGGAGGCCTGGAACGGCTGGGGCCTTGCCACCACCATCGACACCGACGTCACGGTGGCCGACCTGCGCCACATGGACGACTACGACCTGTGCGTCCTCAGCACCCACGGGGCCTATTATACTTACACCACCGGCTGGCTCTTCAAGCAGGTGCGGACCGCGCCGGTCCTGCTGCTGCGGGAGGAGAGTTCCTTCTGGGACGACCTGCGCTACGGCTTTGACCTCTTGACCCACCGGGTCATCAAGGTGAACGGCGACTACTGCATCACCCCCGACTTTTTCGCGGCGGCCTACCGCGGCGGCCGGCTGGAGGGCACCATGGTCTTTTCCGAGACCTGTGAGTTCTTCGGCGGCAGCAACATCCTGGACCTGTCCATGTCCAACGCCCTGCTCGACGCCGGGGCGCGGGCGGTGGTCGGCTTTGTAAACAACGTCTACGCCGTCTACTCCCGCAGTATGCTGTGGGGCACCGTCAACCAGCTGATCATGGGCAAAAA
>DXHQ01000034.1 GCA_019113345.1 Candidatus Faecalibacterium intestinigallinarum
ACTCCATCTCGATGGTTGCCGGCGGTTTGCCGGTGCAGTCGTAGAGCACGCGGTTGACGTGCTTGACCTCGTTGACGATCCGGCTGGTGACGGCGCCCAGCACCTCCCAGGGGACGTTGTAGCTCTCGGCGGTCATGAAGTCGGTGGTGGTCACGGCGCGCAGGGCCACGGCGTAGTCGTAGGTGCGCTCGTCGCCCATGACGCCCACGCTGTGCATATTGGTCAGGGCAGCGTAGTACTGGCTGATCTCCTTGTCGAGGCCGGCCTTGGCGATCTCCTCCCGCCAGATGGCGTCGGCGTCCTGGACGATGGCCACCTTTTCGGGGGTCACCTCGCCGATGATGCGGATGGCAAGCCCCGGGCCCGGGAAGGGCTGGCGGCTGACGATGTACTCGGGCAGGCCCAGCTCGCGGCCGGCCTGGCGCACCTCGTCCTTGAACAAATCGCGCAGCGGCTCCACCAGGGCCTTGAAGTCGACGTGGTCGGGCAGGCCGCCCACGTTGTGGTGGCTCTTGATGACGGTGGATTCGCCGCCCAGGCCGCTCTCCACCACGTCGGGGTAGATGGTGCCCTGCGCCAGGAAATCGACCTGGCCGATCTTCCTGGCCTCTTCCTCAAAGACCCGGATGAACTCCTCGCCGATGATCTTGCGCTTGCGCTCCGGCTCGGTGACGCCGGCCAGCTTGCCGAAGTAGCGGGCCCGGGCGTCCACGCAGACAAAGTTGATGTCAAAGTTGGGGTTGCCGGGGCCAAAGACGGCGCAGACTTCCTCCTTCTCGTTCTTGCGCAGCAGGCCGTGGTCCACAAAGACGCAGGTCAGCTGCTTGCCCACCGCCTTGGCCAGCATGGCGGCCAGGACCGACGAGTCGACGCCGCCCGACAGGGCGCACAGCACCTTGCCGCTGCCGATCTGCCGGCGCAGGGCCTTGACGCTGCTCTCCACAAAGGAGTCCATCTTCCAGTCCCCGGCGCAGCCGCAGACGTTGTAGACAAAGTTGCGCAGCATCTTTTTGCCCTCGGCGGTGTGCAGCACCTCGGGGTGGAACTGGACCGCGTACAGGCCCTTTTCGGCGTTTTCCATGGCCGCCACCGGGCAGTTGGCGGTGTGGGCCGTCACCTTGAAGCCGGGGGCCGCCTGCTCGATGTAGTCGTTGTGGCTCATCCAGCAGATGGTGGCCGGCGACACCCCCTCAAACAGTTTGCTGGCGGTGTCCACAAAGACCTCGGTCTTGCCGTACTCCCGCTCGGGGGCGCGGGTCACCCGGCCGCCCAGCAGGTGGGTCATCAGCTGGCTGCCGTAGCAGATGCCCAGGATGGGCACCCCCCAGCTGAAGATTTCGGGGTCGCAGCTGGGCGAATCCTCCAGATAGACGCTGTTGGGCCCGCCGGTGAAGATGATCCCCTTGGGATTCTTGGCGCGGAGGACCGAAAGGTCGGTCTTATAGGAATAAATCTCACAGTAGACATTGTTTTCGCGCACACGCCGTGCGATCAGCTGATTGTACTGCCCGCCGAAGTCCAGTACGATCACCGTTTCATGCTGCTGCATTCTCTCTCCTCCTGTACGCATTCAAAAATGTATGTATACTTTTATAGTATACCATATCCCGCGCAGAAAAGCGACTGTTTTTGCCTATTTCTCTTCCCTGCCCGCGCCGGCGATGCGGACGGCCGCCTCTTCTGCCGTCAGCGCCGACGTATCCATTTTCACCGCATCCACCTCATCATAGAGGGGCAGCCGCGCGAGGCTCCGCGGGATGACGTCGGGCCGGCGTTTCCCGGCTGCGACGTCCGCCTGCAGGCGGGCAGCCAGCACTTCCGGCGACGCCAGCAGAACCACCCGCTCCACCCGCCAGCCGGCGGTGTCCAGGCGGGAAAGGATGGTGTCCCAAATCGCCTGCTGATGCAGCACCCAGCAAAAGACCACATTCTCAAAGGCAGAGCAGTGCAGGAAGCGGTTCAGCACAAAGCAGATATTGTCCAGCACCATCGCCTTTGTCTCGCCGTTCACCACAAAGGGGTCCATGTCCCAGCACCAGTCCCCATCCAGAAAGGCGCAGGCAGGCAGCCGCTCTTTCAGCAGCCGGCAGGCCGCCGTTTTGCCCACGCCCATCGGGCCGCCCACCAGATAAAGTGTTTTCATGGCCTCTCCTCCCAACAGAAAAAAGCCCCTCCCCGCCTTGTGGGCAGAGAGGGGCCTTGTATAGCTATGCTACCTCAGCGGGGGCAAAATCACTCAACGATCTTGCTGACGACGCCGGAGCCAACGGTACGGCCACCCTCACGGATAGCGAAACGCAGGCCCTCTTCCATAGCGACAGCGGTCAGCAGCTCAACGCTCATGACAACGTTATCGCCAGGCATGCACATCTCGGTGCCCTCGGGCAGGTTGATGATGCCGGTCACGTCGGTGGTGCGGAAGTAGAACTGAGGACGATAGTTGGAGAAGAACGGGGTGTGACGGCCGCCTTCTTCCTTGGTCAGGACGTAGACCTGGCCCTCGAACTTGGTGTGGGGGTGGACAGAGCCGGGCTTGGCCAGAACCTGGCCGCGCTCGATCTGGGTGCGGTCCACGCCGCGCAGCAGGGCGCCGATGTTGTCGCCGGCCTGAGCGAAGTCCAGGCTCTTGCGGAACATCTCCAGACCGGTGATGGTGGTGGTGATGCGCTCGGGACGGATGCCGACGATCTCCATCTGATCGCCAACCTTGGCGGTGCCGCGCTCGACACGGCCGGTAGCGACGGTGCCGCGGCCGGAAATGGTCATGACGTCCTCAACGGGCATCAGGAAGTCCTTGTCAGCCAGACGGTCGGGAGTGGGGATGTACTCGTCGACCGCGTTCATCAGCTCGTTGATGCAGGCGTACTCGGGGGCGTTGGGGTCGGTAGAGGTGGACTCCAGAGCCTTCAGAGCAGAACCGCGGATGATGGGGGTGTCGTCGCCGGGGAAGTCGTACTCGCTCAGCAGCTCACGGATCTCCATCTCGACCAGGTCCAGCAGCTCCTCGTCGTCGACCATATCGCACTTGTTCATGAACACGACGATATAGGGCACGCCGACCTGACGGGCCAGCAGGATGTGCTCACGGGTCTGGGGCATGGGACCGTCGGTCGCAGCCACGACCAGGATAGCGCCGTCCATCTGGGCAGCACCGGTGATCAT
>DXHQ01000035.1 GCA_019113345.1 Candidatus Faecalibacterium intestinigallinarum
CCGTAGGCGTGGATCAGGTCCCAGGCAGGGCCCGAGCAGGCGAAGCGGTCCTGCACGCCGATGCGGCGGACCGGGACGGGATACTTCTCGGCCAGCAGGGAGCAGACGGCCTCGCCCAGGCCGCCGATGACGCTGTGCTCCTCGCAAGTGATCACCTTGCCGCAGTCGCGGGCGGCGGCGAGGATCAGCTCCTCGTCCAAGGGCTTGATGGTGTGGATGTTGATTACCCGCGCGCCGATGCCCTGGGCGGCCAGATGCTCGGCCGCGATGCGGGCTTCGTTGACTTCGAGGCCGGTGGCGACGATGGCGATGTCGCTGCCATCGGTGATGGTCTCGCCCTTGCCGATCTCAAAGTGGTAGCTGTCCGGGTCGTGGAAGACGGGCACCGCCAGACGGCCGAACCGCAGGTAGACCGGGCCTTCCATCTCGAAGGCGGCGCGGACGGCCGCGCGGGCCTCGACGTCGTCCGACGGGCAGATGACGGTCATGCCGGGCAGGGAGCGCATGAGGGCGAAGTCCTCGCAGCACTGATGGGACGCGCCGTCCTCGCCCACCGAGATGCCGCCGTGGGAGGCGCCGATCTTGACGTTGAGGCGGGGGTAGGCGATGGAGTTGAGGATCTGCTCGTAGGCGCGGGCGGCCGCGAACATGGCAAAGCTGGAGACAAAGGGCACCAGCCCCATGGTGGCCAGGCCGGCGGCCACCCCGATCATGTTGGCCTCGGCGATGCCGCAGTCAAAAAAGCGCTCGGGAGCCACCTTCTGGAACATGGAGGTGCGGGTGGCGGCCGAAAGGTCGGCGTCCAGCACCACCAGCTCGGGATGCTCGGCGGCCAGCTGCTGCAGCGTGGCGCCGTAGCTGTCGCGGGTCGCGATATTCTTCACCTGTGCCATATTAGCCCTCCTCCTTTTCCAGTTTGTCCAGGGCGGCGTTCAGCTCGTCCATGGCGGTGCGGTAGTCGGCGTCGCCGGGGGCCTTGCCGTGCCAGTCGACGCTGTTCTCCATATAGCTGACGCCCTTGCCCTTGACGGTGTTCAGGATGATGAAGGTGGGGCGGCCCTGCTCGGCGTGGAACGCCTCGACCGCGGCCTCGATCTGGTCGTAGTCGTGGCCGTCGATGGTCAGCACCCGGAAGCCGAAGGCCTCCAGCTTTTTGTCCTGGGGGGCGCTGTTCATGACGTCCTCGATGGCGCCGTCGATCTGGAGATGGTTCAGGTCCAGAAAGACGCAGAGGTTGTCGAGCTTATAGTGGGAGGCGAACATGAAGGCTTCCCAGCACTCGCCCTCTTCGATCTCGCCGTCGCCCAGGATGGCGTAGACCCGCACCTGGTCGAGGCCCTTGACCTTGGCCCCCAGGGCCATGCCGCAGGCGGCCGAGATGCCCTGGCCCAGGCTGCCGGTGGACATATCGACGCCGGGGACGGTGTTCATATTGGGATGGCCCTGCAGGCGGCTGCCCATCTTGCGCAGGGTGGTCAGCTCCTCGGCCGGGAAGAAGCCGCGCTCGGCCAGAGCCGCGTAGAGGGCCGGGGCCGCGTGGCCCTTGGAGAGGACCAGACGGTCCCGCTCAGGCCAGGCGGGGTTGGCGGGGTCGACCCGCATCTCCCGGAAGTACAAAAAGGACAGCACCTCCGCGATGGACAGGCTGCCGCCGGGATGGCCGCATTTCGCGCTGTGGGTGCTCTCGATCACGCCGAGGCGGATGCGGCAGGCGTGTTTTTGCAGGGCAAGTTTTTCTGCGTTTGTCATAGATCGTCCTTCCATTTGCACTGGTTCGTCTCCCGATAGGCCCTTGCAGCGGGCACAGTTGCTGTTGGTATCGAAAACCGGAATGCCGGAGACACGCTGTATTCCAACTTAATATTATCTATTCTGCCCGAAAACGTCAAGACGTTTTTGGCAAAATGTACAGCGCGGGGGATTTTTATGTGGCATAGGCACGTTTTTTGTGAAAAATGCGCGGTCCATGGCGGATTCGGGGCGCAAAAAATCCCCGGCGGCGGGCCGGGGAGGCGGTTTCAGATATCCAGGTAGGTCAGATAGCCGGGCTGAATGCCCCGGATGCCCATGCCGGGCGCGTCCGAGACGGTGATGATCCGCTCGTCGAACTGCGCGCCGCCCTCGACGGGGTCGACGCTGCACAGCACCGGGCCGTCGAGGTCGACTTTGGTGATGACGCTGCGGGCGCAGGCCAGCTCGACGGCGGCGTTGACCGCGATCTTGGCTTCCAGCATACAGCCAATCATGCACTCGACGCCGCAGACTTCGGCGGCTGAGGCGATGCGGAGGGCGTTGGTCAGCCCGCCGCACTTCATCAGCTTGATGTTGACGTAGTCGGCCGCCCGGGTCTGGAAGATGCGGAGGGCGTCGGCCGGGCTGAAGACGCTCTCGTCGGCCATGACCGGCACCCAGCTGTGGCGGGTGACGTAGGCCAGCCCTTCGAGGTCGGCGGCGGGGACCGGCTGCTCGACCAGCTCGAGGCCGAGGCCCTTGTCCTGCATCTCGTTCAGGATGCGGACGGCCTGGCGGGGAGTCCAGGCCTGGTTGGCGTCGATGCGGATGCAGATCTTGTCCCCCACCGCCCGGCGGACGGCGGCCAGCCGCGCGGTGTCGAGGGCGGGGTCCGCCCCGACCTTGACCTTGAGGCAGTCGTAGCCGCGGGCGACGGCGTCGCGGGCGTCCCGGGCCATCTGCTCGGGCGGGTTGACGCTGATGGTGATGTCGGTGACCAGCTGCCGCCGGGCGCCGCCCAGCAGCTTATGCACCGGGATGCCGTGCAGCTGGCCGTAGAGGTCCCACAGGGCCATGTCGGCGGCGGCTTTGGCGCTTGTGTTGTGGACGCCGGCTTTCTGGACCCGGGCGGTGACGGCTTCAAAGTCGTCCACCTCCTGCCCGATGAGGGCCGGGGCGATCAGCTCGACCAGGCCGCCCACAATGCCGCCGGTGGTGTCCCCGGTGATGGGGCCGGTGGGGGGCGCTTCGCCGTAGCCCACCGCGCCGGTGTCGGTGTGCAGCTCGACCACGATGTCCTCGACCCGCTCTACCGTCCGCAGGGCCGTCTTGAACGGCACCCGCAGCGGCACCGACAGCTTGCCTAAACGTATCTGGGTGATCTTCATAAGGCTTCTCCTTGCAAAAAAGGGGGCGGCGGCAGGCCGTCCCCTTGGGTGATGTGCGGTTATTCCCGGTTCAGCTGGCGGATGCCCAGCTTCTGGTAGGCAATGCGGGGCGAACCGTTGGCCAGATGGATGATGCCGCAGCGGGTGAAACCGTTTGATTCCAGCACGTGCTGCATCACCTTGTTGTCGGCGTGGGTGTCGGCCCGCAGGCTCTCGCAGTGCTCAAGGCACCAGTCGATGACCAGCCGGCCGATGCCGGGACGGCGCCCGGCCGATGCCAGCCGGTGCAGTGTGCCGTAGGGCCCGTCGCTCAGCCACTGGCCGTTTTCGATCACTTTATAAGTAGGGTCTTCGCCCAGAACGAAGGCGAAGACGGCTTCCAGTTCGCCGTTGATGACGCAGACGAACAGCCGGTTGGAGAGGATGTCCTCCTCGATCAGCTCCCGCGGGGGGTAGCTGTCCCCCCACTGGGTGGGGTTGCCGTTTTCCGTCATGAACGCCCGTGCCCGGGCGTATATGTCCATGATCTGATCTAGTTCAAATCGGTTTGCACCTCGAAACATGAATCCTCCACCTTCTTTTGATGTATTGGGACTTCTTCGCTTATTCTCAGTCTCTTCTCCCTGCCGGGCGGCCGTGTGCGGGGCCGCCCTGTGTATGAACACAAGTATACTACATTTTCACCGAAAATTCCATATTTTTGTGTCAGAAGTTGGACAGAAAAGAAAAAATATCCCAACCATCGCCCTTTTGTGCTCCGGATAGGGCGGCGGGCGGAGGCGCGGTGCGGTCTTACTTTAAGAAACCCTGGATGATCTGCTCTTCGGCTTCCTCTTCGGTCAGGCCGAGGGTGAGCAGCTTTGTGATCTGGTCGCCGGCGATCTTGCCGATGGCGGCCTCGTGGATGAGGGCGGCGTCCAGGTCGTTGGCGTCCAGCTGGGGCACGGCCAGCACCCGGGCGCGGTCCATGATGATGGCGTCGCACTCCGAGTGGCCGGAGCAGGGGGCGTTGCCGGTGATGAGGGCGTCAAACTTCTGGTAGGAGCGGTCCCGCGCCACCGACCGGGAGACGACGTCGGCGCTGGAGCCTTCGCCGTTCAGGGTGACGTTGTAGCCGCTGATGGCGATCTGGCGGCCGTGGGTCATCAGACGTTCCCGCACCACCAGGCGTGCGCCGGCGGCCAGGTCGGCCACCGTCTTGCGGTCGGTGGAGTCGACGCCCTTGATCTGCACCATCTCCATCTCCATCGAGCTGCCCTCGTCCAGGTGGACCTCGGTGACCGGGTTCAGGATCCGCATCCCGAGGCCGTTGCCCTGGCCGTAGTGCTTTTCGACATAGCGGACATGGGCGTTTTTGCCCACCTGGAAGCGGTGGATGCCGTCGTGCTCCGAGTCCTGATTGCCGCAGTTGTCGATGCCGCAGCCGGCCACGATCAGCACGTCGCAGTCATCCCCCACAAAAAAGTCGTTGTAGACCGTCTCTTTCAGGCCGCTCTCGCTGAGGACGACCGGGATGTGGACGCTCTCGTGTTTGGTGCCCGGCTTGATGTGGATGTCGATGCCGGTGCCGTCGGGTTTGGGGACGATCTCGATGTTGGCGGTGGAGTTGCGGGCCGCGGTCTGGCCGTTGGCCCGGATGTTGTAGGCCCCCTCGGGGATGGTGTGCAGGTCGGCCACTTCGGCCAGGATCTGCTTTTGGATGTTGTCTAACATTATGCTTCTCTCCCTTCCAGCGCGGTGCAGGCAGTCACCGCCGAGGTGGTGCCCAGCAGCCCGGGCAGGATCTCGTCGCGGGGGCCCTGCTGGGTCACCTTGCCGGCGGCCAGGACGACGATCTCGTCGGCGATGTTCAAAATGCGCTCCTGGTGCGAGATGACGATGATGGAGCCGTCGGTGTTCTTCTGCTGCATCCGCTCAAAGACCTGGATCAGGTTCTGGAAGCTCCACAGGTCGATGCCGGCCTCCGGTTCGTCAAAGACCGACAGCTTCTGCCCGCGGGCCAGGACGGTGGCGATCTCGATCCGCTTGAGCTCGCCGCCCGACAGGCTGGCGTTCACCTCGCGGTTGACGTAGTCCTTGGCGCACAGACCCACCTCGGACAGGTAGGCGCAGGCGTCGGAAATGTTCAGGGGGCGGTCCTTGCCGGCGGCGATCCGCAAAAGGTCCAGCACCTGGATGCCCTTGAACCGGACCGGCTGCTGGAAGGCGTAGCTGATGCC
The DNA here is from genome assembly GCA_019113345.1 of Candidatus Faecalibacterium intestinigallinarum. Classification (GTDB taxonomy): domain Bacteria; phylum Bacillota; class Clostridia; order Oscillospirales; family Ruminococcaceae; genus Faecalibacterium; species Faecalibacterium intestinigallinarum. The sequence goes on from DXHQ01000035.1 coordinate 5,339, forward strand.
CCGGTTGGCGCGGTCGGTGATGCTCATGTGGGTGATGTCCTCGCCGTCAAAGAGGATGCGGCCGGCGGTGGGCTGCTCGATGCCGGCGATCAGCTTGGCAAGGGTGGATTTGCCGCCGCCGTTGGGGCCGGTGATGGCCACGAACCGCCCGGCGGGGATGGTGAGGGAGATGTCCCGGATGATCTCTTTCTGACCTTTTTCGTCCGGGACGTCGAAGGATATATGCTCGAGTTCCAGCATGGAATGACACCTCGTTGAAGTATTGCCTTTCTTTCCTGAAAGGAAAGAAGCGGGTGGTTGGTTTGCTTGGCTGTACAGAGCTTCGCCGCCCTGCAAGGGAATTATACCCGAAAAGGGGCGGGGTGTCAATCCTACAAACAAACTAGGAAATAAAAAGGCTGTGTGAAAAGTGCGAAAAGTTTTCCACAGCTCGAAAAAGAGCGGGCCGCCGCCCTCCGTGTTGAAAAGTGGGACGGGCCCGATTCCGAACCGGAAAACCCTGAAAGCAGATAGGATAGCGGGTTTTTCGGGCAAGGTCGAAACCTGCGGTCCTGCTGCGAAAATTCCGCCGCCCGGGGCGGGCTGCGGGGCGCAGAAAGAGTATGACTTTACATCTCGTATACACAACTGGAAAGCGGAGGTGTTGAAAACTCGGTGGAAAGGGTGGAAAGTGAGCGGAAAATTCCTCTCCCGCCCAACAAAACCGGTGGAAAACCCGGTGGAAAGAGTGAAAAACCCGCCCCGCGGTTGAATGCCCTGCCCAAACATGGTACAATAATCCTACGACCTTGGCCCGCCGGCAGGAAACCGCGCAGGGCCGCATATCTTGCTATTGGGAGGCGTCGCATGAACTGGCTGACAAAGCTTGAGCGGAAATTTGGCCGCTATTGTATCCCCAACCTGATCGCCCTGCTGGTGGGCGGGCAGATCGTCGTCTATGCGGTGGCGCTGTTCGTCAACCGCTATATCACCTATTCCCTCTCCCTGACCCGCCCGGCCCTCTTTGCGGGGGAGATCTGGCGGCTGGTCACCTTTCTGTTTGTGCCGCAGATCTCGGGCAGCATCCTGAACTTTGCGCTGGGGGCCTACTTTCTCTGGTTCCTCGGGTCGGCGCTGGAGGCCGCCTGGGGGGATTTCCGGTTCAACCTCTACGTCCTGGCCGGGATGCTGGGGGCGATCCTGGCCTGCCTGGTCACCGGCTGGGCCGATACCTACTGCCTGGAGCTGTCGCTGCTGCTGGCCTTTGCGCTGCTCTACCCCGAGATGCAGGTGCTGCTGTTCTTTGTCATCCCCATCAAGGTCAAGTATTTCGGCCTTTTTGCGGCGGCCATCTGGGTGCTCAGCTTTTTGTCGGCGGGCTGGCTGACCAAGCTGAACTACCTGCTGAGCATGGCGGGGTTCATCCTCTTCTTTGGGCCGGTCCTCTGGTCCAACATCCGGGCCTGGTACCGGCGGGAGCAGTGGCGCCGGCAGAACCGCCGCTGAGGGGGTCCGCGCCATGATGCTGGACCGTCTTGCGGGCAACGACGCCCTGAAAGAAGAAGTGCGCCGGATGCTGGCCGGCCGCCGCCTGAGCCACAGCCTGCTGCTGATCGGGGAGCAGGGCCTGGGGGCGGGTTTTGCGGCGCGGTGCATCGCGGCCGATTACCTCTATCCGGCCGGCGGCCCGGCCGCCGAAGCCCTGCTGCGGGGGGAATGCTGCCGCGCGGTGGCCAAAGCCGGCGACCGCGACAGCGGCCGGATCGAGACCGGCGTGGTCCGGGAGGCCATCTCGGTGGAGGGGATGGGCGCGGGCGGCCGCTACCTGGTGGGCCAGGTGACCGCCATGCGCAGCGAGATTTTCAACACCAGCCTCTCGGCCGAGGGGCGGGCCGTCCTGCTCTACCACGCCGAAAAGATGAACGGCGAGTCGGCCAACGCCCTGCTGAAGGTGATGGAGGAGCCCCCCGCGGGGGTGCTGTTCCTCTTGACGGCCCAGTCGCTGGCGGGGGTGCTGCCCACCATCCGCAGCCGGTGCGCCGCCTTTGCGATGGCGCCGGTGCCGGTGGAGGCGTGCGCCGCCTACTGCGCCGGGCAGGGAGTGGCCAAAAAGGAGGCCGCCCGCCTGGCCGAACTGTTCGAGGGGCGGATCGGCGCGGTGCTGGCCGCCGCGCAGGACCCCGCCCGCCGCAAACAGCTGGACGCCGCCGAAGCTCTGGCCAAAGCGGCGGCCGCCCACGACAACTACGCCGCCTCCGCCCTGCTGGCCGGCTATGAAAAAGACAAGGCGGCCGCGGGGGTCCTGCTGCGGGATTTCTGCGCCTATGCGGCGGCCGGCCTGCGGGGGGCGTCTGTCTCGCCTTTGCAGGGCCGGGACGCCGCCCGCGTTCTGCCGCTGGCAAACGAGGCCATCTGGCAGCTGGAGCGGCAGGTGAACACCAGGATCGTATTGCAGGTGCTGGGCGCGAGCCTGTAAAACGCAGAACCCCCGCCCGGGCGCTTGCGGTACGCCCGGACGAGGGTCCTGTGTTGGGGTATTACTTTGGGTGTGAGGAGGAATCATGTGCAAGTCAGCGGTTGCGGCCCCGCTGGCTTGTGATTGTAGTATACCCATTCTTTGCGTGGAATTGGTTACAAACCTGTGAAGAAACTGTAAAAAGCCCATCGGTCCCAGAACCGCCCGGCAAAAAGCGCCGAAAACCGGCTTCATTCCTCAGTTTTCCCGCTTTTTGACAGGGTGGCCGCAGCGTGCGCACGACCTAAGTTAAGATAAGAAATGGCATTGGATTCGCTGGCGGCGGCCTGCGCGGCGCTCACGTCTTTCACCGCCCGGGCGGGCACCCCGACGGCCACCGTGCCGTCCGGGATCACCTTGCCCTCGGGCACCAGCGCCCCCGCCCCGACGATGCAGTGCCGGCCGACCCGGCAGCCGTTGAGCAGGGTGGCGTGCATCCCGATCAGGCTGCCCTCCCCCACTTCGGCCCCGTGGACGATGGCCCCGTGGCCCACCGTCACGTTCCGGCCCAGCCGGATGCAGCCGCCGGCATCGCAGTGCAGGACGGCGTTGTCCTGCACGTTGGCGTTTTCGCCGATGAAGATGGGGCCCTCGTCCCCCCGGACGACCGCCCCGTACCAGACGGTGGAGCCGGGCGCAAGGGTGACCTCCCCGGCCACCACGGCGTTTTCGGCCACAAAGGCCGCGCCCTCGTCCCGGGGCGTTTTTCCGCAGACAGAAACGAACATTGTCAAAAACCACCTTTCTCTTTTGCGCGTTTTGTGGTATCTTAGAAATAGAGGGATCAAGGCGCGTTCCGCGCTGCTCCAAAGGAGGCTAGGTTATGAATCATCTTTTCCGCCCGGCGCTGCGCCGGGCCGCTGTGCTGGCCCTGACGCTGGCGCTGGCCGTCTGGCTGGCGCTGCCGGGTCTGGCGGCTTATCCCATGCCGGTCGAGACGACCTACCCCGACGAGTCGGTCTATCTCTTTGACCTCGACACCGGCAAGACCATCCTGGAGCAGAACGCCGACCAGCCCCGCTATGTGGCCAGCCTGACCAAGATGATGACCGCCCTGCTCTATCTCGAGAGCGGGCTGGACCTGCAGCAGGCCGTCACCGTGCCCGCCAGCCTGACCCAGGAGTTCACCGACATCCAGAACGCCAACGGCTCGACCATCGGTCTGCGGATCGGCGAGACGGTCCGCCGGATCGACCTGCTGTACGGGGTGATCGTGGCCAGCGGCAACGATGCGGCCAGCGCCGTCGCCAGCGATGCGTCGGGCGGCGACCTGACCGCCTTTGTGGCCCGGATGAACCAGCGGGCCGCCGAACTGGGCTGCACCGACACCACCTTCAGCTGCGTCCACGGGCTGTACGACTACGGCAACGTCTCGACCGCCCGGGACCTGGCCAAGATCGCGGCGGCCTGCTACGCGCAGCCCCAGTACATGGAGATCGCCCAGACCGCCAGCTATACCCTGCCGGCCACCAACCTCCACACCGCCGAGCGGGAGATCCGGACCACCAACCTGATGCTCGACCCGGAATATCCCTATTATCGGAACTACATCCGCGGGATGAAGACCGGCTTCACCACCCTGGCGGGGCGGTGCTTTGTCACCTTTGCCGAGCAGAACGGCCACACCTACGGTCTGGTGGTGCTGGGGTCGGACCTGGACAACATCTACCGGGAGTGCGCCGAGCTGCTGGACTGGGTCTTTGCCACCTTCGGCGACCGGCAGCTGGTGGATACCGAGACCATGCTGGCCACCGTCCCGCTGACCCAGTGCCGCAGCACCCCCCAAGTGGAGCTCTACGCCGCCGGCCCGGTGACCGGCTACGGCCACCCCGACGACGAGGTGACCTTTACCTTTGACCTGCCCGAGAGCATCCGCGCCACCGTCGCCGAGGGGCAGGTGGTGGGCGCCGCCACCGTCTGGCTGGACGGCTACGAGGCGGGCACGGTGGACCTGGTCACCCACCGGGAGTACGTCTCCGACTTTACCACCGACGGCATCGCCACCCTGCTGCTGCTGCCGGCCCTGCTGGGCATTTTGCTGGTGCTGGCCCTGTTCACCGTCCTGACCGGGGGCGGGCCGGGGCTGTTCCGCCGCCGGCGCCGCCGGGTCAGAAGGAGGTGAGCCGGCATGAAATACCGCACCAAATTGGTCCTGTACAAAGGGGCGTTTATCGTGCTGGTGGTCGCCGCGGGCGGTCTGATGGCCTATGAGCTGTATATCCCGGGCCTGCTGGGGCTGGGCGGGGCCTATCTGTTTGACTTTGCCCTGCGGCGCTGCCCGCACTGCGGCAAACACTTTTCCATCGTCGAGACCCCGAAAGAATGCTGCCCCTTCTGCGGCAAAAAGCTGAACTGACGCTGAACTGACGAAAAAGCCCTGCTTTTCCCAACAGGAAAGGCAGGGACTTTTTATACGGAGCCGTAGATGCCGCTGACCGACACCTCGCCGGTAAAGACGTGCTCTTCCCCGCTGTCGGTGCGGACGATGAGGCGGCCCTCCCCGTCGATGCCGGCGGCGGTGCCCTCGCCCCGGCCGCCCGGCCGGTCAAAGGTGACCCGGCGGCCCAGGTTGACGCAGGCGGCGGTGTAGGCGCCGCGGTAGGGCGCAAAGCCCTCGGGACCGAAGGTATACAGCCCCCGGTCAAAGCCGAAATCGGTCAGGCCCTCGGCCAGCCAGGCGGGGTCGGCGTCGAGGTCGACCCTGGCCCCCTGCAGGGCCAGCGAGGTGCCGTAGGGCAGGCCGGCCGCGTCGAAATAGCTCTGGGGCTGGGCCAGGTTGATGCCGATGCCACAGAGGTAGGCCCGGCCTTCCCCGCCGGTGCCGTAGCTGACCGCCTCACAGAGGATGCCGGCGATTTTCTTGCCGCCCAGCAGCAGGTCGTTGGGCCACTTGATGGCGCAGTCGACCCCGTACCGCAGCCGCAGCTGCTCCCGGACGGCCAGGCTTGCAAAGAGGGGCAGGGTCTCGGGCTGGACCATCGGCACCTTGAGGATGGCGGTGTAGTAGAGGGCCTGCCCCGCCGCGTTGACCCACTGCCGGCCCCGCCGGCCCCGGCCGTCGGTCTGGTCGGTGGTGTAGACCGCCGCCACCGGGCCGAACGCCTCGATCTGTTCTTTGGCGCAGCGGTTGGTGCTGCCGCACTGGGGCAGAAAGCGCACTTCGTTCAGGCTCAACGCTTGGGCACCTCCTTGTGCTCGGCCCGCAGGACCCGGCCGCCGGCCAGGGTCAGGACGCCGTAGGTGTCGGGCCCGGTATAGCACCGCCCGCAGGAGCCGGGGTTGAACAAAAGCACCGTCCCGCGCTGTTCTTCCAGCGGGATGTGGGTGTGCCCGAACAGGGCCACCTCCGCCCCGCGGGCGGCTGCGGCCTCGGCCAGGGTGTCCAGATCGTACTTGACGCCGTACATATGCCCGTGGGTATAGAAAAGGACCACGCTGTCGAAGGCGGCCAGGCCGTCCAGCGGCTCCAGTGCGCCGAAATCGCAGTTCCCGGCGACGGAGTAGACCCGGGTCTTGGGGGCCTCGGTCAGGGCTTTTTCCAGGTCGTGGAGGCCGTCGCCCAGAAAAATAACGGCGTCGGCGTCCTTTTCGGCCGCCAGAATGCGGCGGACCGCCTGGGTGCTGCCGTGGCTGTCGCTCAGGATCAGTAGCTTTGTCATAAAAAAGATGCTCCTTTATTCTGCGCCGTCCGCCTGCAGGGCCAGCAGCAGCTTATAGATCTCGCTTTTGCCGTAAGGGGTGCCCTGCGCCGCGGCCTTGGCGGCGGCCGAGGGGGCCAGCCCTTCCTCCCGCATCAGGGCCAGGGCGCGGGCGGCGGTCTCCTCGGGGGTGGGGGCCGCTTCGGGCCCCGGCTCGGGCGCGCCCGCCATGACCAGGACGTACTCCCCGCGGGGTTCGGCCTGGGCGTAATGGGCGGCGGCCTCGGCGAAGGTGGTCTTCCAGATCTCCTCGTGGAGCTTGGTCAGCTCCCGGCAGAGGGTGACGCTGCGGTCCCCGCCAAAGGCGGCGGCCAGCTCGTCGAGGGTGGCCCGCAGCCGGTGGGGCGCTTCGTAAAAGATGACGGTCCGCATCTCCCCCTCCAGGGCGGCCAGCCGTTTGCGGCGCAGCCGGCGCTCGGCGGGCAGAAAGCCCTCAAAGACCCAGCGGGAGGTGTCCTGCCCCGAGACGGCCAGGGCGGTGACGCAGGCCGACGCCCCCGGCACCGGGGTGACCGGGATGCCGCGGGCCAGCGCGTCCCGGACGATGACCGCGCCGGGGTCGGAGATGCAGGGCATCCCGGCGTCGGAGCAGAGGGCGCAGCTCTCCCCCGCCTCGATCCGGCGGAGGATGCCCTCGCCCCGGCCGAGGGCGTGCTCGTGGTAGCTGACCATCGGCTTTTTCAGCCCCAGATGGTTGAGCAGCCGCATGGTGACCCGGGTGTCCTCGGCGGCGACAAAATCTGCCGCCCCAAAGACCGCGGCAGCCCGGGGGGTCATGTCCTCCAGGTTGCCGATGGGGGTGGCGACGATATAGAGCGTTCCGGGCATAAAGTCCCTCCTGTAAAAATCAGACCTGAAAATCCGGCCCGTACTGCGCGGCCCCCGCGCTGACCAGGATGTCCGGTTCGAGCCGGAGGCCGGTGCGGCGGTTTTTCTGCCCCTCTGCGAGAAAAAGCCAGGGGGCCGCCCCCGCCCGGCTGCGGACAAAGGCCAGCCGCTTGGGTTCCAGCCGGTGGGCCCGCATGGTGGCCAGGACTTCGGCCAGCCGCTCGGGACGGTGGCAGAGGGTGAGCTTGCCGCCGTCCCGCAGCAGGCGACAGGCGCAGGCGCAGACGTCGGCGAGGGTGCAGGAGCCCTCGTGCCGGGCGGCGGCCCGGACGGGGTCGGGGCTCTGGGGCCCGGCGGCGAAATAGGGCGGGTTGCAGGCGGCCAGGTCGTACCGGCCGGCCTCCGCGGGGTCGGGCGCCCAGCTGCGCAGGTCGGCGCAGACCGGGCGGATATGGCCGATGTTCTGGTCGGCGGCGGCCGCCGCCAGCAGGGCGCTGGCCTCGGGCTGGATCTCCAGGGCCAGGCAGGGGCCGCGGTGGCCTTTGTCGTGCCATTCCAGCGCCACCACCCCGCACCCCGAGCACAGGTCGGCGGCCCGCTCGTCCCGGCGTGGGACGGCAAAGCGGGCCAGCAGCAGCGCGTCGGTGCCGAAGCGGTGGGCCGGGGTGCAGTAGATGCTGGTCTTATTATACAAAATTTCAGATGAATATTCCATAGCAGAGCGCGGTTTCGTTTTGAAAAATCTGCGGCGGCAGCGGTTGCGAAAAGAAAGAAGATGTATAGACAGGCGAAGGCAGGGTGTTTACGCCTTTACAGAAGAAAGCCAACATGATATGATAAAATTATCTTGGAGATGGATGTGAAATAAGGCATGGATTTTATCTGCGAGCTTGACCTTGCGATTTACAAGGTGTTCACAGAGGACATAGCGGAGACAGAAGTGATTATCACAGAGGGGCAGTTGCGGCACATCCGTGAGCGGCATCCCGATCTTTCCGGTGACGTGGAAAGCTATCTGAGAGAAACGATTCTTCATCCGGATTATATCCTGGCGACAGACCGCCCGCACACGGCGAATGTGCTCAAACGGTTTACAATCGAGGGCAAGGGATTTCAGCTTGTGCTGCGGCTGAAAACGAGCGCCGACCCGACAGGCTACAAAAACTCTGTCATCACCTTTATGTCAGTGAACCGGAAACGATGGGAACAATATCTTCGCAACCGGCAAATCCTTTACAGAAACGAATAAATTTGATATAATAAACATAGGATAAGGGCGGTATTTGAGGTGGTAAATTTCGTAGCGACCACACGCCGCTGGTACTGACAAGGGAAACCTGAGAGATGCAGGAGGATGCTACGCCTGCCAAATGCCGCCCGATGGGGAGCTGCTGCAAAGCAGCTCCCTGTTCCTTTATACCAGCAAGCAAAAAACGGCGGACCCTGCCGGGCCCGCCGTTTCGGTCTGCTATCAGGCGAAAACCGCTTACTCAGCGACGATCGCGCCGGTGGGGCAAGCGCCCTCGCAAGCGCCGCAGTCGATGCAAGCGCCGGCGTCAACGACGGCCACGCCGTCCTCGACCTTCACAGCGCCAACAGGGCAAGCGCCCTCGCAGGCGCCGCAGCCGATGCAACCCTCGGTAACCTTGTGTGCCATAGTAGAACTCTCCTTTCGACCCGTGCCTAACAACTTGTCGCGGGGGACCCACCCCCAGAGGTTCGCTCCTGCACGGCCGCAGCCAGCCTCTCTTGTACGGTACGCCGGTCACCGGCGTCCGCCTCTGTGCCGATTGTAGCAGAGACAAACCGAAAAGGCAAGACTAACCGTGCCCCTGCCGCAGCCAAAACGGCGTTTTTGGCTGAATGCACAAAAGCATCCGCTAACTTTCGGGGAGTTTAGGGTGGGTTTTTCGGTCAAAATCACGATAATTGGTTATTACTAACTAACCTACGGAAGCCCGCCGCGGGCTCATCCCTCGTCCTCCTCGCCGGCGCGGGCCACCACCGGGGCGGGGTCCCGCAGGCCGGAATAGTCGTCGTCGGGGTCGGGGCGGCGGGGCGCCCGCTTGCCGCCCGAGAGGTACTGGCACTGGCTGGCTTTGTAGTACTTGGGGGCCAGCGCCTCCGAGTTCAGCCGCACCCGCAGATAGCCCGAGATGGGGTTGGTCTCCACCACCGTGCCGGTGCCGTCGGGGGTGCGCACCGTGCTGCCCACCATCGGCATGATGCTGTTCAGGTACTCGTAGGCCGACTGCTCATACCCCAGGCAGCACATCAGCCGGCCGCAGCAGCCGCTGATCTTGGTGGGGTTGAGGGAGAGGCCCTGCTCCTTGGCCATCCGGATGGAGACGGGCTGGAAGTCCCGCAGAAAACGGCTGCAGCAGAAGGGCTGGCCGCACAGGCCGATGCCCCCCATCATCTTGCTCTCGTCCCGGACGCCGATCTGGCGCAGCTCGATCCGCATATGGAAGGTGCTGGCCAGGTCCTTGACCAGCTCGCGGAAGTCGACCCGGCCGTCGGCGGTGAAATAGAAGGTCACCTTGGAGTGGTCGGGGGCGTATTCCACCTTGACCAGCTTCATCTCCAGGCCGTGGCGGTCGATGCACTCCCGGCAGATCCGCCAGGCCTTTTTGTCCTCGTTCTGGCGCTGGTGCATCCGGCGGATGTCGACGCTGTCGGCCATCCGCACCAGGGCGGGCAGGGATTTGGGCAGCAGGTAGTCGGGGACGGGGCGGGCGGCCCTGCTCACCTGCCCGCAGGCCGGGCCCTTGGGGGTCTCGGCCATCACGTAATCCCCCGGCTGGGGCGCAAGGCCCGCGGGGTCAAAATATTGTTCTTTGCCGTTCTCTTCAAAACGGACGGCGACGGCTTGTTTCATGGTATCAAAAACCTCACTGTAGTGATCGAACTTGTTCCGGACAGCGCTGCGGCTGTCATCTTTACAGTATATCACATTTTTTTCTTCTTTTCCATCAGAAAATCGTGCGAAGGAAAAAAACAGGGGCACGCCCCAGAAAAAATCACAATTTGGCTCTTGCAAGTGCGGCGGTTTCATGTATAATAGGGGGAGACTGTCCGGCGGCCAAAAGGACGTCAAAACGAAATTTGAACCCGACTGCAATAAACCCTGCCGGCCGCCCGTTTTCAGATAGCAGCAGGGGGCGAAAAAACAGCTCCCGCCCGGCCCCGGCCCAAAGCCGGCTCGCCGGCATTCAGTACGGCCCGCGCTGCGGCATGGCGGCGCGGGGCGCAAGTCAAAAAAGGGAAGACTCATGGAAAAATACAGCGTAAAAAAGCCATTCACCGTGCTGGTCGCGGTCCTGATCGTCCTTTTGATGGGCCTTGTGTCGGTGGCGAACCTCCGCACCGACCTGCTGCCCGAGATGAGCACCCCCTACCTGATGGTGGTGACCGTCTACCCCGGCGCCAGCCCCGAAAAGGTCGAGACGGAGGTCTCGGAAGTGCTGGAAAGCGCCCTCGGCACTGTGGCGGGCGTGTCCAGCATCACGTCGACCTCGGCCGAGAACTACAGCATCGTGCAGCTGAGCTTTGCGGCTGACACCGATATGAACAGCGCCATGGTCAAGGTGTCCAACACCCTGGACCAGAACGCCGACAGCCTGCCCGACATCTGCCTAACCCCCTCCATTCTGGAGCTGAGCATGGACATGAGCTCCCTGATGACGGTGGCGGTGGGCCGGGAAGGCAGCGATATCTATGATCTGAGCGACTTTCTGGAAGAAAGCGTCATCCCTGAGCTGGAGCGCCAGGAGGGCGTGTCCAGCATTTCGACCACCGGCCTGATCAGCCAGTATATCCAGGTGCAGCTGAACGAGGACAAGATCGACGCGCTGAACGTCCTGCTGCTGGAACAGGTGGACACCCAGCTGGCTCTGGCCAAGGAACAGCTGGACGCCGCGGCGGCCCAGCTGGCCGACGGCCGCGCCCAGCTGCAGCAGGCCATCGACACCTTCGGCAACGTCTTTGCCTCGGGGGTGGTCGAGCGGGTGGCCAGCATGGTCTCGGAGGCCACCGCCGAGATCCGCGACAAGGTCCAGACCCTGATGAACGCCATCGACAACCTGATCGCCTTTGTCAACGAGCCCGAGATCCAGGCGGCCCTCATCAGCGTGCGGGACGGCCTGGGCGAGATCATGGATGAGATCGCCGACACCGGCCTGCGGGACATCGACGACCTGATCGACGTGGTGTCCAAGATCCGCGACCTGACCGACGAGCTGACCGTCGCCCTCCAGCAGCTGCAGCAGCGGCTGGATCAGGAGACAGGCGCGGACGGCTCCACCGCCGGCGACCTGATGGACACCCTGCAGATCCAGGAGAGCCTGAACGTGGTCTACACCACCATGGAGGACGTCCTCGACTCCCTCAACCGGGTGCCCGAACTGCTGGACCAGTTCGAGACGGTCTACGCCGAGATGAGCCAGACCCAGCTGGAAGCCTACCTCCAGATCACCGAGGCCCAGCGCCAGGTGGACGAAGGCCAGGAACTGTACGACGAGTATGAGGCCCAGTACGAGCAGGCCAAGTCCAGCGCCTTTGCCAATGCCGACGTCAACAATCTGCTGACCATCGACATTCTCAGCCAGCTGATCTACGCCCAGAACTTCTCGATGCCGGCCGGCTATATCGACGACAAGGACGACAACTCCTGGCTGCTGAAGGTGGGCGAGGAATACGACAGCATCGACGACCTGGAAGGCGCGCTGCTGCTGCACATCGAGGGTGTGACCGACGTCTACCTCTCGGACGTGGCAGACGTGGAGGTGGTGGACAATGCCTCCTCCTCCTTCACCCGGCTGAACGGCGAGCAGGCGGTGGTCCTGAACATCTACAAGAGCACCTCCGCGTCGGCCAACGCCGTCTCGGACGCCTGTCTGGCCGCCTTCGACCGGCTGGAAGAGCGGTATGAGGGCCTCAACTTCAGCGTGCTGTCCAACCAGGGCAACTACATCACCGTCCTGATCTCCAGCATCCTGTCCAGCATGGCGCAGGGCGCGGTGCTGGCCATCCTGATCCTGGCCCTCTTCCTCAAGGACGCCAAGCCCACCATCGTGGTCGGCGTCAGCATCCCGCTGTCGGTCCTCTTTGCCGTGGTCATGATGTATTTCACCGGCCTTGACCTCAACATCATGAGCCTGGGCGGCCTGTCCCTCGGCATCGGCATGCTGGTGGACAACTCCATCGTCGTCATCGAAAATATCTACCGTCTGCGCGCGCGCGGCGTCCCCGCCCCGCGCGCGGCGGTGCAGGGCACGCGGCAGGTCTTCGGCTCCATCGTGTCGTCGACCCTGACTTCGGTCTGCGTCTTTTTCCCGGTGGTCTTTACCGAACAGATCACCCGGGAGCTGATGCTGCCCATGTGCCTGACCATCGGCTACTGTCTGATGGCTTCCCTGATCGTGGCCATCACGGTGGTGCCGGCTTCGGCTTCCACCGTCCTGAAGAACGCCGAGGTGAAAAAGTGGCCCTGGTTCGACAGGATCCAGGAAAAGTACGGCCGCTCCCTCGTCTGGTGCCTGGACCACAAGGGCGCGCCGCTGGGCGCGACGGTGGTCCTGCTGGCCTTCTGCGTCTGGCGGGTGGCCTCGATGGGCATGGTCATGCTGCCCGACGTCACCAGCACCGAGATCAGCATGAGCGTTTCCACCCCCAGCGACATGACCCGCGAGGAGTCCTACGCCATGGCCGGGGATATCCTGGAAATGGCGATGGGCCTGGAGATGGTGGAGGAGGTGGGCGTCACCACCGACACCACCATCTACGGCGTCGACGTGGGGATGCTGGGCAGCACCATCTCCAACCTGCTGTCCACCACCTCGACCGGCTACGGCACCTATGCCTATAACATCAAGCTGGAAGCCGGCGCCGGCGCGTCCGACGCCGCCCGGGTGGGGCAGGCGCTGGAAGAGGCCATGGCCGCCTACGACTGCACCAGCACCGTCACCATCGACGGCATCTCGGAGATCACCAGCCTGCTGGGCAGCGGCCTGTCGGTGACCATCTACGGCAACGACTTCGACACCCTGGACAGCCTGAGCGAACAGGTGATCGAGATGATCGACGGCACCGAGGGCTTTGCCAACGCCACCACCGGCCTCGGCGCAGGCGACCAGACCATCGAGCTGCACATCGACAAGGACAAGGCCCGCGCCGCCGGTCTGACGGTGGCCCAGGCGTATCAGGGCATCGCCGCCCGGCTGACCACCTCGACCGATTCCACCACCATCAGCATCAACGGCGAGAGCATGACCGTCCGGGTCGTGAACGATACCGACCCCCTGACCGTCGAGAACCTGATGGATATGACCTTCAACACCACCAACTACGCCGCCGACGGCAGCGAGGTGGCCGAGGTGCACACCCTGGGCGAGTTTGCCGAGATCACCTACGGCACCACCCCCGACTCCATCACCCGCGAGGACCAGACCCGCTGCATCACCGTCACCGCCGAGACCCTGGAAGGCTACAACACCACCGTTCAGGCCCGGCAGCTGCAGGATAAGCTGGACGAGTGGAGCGCCTCCGGCGCCCTGCCCGAGGGCTACAGCGTCTCCCTCAGCGGCGAGACCAGCACCGTCAACGACATCATGAGCCAGATGTTCCAGTGGCTGGCCCTGGCGCTGCCCTTCGTCTATCTGGTGATGGTGGCCCAGTTCCAGAGCCTGCTGTCCCCCTTCATCGTCCTGTTCACCATCCCGCTGGCCTTCACCGGCGGCATGATCGGCCTGCTGGGCATCGGCGAGCAGCTGAGCATGATGAGCCTGATGGGCTTCATCGTCCTGATGGGCACCGTTGTCAACAACGGCATCCTCTTTGTGGACTACACCAACCAGCTGCGTCTGGGCGGCATGGAGCGCCGCGACGCCCTCATCGCCACCGGCAAGACCCGTATGCGCCCCATCCTGATGACCGCCCTGACCACCATTCTGGGCATGATGATGGTGCTGTTCAGCAACGATATGGCCAGCCAGCTGATGAGCAGCATGTCCATCGTCATCATCGGCGGCCTGACCTACGCCACCTTTATGACCCTGTATATCGTGCCCATGATGTACGATATCCTCTTCAAGCGGATGCCCCGCGTGGTGGACATCGGCAGCGAGGAGGACCTCGACGACGTCCCCGACGACGCAGCCGAGTATCTGGCGCAGCAGTCCGGCGAAAAGCCCGGCGAAGCCTGAGCCCCCTCAGTCAGCTGCGCTGACAGCTCCTCTTGCACTGGCCCCCTCAGTCAGCTGCGCTGACAGCTCCCCCGCACGCGTGGGAGC
>DXHQ01000036.1 GCA_019113345.1 Candidatus Faecalibacterium intestinigallinarum
TATACCTTTCCGGATGCCGGGCAAAAGTTCAACATTCTGTAAGGAGGATAACGTATGAACGCAAAAAAGCTACTGTCCACGCTTCTGTCGGCTGCCATGGCCGTCAGTATGCTGGCAGGCTGTTTCGGCGGCGGCGGGAATAAGAACTATTCCGACGAAGCCGCCGACGCGGCCAACGCAGCGCAGAGCACCGTCGTTTTCTCGACGGACGCTACGCTCGCAAAGTCCCTGCAGGACGCCCTCGCGGACGGCCTGACGCAGCTGGACGAAATCGACGACGCCATGGAGGCGGACGAAAATCTCAAGCCGCTGCTGACTTCCGGCTGGGACCTCGACATCTTTGCCGCACAGGGTGAGGACGCCGAGGCTGCGGCCAAGACCATCGCAGAGCAGTACATCGTCAGCGCTGTGATCGGCAAAAAGGCCGAGGGCAAGATCGCCATGGTGCTGCATGACGGCAACGGCTACTACTATGTGGCTGTGCTGACCTACGGCAACGGCGGCTCCGGTTCCGGCGGCGGCGCTGGCGGCGGGTCCGGCTCTGGCGATGATGGCAACCGTCCCGGCCCCGGCGATGATGACGACGAGGAAGAAAACGGCCGCGTGTTCCTGAAGGAAATCACGGTCACGCCCCCGTCTACCCTGGTCTATGTTGTCGGGCAGGAATTCAAGCCCGAAGACATGACCATTATGGCTTTCTACAGCGACGGTTCCAGCAAGGACGTGACGCTCGATTCCAAATGGGAATGCAGTCTTTGGAATGCCGCAAAAGTATTTACAGCTGCCGGCGATTCTCAGGTCGTTGTTACCTATGAGGGCAAAAAAGCCGCTTTCAGCATTACCGTCGTGCCTGTCACCCTGACCGGCATTCAGGTTTCGGGCAACTACAGCACCGAATACTACGAAGGCGAATTCTTTGACAATCAGAACCTTGTTGTCGAGGCTTGCTACAACAACGGCGACGTCAAGGTCGTCACGGATTATAAGCTCTCCTGCGACGGTTTTGACGGCGATGACAAGCTGAAACCCGGCAAGTACAACGTTGTCGTGGAGTACGAAGGCTTCACCGCTGAGATTCCTATTTCGGTTACCTCGATCGTTTTGGATAACTTGATCGTAACTACCGGCAATACGTTCCAGAAGGAGTATTTTGTTGGCGATGAGTTTAATCCGACTGGTATGGAGATCACCGCCACCTACACTTATGGTCCTGCCAAGGAACTGACCATCGCCGATTGTGAACTGAGTGTCACTGGTCTGGACAGCGACAAGAAGTTTGCTGAGGCCGGCACCCAGACCATCACCGTTACCTACACCGAGGACGGCATCTCTAAGTCTGATACTGTTACAGTAAATGTGAAGCAGCGTTCTCATTATATTACTGTAATCTGGGAAGGCGACGGTAAGGTCTATGCTCCCGATGGCAGTCTTATCGAAAAATCTGGCACCAAGATTCTTGTAGAAGAAGGTACCCCTGTAACTTTCAAATTTAACGCCAGCGATGACTATGATATCAATCTCAAGATAGACGGTGGCGATTTGATTGAAAACCAGTCCATGTATACTTTTGTGAATGTGACAAAAGATCGTACACTGCATGTCATATTTGAAGAGAAAGCTCATAGTGTTACAATCAAAATTGCGAATGAATGCCGCGGACAGGGTAAAGTCATGTACAGGGCAGAATTTGTTGTCTTTGACAAGGAATATACCATCAATGATGTAATGCCGGATGATTCCATTACCTTCTCGGTCCAAGCTGATGAGGGTTTCTCTGTTGATAAAGTAGTCTCCGACCAGCGAGGGGAACTTCGTTCAACGAGTTCCGGACCTACTGATCCGAAGTATACACTAACCGATGTTACCAAGAACGAAACGGTCACGGTCTATTTCAAAGCAGCAAAGTAATTACGAATCCCCGCCCCCGACCGCCCCGGTCGGGGGCTTTTGCGTGTTTTGCGTGTGCATAATCTCCACTTTCTTACAAATACTATCCCTGCAGCCCAATCAACGGAAAGCGAGGGAATCATTATGAAGGCAACCGGCATTGTCCGCCGCATCGACGAGCTGGGGCGGGTGGTCATCCCCAAGGAGATCCGCCGCACCCAGCGCATCCGGCGGGGGGACCCGCTGGAGATCTTTACCACCGGCGACGGCGAGGTCATTTTCAAAAAGTACTCCCCCATCGGGGAGCTGCACAGCACCGCCAGCCAGTACACCGACGTGCTGAACAAGAGCTTTGCCCTGACCGCCTTTGTCTCGGACCGCGACCACATCATAGCGGTCAGCGGGGCGGGGCGGCGGGAGATCGCCGACCGGGCGGTCAGCCAGCCGCTTGAACGGCTGATGGACAGCCGCAAGCCCTACCTCAGCGAGGGGGTGGCTGAACAGGCTGTCCTGCCCTGCGAGGGGGCGGACCGGACCATCCTCTGCGCCTGGCCCATCGTGGCCGCCGGGGACGTCACCGGCGCGGTGGGCCTTTTGACCACCGACCGCACCGAAAAGCCGGACGCCTCCCACCAGAAGGCGGTGTCGGTGGCGGCGGCCTTTTTGGCCAAGCAGATGGAAGAATAAAATTGCGCCCGCCGCCTTTCGGGGCGGTTTGCAGACCGGAACTGCTCCTTGATCCGCCGCGCGGTGGGTGAAGGAGCAGTTTTTTCCATCGTCCGGGGCGGCGCGGCGGGCGCAATTTATGACAGAATTGAAAACTTTTCCCCCAGGCACTTGACAGCGGGCGGGATTTGCATATAATAAACTTAGCACTCAGAGAGAGCGAGTGCTAAGAAGTGACTGAGACAAGGAGGCTGAACGACATGGCAATGGATGAGCGCAAGCAGCGGGTGCTGCGGGCCATCGTGTCCCTCTACAGCGTAGAGGGCGAGCCAGTGGGCAGCAGCGTCCTTGCCAACTATTTTGATATGGCGGTGTCCAGCGCGACGCTGCGCAACGAGATGGCCGCCCTGACGCGGCTGGGGCTGCTGGAACAGCCCCACACCTCGGCCGGCCGGGTGCCCAGCGCCAAGGGCTACCGCTACTACATCGACCACCTGCTGGACGACAGCCAGCCGCTGGACCGGGTCACCCGGGCGCGGGTGGACAGCGTCTTTGCCAGCCTGGACCACGAGCCCGACCGGCTGGCCCAGGGCGCCGTCAAGGCGCTGGCCCAGATGAGCGGCTACACCGCCGCGGTCAGCACCCCCTGCGCCGACGACCTCTGCATCGCCCACTTCGAGGTGGTGCAGGTGGGGCGGAACGCCGCCGCCATCTTGGCCGTCACCTCAGCGGGCTACGTCCGCACGCGGGTGGCCCGGGTGCGGGACGGCCTGACCCGGGAGAAAGCCGCCGAGCTGGCCCTGCTGCTCAACCGCAATCTGACCTTTGTGGCGGCGATGGACCTGTCCCGCCGGGCGCTGGCCGAGCTTTGCAGCCAGATCGAGCCGGCGCTGGTGCCGGTGGTCAGCGCCGCGGCCGCCATCCTGCAGGAATCCGCTGCCCCGCGGGTCTACCTCGGGGGCGAGCCCTTCCTGCTCAACTGGCCGCAGCTGGACGGCAAGGTCCAGACCATCCTCACCCTGCTCAACGACGAGGCGGCCGCCGCCCGGCTGATCGCCGCCCCTGCCGAAGGGGTCAGCGTCCTGCTGGGCGAGGACCTCGACCCCCGCATCCCGGGGCTGTCGGTGGTCAGCTGCCGCTATCTGGTGGGCGGCGGGCTGTACGGGTCGGTGGCCCTGGTGGGGCCCACCCGGATGCCCTTCAGCAAGGTGATCCCCCTGCTGGAAGCCTTCGCCGACGAACTGGGCGAGGGGATGGCAGGCAAACGAAAAGACGCACCACAGGCCGCGCCCTATCGCGGCAGGCCGTGATCTGATAAAGGAGGAGCGCAGATGAGCGAAGAAACCAAGAAGGCCCCCGAGGCCGAAGCCGGGAACCCCGAACCGGCGGACCAGCAGCCCGGCGGCGAGGAGACGGCGGCGGCTGAGACCGCTTCTCCCGGCGCACAGGAGGCCCCCGAGGCCGACGCCGCCAAAGACGAGCCCAAAAAGAAGGACGGCTGGTTCAACAAGAAGAACCGCGAGGCCGAGGCCCTGAAGGCCAAACTGGACGCCGCCGAAAAGAGCGCCGCCCAGGCCAAGGAACAGTTGCTGCGGGTGGCTGCCGAGTACGACAACTACCGCAAGCGGACCACCCGGGAGGCAAGCCAGAAATTCAACGACGGCGTCTCCTACGCGGTGGGACAGATCATCCCCATTCTGGACACCCTGGAGATGGCCGCCGGCGCCCCCTGCGCCGACGAGAACTACAAGAAGGGCGTGACCATGACCCTGGAAAAGGCCGCCAAAGCCTTCCAGACCCTGCGGGTCGAGGAGATCGAGGTGCTGGGCAAGCCCTTTGACCCCAACCTGATGAACGCGGTGCAGCAGGTGCCCGCGCAGGAAGGGCAGGAGAGCGGCACCGTCGTCACCGTCTACCAGAAGGGCTACACCCTGGACGGCAAGATCGTCCGCCACGCCACCGTGGTGGTGGCTGAATAGCAGGCCGCACCTCCCGCCCCGGCGGGAGCGGATATATAGATGCAAATCCCGTAACACTGTACGATCACACGATAAAAACAATTCAACTGCTTTGAGAGAGGAGTTTTTCTTATGAGCAAGATCATTGGTATCGACCTTGGTACTACCAACAGCTGCGTCGCCGTCATGGAAGGCGGCGAGCCCGTCGTCATCCCCAACGCCGAAGGCGCCCGCACCACCCCGTCGGTGGTGGGCTTCACCAAGACCGGCGACCGTCTGGTCGGCCAGGTGGCCAAGCGCCAGGCCATCACCAACCCCGAGAACACCGTCTCGTCCATCAAGCGCAAGATGGGCACCAACGAGAAGGTCACCCTCGGCGGCAAGGAGTACACCCCCCAGCAGGTCAGCGCCATGATCCTGCAGAAGCTGAAGGCGGACGCCGAGGCTTACCTGGGCGAGACCGTCACCGAGGCGGTCATCACCGTGCCCGCCTACTTCAATGACAGCCAGCGGCAGGCCACCAAGGACGCCGGCACCATCGCCGGCCTGAACGTCCGCCGCATCATCAACGAGCCCACCGCCGCGTCCCTGGCCTACGGCATCGACAAGGAAGAGGACCAGAAGATCATGGTCTACGACCTGGGCGGCGGCACCTTCGACGTCTCCATCATCGAGATGGGCGACGGCGTCACCGAGGTCCTGTCCACCAACGGCGACACCCACCTGGGCGGCGACGACTTCGACCAGCGGATCATCGACTGGATGGCCGACGCCTTCCAGAAGGAGAACGGCATCGACCTGCGCAAGGACAAGATGGCCGCGCAGCGCCTGAAGGAGGCCGCCGAGAAGGCCAAGATCGAGCTGTCCAGCGCCATGACCAGCCAGATCAACCTGCCCTTCATCACCGCCGACGCCACCGGTCCCAAGCACCTGGATATGACCCTGACCCGGGCCAAGTTCAACGAGCTGACCGTCGACCTGGTCGAGCGCACCATGACCCCCGTCCGCAAGGCCCTGGCCGACGCCGGCCTGCGCGCCTCCGACCTGAAGAAGGTCCTGATGGTGGGCGGCTCCACCCGTATCCCCGCTGTCTACGACGCGGTCAAGAAGGAACTGAACTGCGAGCCCTTCAAGGGCATCAACCCCGACGAGTGCGTGGCCGTCGGCGCGGCCATCCAGGGCGGCGTCCTGCAGGGCGACGTCAAGGGCCTGCTGCTGCTGGATGTCACCCCGCTGAGCCTGGGCATCGAGACCCTGGGCGGCGTCTGCACCAAGATCATCGAGCGGAACACCACCATCCCCACCCACAAGAGCCAGGTCTTCTCGACCGCAGCCGACAACCAGCCCTCGGTCGAGGTCAACGTCCTGCAGGGCGAGCGTGAGTTCGCACGCGACAACAAGAGCCTGGGCGTCTTCCACCTGGACGGCATCGCACCGGCTCCCCGCGGCGTGCCCCAGATCGAGGTCACCTTTGATATCGACGCCAACGGCATCGTGAAGGTCTCGGCCAAGGACCTCGGCACCGGCAAGGAGCAGAACATCACCATCACCGCTTCGACCAATATGTCCAAGGAGGACATCGACAAGGCCGTCAAGGAGGCCGAGCAGTATGCCGCCGAGGACAAGAAGAAGCGCGAAGAGGTCGACATCCGCAACGGCGCCGACCAGATGGTCTTCCAGACCGAGAAGATGCTGAAGGAGAACGGCGACAAGCTGCCCGCCGACGTCAAGAGCGAGGCGGAGGCAAAGCTGGCCGACCTGAAGAGCGTCCTGCAGTCGGGCAGCACCGACGACATCAAGGCCAAGCAGGAGGCCCTGAGCCAGGTCTTTGAGCGGATGTACCAGGCTGCCGCCGCAGCCCAGCAGACCGCCGGCGGCCCGGCGCCCGATGCCGGCAGCGCGCCCAACAGCGGCAGCAAGCCGAACGACGACGGCGTTGTGGACGCCGACTTCAAGGAAGTCTAAATCAAAGAGCAAAACGCCCCCGCCCCCCGGCCAAACCGGCGGGAGGCAGAGGCTGCACGGGGGAGCGCCCCGTCGGGCGCTTTCCGAACAAGGCAGAGCCGCTCCGGTTTTCCGGGGCGGCATTTGCCGGTTTTAAGGCCAGCGCAGCTGGCGGCGAGAGGTGAGTGGAAATGGCACAGGAAAAACGTGACTATTACGAGGTCCTGGGGGTATCCAAGACGGCCACGGATGAGGAGATCAAGAAAGCCTACCGTAAGCTGGCCCTGAAATACCACCCGGACTATAACCCCGGCGACAAGAGCGCCGAGGAGAAATTCAAGGAGATCAACGAGGCGCACGAGGTGCTGTCCGACCCGGAAAAGCGCAAGCGGTACGACCAGTTCGGCTTTGCCGGCGTCGACCCCAACTACGCGGCCAGCCAGGGCGGCGCAGGCGGCTTCGGCGGCTTTGGCGGGGTGGACCTGGGGGACATCTTCGGGGACATCTTCGGCGGCGGTTTCGGCGGCTTTGGCGGCGGCGCCCGCGCCAACCCCAACGCGCCCCGCAAGGGCCAGGACATCCGGGTGCGGATCACCCTGAGCTTTGACGAGGCGGTGCACGGCTGCAAGAAGAACATCACCATCACCCGGCAGCAGACCTGCACCGAGTGCGGCGGCAGCGGCGCGGCCCCCGGCAGCCAGCCCGAGACCTGCCCCGACTGCGGCGGCCGCGGCTACGTCATCCAGCAGCAGCGCACCCCCTTCGGCGTGATGCAGAGCCAGCAGCCCTGC
Organism: Candidatus Faecalibacterium intestinigallinarum; assembly: GCA_019113345.1. GTDB lineage: Bacteria > Bacillota > Clostridia > Oscillospirales > Ruminococcaceae > Faecalibacterium > Faecalibacterium intestinigallinarum. The sequence goes on from DXHQ01000036.1 coordinate 7,247, forward strand.
ACCCGCTGCGGCGGCAAGGGCAAGATCATCAAGAATCCCTGCAAGGTCTGCCACGGCAGCGGCAAGGTGGCCACCAAAAAGACCCTGGAGGTCAGCATCCCAATGGGTATCGACGACGACCAGAGCTTTGCGCTGCGCGGCATGGGCGATGCCGGCGCCAACGGCGGCCCCGCCGGCGACGTCATCGTCATGGTCACGGTGCGGCCCGACGAGCTGTTCCAGCGGGACGGCTACGACGTCTGGGTCACCATTCCCATCACCTTCAGCCAGGCGGTACTGGGCGACAAGATCACCGTGCCCACCATCGACGGCAAGGTCGAGTACGACCTGCCCGAGGGCACCCAGAGCGGCACCACCTTCCGGCTGCGCGGCAAGGGCATCCAGTACCTGAACGGCCGCGGCCGGGGCGATATGTACGTCAAGTGCGACGTCGAGATCCCCAAAAAGCTGAACAAGACCCAGCGGGAGGCCCTGAAAAAGTTCGAGGGCACCCTCAAGGACGACAACTACGAAAAGCGCAAGGGATTTTTTCGCAAGCTGAAAGACATCCTCAACACCAATAAATAACGCAAACCCCGGAGGCCGAAACGGCTTCCGGGGTTTTTGTTGCAAAAAGGGCGGCGGCTCCGCCCCGTATGGGGGAAGCCGCCGCCCGATTCAGGTCTTTGGTTTAACCGGCCCGGTCAGGAGAAGACGATCAACGCAGTGGGAATGATGCCGATCACGCTGGTGCACATGCCGATGACGCTGACGGCGCAGGCGATGTCATACAGCAGATTGGTGGTGCTGGTATCCATGTGAGCGGTGAAAGCGTCCAGACCGGTGTCCAGCCAGGTGTCGGGGTTCTGACGGCGGTAGTTGCGGATGGCCACCGAGCCCTTGTACCATCCGTAGAAGGGCAGGAACCAGGCGCAGAGAGCCTGCACAGCGGTCGCACCACCGGTGGTATAGGTCATTTCTTCTTCGGCCAGCAGGTTGTAATTGGCCGGCATACGAACAGTCATTTCCATAGTAATACTCCTTTTTCGATCCGCAAAATCAAATTATTTCAAACAGCCCGCGCAGACGGGCTGCTCGGTCCCATGTTGCCCGGATACAGGAAGGCGGCAGCCTTCTCCCCCGCAGGGCAGAAGACCGCCGCCTCAAGTGGTCTTTGGTGGGCCCTCCCCCATTAAGCAGTGAGGAAGGCAGCAGCCGTACCGATCAGGCCATAGGGGATGCCGACGCCGCCGATCAGGACGGTGCCGCCGACGGCGGTGATGGTGGCGGCGATGCTGCGGACAGCGTTCCAGGCCGACGAGCTGGTGTAGTCAACCCAGGCCTTGATGCCGTTCTCCACGTTGGTGACGATGTCGTCGGTCTTGTTGGCGGAATACCAGTTGCGGGCGCCGCCCAGCATATCCAGCCAGTTGATGACCATGACGCCGGTCAGGATCCAGCTTGCAACGCCGGTGCCGACCATGGTGCCGATGGCGATATCGCCGATAGTGATCGCGCCGCCGGTGGTGTAGGTCATCTCGTCTGCGGTCATCAGGTTATAGTTAGCGGGCATACGAACGGTCATTTCCATAATTCATGCTCCTTTTCTTTGCAAAGATTCAATGTATCAAGAACGGACGCATCCCCCCTGCACACGGGGGCTGCCCCGCGCAGGGATGCGGCCGTTTTGCAACGGAATAATCAGGAAAGAATCAGCAGCGGGATGCTCAGCGGCCACAGGCCGACCACCGTGACGGCAGCCACCAGGTCGCGGGTGAAGTGGGAGAGAGACTTGGACATATCAGCTCCCAGATCGTCCACCGCCTTGCCCAGAATGGTGAAGATATTGCCGTCGCCGTTGTCATCCAGCCAGGCGTTCGCCTGCCGGATGCCCCAGACATAGCTGGACCCCAGCACACAGACCCCCACCACGGTGGCGACGATGCCCAGGACGTTCAGCGCAGAGGACGCGCTGTCCACAACATTGTCGACGGTATCGCTCAGGGAGCCGCCGTTCAGATAGACCATTTCCTCCTCCGCAACAGGGGCGAAATGGTCGGGATAACGAATCGTGTCTTTCATAGGTACAATCTCCTTTGCCAATCAGTGCGCGGCCCGGCGGGCCCGCCCGCAAAACAGATTCCCCCTCCATGCTGTGGGCTCATTTTCATTGTACCACATTGTGGGGGAATGCTCAAGGGTTTCCTTGAAAAAATCGTGAATTTTGCGTGTTTTCCATAAGAACTATTGTGCAACTTTGGGGAAAGCGAGGGCAACTGCCCCCGCCTCACCCCTCGATGCCGGCCCGGTAGAGGTAGGGGTCGCTCTTGAAGCTGTCAAAGCTGTACAGCACCAGGATCTGGTCGTACCCGTTTTCGGCGATCAGGGCGTCCAGGCCATAGTTGTAGTTGCGCAGGTCCACCACGTCGATGGCGGCGTAATTCGCCGTCAGGAAGGGGACCAGGCAGTTGGCGTAGCTGTCCTTGACCACCAGAATGCGGCCCTCGCCCTCCCCTTCGATGCGGCTGAGGCCGTTGTTGCCGTGGAGGAAGGCCGCGTACTTGTCGTAGACGGCCAGCTTGTCCAGGTCGTACAGGCCGGTGACCTCGCCCTCGGCGGGCATCCCCGGCCCGGTGACGGTGTAAATGGTCAGGGCGTTGTCCAGGTCGTAGTAGGTCAGGGTGTCGGGCTGCGCGTTCCAGGTGCGGGCGCGGGAATAGAAGGTGCCGTAAAAGTCCGGCACCTCCACCGCCTGGTGGGCGGACAGGTCAAAGGGCGCAAGGCCCAGCGTCTCGCACAGCGCGCTGTAGGCGTAGTAGGCCCCCAGGGTGGTCCAGTGGTGGTCGGTGCGGTAGTAGATATACTCGTCCTTGTGGGCGGACAGGGCCTCTTCCAGGGGGATAAAGGTCCCGCCGCCGGCTTCCACCGCCGCCTGGATCTGGGCGATATAGTCCTCCTCGCCCAGCAGGGGGGCGCCGGCCGGCACCCGCTCGGGGTAGATGGCCGAGGCTGCCGGGGCCACCATCGCATACACCTTGCCGGGCCAGCGGGCGGCAAGCGCCCCCACCGCCGCGATGTTCCGGGGCAGGGTGCGCTCCTCGCTGGAGACAAGGCCGTAGGTCCGGTCAAACATCTGACCTTCTCCGCCCAGCAGGACGCCGCCGCTCTGGGTCTTCTGGAGCAGGGCCGTCTCGACAAAGCTCTGCAAACTGATCCAGGCGTCGCGGCCGGGGACCTGGTCCTTGGTATACTGACTGTAATTGTTGAAGAAGCTGTTCAGCCCCGCGGGGGTCAAGATTTGCGCGGTCACGGCCGGGCGCTGGGTCAGGGTCTTGTTTTCCAGCTCGCTGACGGCGCGGTCGGGGGTGACGCAGTCGAGCAGGAACATCCCCACGAAAAAGAGGCTGAACAGAATCAGCACCGGGTAATGGATCAGCCCGCGTTTTCTTTTGCGTTGTTCCATGGCGGCCTCCTAGTGTTCTGACTTTGCAATTTATTAAAAGTTGAAATAGAGGAAGGGGCTGTTGGTGCTGCCCACCACATAGGCGGTGGAGACCACCAGCAGCGCGCCCACCGTCAGCACCCGGCTCCAGCTGCGCCGGCGCAGCAGATCCCAGATCTTTTCGATCAGCGGGGTGCAGCAGACAAAGGAGACGGCCAGCAGCACCCCGTAATTCCGCAGGAAATACAGGGCCGAAACGCCGGCGCTCGGGGTGAACAGCTTCCGGAACAGCAGCCCGAACTGGACGCCCGGGTCGTTGCCGACGAACATGGCCCAGCCCACCACCACAAAGAACAGGGTGTAGAGGTGGGGCCAGATCCGGCCCTTTTGCAGGTGCTTGAGCAGAAAGAGCTTTTCCGCCGCCAGCAGCACAAAATAGTACAGGCCCCAGCAGATAAAGTTCCAGTTGGCGCCGTGCCAGATTCCGGTCAGCAGCTCGACGATGAAGAGGTTGAAGATCTGCCGCCGGAGGCCCTTGCGGTTGCCGCCGAGGGGGATATAGACATATTCCCGGAACCAGCTGGACAGGGTCATGTGCCAGCGCCGCCAGAACTCGGTGATGGAGGCCGAGATATAGGGGTAGTTGAAGTTCTGCGGGAACTCAAAGCCCATCATCTTGCCCATCCCGATGGCCATCATCGAGTAGCCCGAAAAGTCAAAGTAGAGCTGGAAGCTGTAGGCCAGAATGCCCAGCCAGACCAGCCCGGTCGAAGCGTTGGCCAGCCCCACAAAGGTGACGGAGGCGTCGTCCGCCACCCCGATGATGTCGGTCCAGAGGGCGCCCACCGCGTCGGCCAGCAGCACCTTTTTGGCCAGGCCGAAGGTGAAGATGGTCATCCCCTCCTCGATCTGGGCGATGTTGTACCGGTGCCTGTAGACGTGCAGCTGGGCCGCCACGTCCCGGTATTTGACGATGGGGCCGGCGATCAGCTGGGGGAACATGACGACGTAGGCGCCAAAATCAATGATGTTCTTTTCGGACGCCACGTCGCGGCGGTAGACGTCGATGGTGTAGGAAAGGGTCTGGAAGGTGTAAAAGCTGATGCCCAGCGGCAGGACGCTGATCCCCTCGATGGGGGCAAAGCTTGTCCCCAGCAGGGCGTTGGCGCTCTCGAGGACGAAGTTGGCGTATTTGAAGTAGAACAGCATCCCGAGGCTGCCCACCAGCGCCAGGGCCAGAAACAGCCGCCGCATCCCCGGCCGGCCCTCAAAATGGGCGATGGCCAGGCCGCACAGGTAGTTGATGAGGATGAGGGCCAGCATCACCGGGAAAAAGCGGACCTCCCCCCAGCAGTAGAACACCAGACTGCAGATGAACAGGACGGTGTTCTTGGCTTTGGGCGGGGCGATGTAGTAGGCCGCCAGGGTGAAGGGCAGGAAGTGGAACAGGAAGATGATCGAACTGAAGATCAAGGCGGTGTCTCCTTCCGGGCCGGCCGCGCCGGCAAAAATCGCGTAGCATCAAAGAAGAGCCCATGCCGCGGGGCACCGGCTCTGAAAAAGAGGACTTACTGGGCGTTCATCACATCGTCCACGGCGGCGGAGAGGGCGGCGGCGTCGCTCGTGCACTCGTTGGAGGCGATGAGCATGACCACCAGGCTGTCGCTGCCCGAGATGATGGCGTTCTGGACGTTGGCCTGGGCCTGGCCGAACTCGGCGTAGTTGCCGTAGAAGGCGACCTGGTCCTGCTTGTAGGTGTCAAGTGCCTCGCAGATGGCCTCGGCTCGGCCCTCGGCCGGCTGGATGACCAGCACCAGGCCGGCGTCGCCGTTGTCGTTGCTCTTGACGCCCTTGTAGCTGACCACGTCCTCGGCCGCCAGCATGAAGTCATACTCGATGTTCATGGCCGCGATCTCGAACTGGTTGGAGATGGGGTTTGCCTCCAGCAGGGCGCTGACGGCGGCGTCCAAGTCGGGCGCGCCGTTCTCGGCACCGGTGCGGGCTTCGGCTGCGCCGGAAGCCGCCTCGGAGGCCGCCTCAGACGCCGGCGCGCTGGAAGCCGTGCCGGCGGACGAGGACCCGCCGCAGCCCGCCAGCAGAGCGGCGCAGAGGGTCAGGGCGGTGAACAGGGCGAACAATTTGCGTTTCATCATGGATCGTTTCCTTCTCTCGGTTTTATAGATTCTGCGCCGGACGGCGCGCGCACATACACGAAAAAGCCCGCTTGAGGCCACGTTTATCTTATCATAACGGGGCGCAAAAAGCAATCGGGGCCAAAAGTTTCACAAGCCTTTTACACGCCCGCGGCAATGGCCTCGAGTTCGGCGATATACTGCTCGAAGATCAGGCCGCTTGCGTTGATGCGGGCGGCGTTTTCGGCGCCGACATACCGCCAGTGCCAGGGCTCGTAGGTGATCTCGGTCACCGCCTCGGCGGCCTCGCCCTTGGGGTAGCGCAGGATGAAGCCGTAGGTCTCCGCGTTCTGGCACAGCCAGTCAAAAGCGGCGGTCTCCTCAAAGCCGGTCTCGAGGGCGGTGTACTCGGGGCAGTTCAGGTCGGCGGCCAGGCCGCAGTTGTGCTCCGAATAACGGGGCGGGTTGACGATGTTGGCGGCCAGCTCCCGGGCGGTGGGCTCGTCGTAGCCCTGGTCGAGGAACTGCTGGGTCTTATTGTTGTAGAGGGTGGTCTGGTAGTCGACGCTGCGGTAGCCGCTCTGCATCCAGACGGTGACGCCGTCGGCGGCTGCCGCAGCCTGCATCTCGAGGAATGCGTCGGCCGCCTCGGTCTGTAAAGTTTTGTTGATGGCGGTGGCCGAGCCGCACTCCTTGGTGTCGAAGGTATAGTCCTCCGGCATGGGCACCTGGTGGTTGACCAGGACCATCCGCGGGTCGGCCAGGATGGCGGCGGCCTCGGCGGCGGTCAGGCCCAGAGCGTTCCGGGGCGCGGCCGGCGTGCTGGCGGCGCTCGAAGCGGAGCCGGCCGACATCGGCTCCCCTTCCGCCGGGGCGGGGGAAGCGGCCGGGGCGGACGGGACTTCGGCGGTCAGGCGGGTGACCGCAAAGGCGGTGCCGCCCGCCGCCAGCGCCAGCACCCCCAGCAGAACGGCCAGCCGGCGGACGGCCCGGCGGCGGCGGCGGCGCATCTCGGCCCGGGTCAGACGGCGGCGGGGCGGGCGATGGGGGCCCTGATTCGGATACGGAGGGATGGACTGCTGCATAAGAAAAACCTCTCTTGCTGACAGATATGGATATTCCCTCCGTCCGGCGGGCATACTGCCCCCAAAGCGAGGCGAAGGGTTTATGGAACTTTCATCGGAAGAATACGGCCGCCGGGTGCGGCGGGCCGGGCCGCCCTCCCCCCTGGGGCGGGACTGCCTGTGGGCCTTCTGCATCGGGGGCGGCATCTGCGTTTTGGGCGAGGCGCTGCGGCAGGCATTTCTTGCCGCCGGCGCGGACAAGGTCACCGCCGGCACCCTGACCAGCTGCACCCTGATCGCCCTGTCGGCGGTGCTGACCGCCCTCGGGTGGTATCAGAAGCTGGCCGCCAAAGCGGGTGCGGGCAGCCTGGTGCCCATCACCGGGTTTGCCAACGCGGTGGTCAGCGCGGCCATCGAGTTCCGGCCCGAGGGCCGGGTGACCGGCACCGGGGCCAAGATGTTCACCATCGCGGGGCCGGTCATCGTCTACGGGACGCTGGCCTCGGCGGTCTACGGGCTGGCGCTGTGGCTGCCGGGCCTCTTATAAGAGGATACGCCCGGAGCCGGGAAAAAATTGCGAAAATTGGCAGCGCCGTAAAATTTTACAAAGCGGGAAGGAGCAAACGCGGATGGAAACAGCCCTGCGGCAGGGGGACACCCTGCTGTTCTGCGCGCCGCCGGTCATCGCGGCGCAGGCGGCGGTGGGCGGCAAAAAGGAGAGCGAGGGCCCCCTGGCCGCCGCCTTTGACGAGCTGAGCCGGGACAACCTCTTCGGCCAGAAAAACTGGGAGGCCGCCGAGCGGGCTTTGCAGCTGCGGGCGGCGCGGCTCTGCCTGCAAAAAGGGCAGGCCGCCGAGGACACGGTCAGCCTGGCCCTGGCGGGGGACCTGCAGGCCCAGTGCACCGCCTCCAGCTACGCCATGCGGGAGCTGGGCATCCCCTATGCCGGGCTGTTCGGGGCCTGCAGCACCATGGCCGAGGCGGTGGGGATGGGCGCGGCCCTCTGCGCCGGCGGGATGGCCCAGGGGGTGCTGGCCATGGCGTCGGGGCATTTCTGCGCAGCCGAGCGGCAGTTCCGCACCCCGCTGTGCTACGGGGCGGTCCGCACCCCCACCGCCCAGTGGACGGCGACGGCGGCGGGCTGCTGCCTGCTCCGCCCGGCCGGCCCCGGGGCCGCCGGCGTCCCCGTCCGGGCGGTCACCTTCGGGCGGGTGCAGGACTATCAGGTCAAGGACATCACCAACATGGGGGCGGCCATGGCCCCGGCCGCGGCGGCCACCCTGCTGCGCTATCTGCGGGACACCGGCACGCCGCCGGCCGCCTTTGACTGCATCTATACCGGCGACCTCGGCCGGGTGGGCAGCGCCCTGCTGGCCGAGCTGCTGGAGGCCGAGGGCCTCGGCCCTTACCATCACGAGGACTGCGGCTGCCTGCTCTACGGCGCCGACCCCAAAGTCCACAGCGGAGCTTCGGGGCCGGGGTGCTGCGCCAGCGTCCTCTGCGGGGAGATTCTGCCCAAACTGGCGGCGGGGCGGCTGCGCCGCGTCCTCTTCATTGCCACCGGGGCGCTGATGAGCCAGACCACCTTTCTGCAGAAGGAGAGCATCCCCGCCATCGCCCATCTGGTCGAACTGACCGCCCCCGGCTGGAAGGAGGACGCGCGATGAACTATCTCTGGGCTTTCCTTGTCGGTGGGGCCATCTGCGCCGCCGGGCAGCTGCTGATCGACCGCACCAGCCTGACCCCCGCCCGCATCCTGACCGGGTATGTCGTGGCGGGGGTGGCCCTTTCGGCCCTGGGGCTGTACGGGCCCCTGGCCGACTTTGCCGGCGCGGGGGCCAGCGTCCCCCTTTTGGGCTTTGGGCACCTGCTGGCCCAGGGGGTGCGGCAGGCGGTGGCCGAACAGGGGCTGCTGGGCTGCCTGACCGGCGGGCTGCAGGCCGGCGCCGCCGGCATCGCGGCCAGCCTCATCTGCGGGGTCCTGGCGTCTTTCTTCGGCAAAAGCCGGGACCAGAACTAAAACCGCACCCTTCGCCCCTCTTTGCGCCCCGGCCGCTGTATGCTGGGGACAAAGGGGGCGTTACTGCATATGTCGTTTGTGTTCTATCTGGCCGCGCCGGCCCTGCTGCCGGCCTTTTACTGGGCCTGGCAGGGGCTTATGGCCGCGCTGGGCGGCCGGGGGCCCGGCTTTGGGCCGGGGGCGGCGGTTTGGGCCGCGCTGGTCTGCGCCGGGTTTGCGCTGGCCTGGCTCTGGCTGCCCGCGCCCGGCCCCGGCCCCGACGGCCTGCTGGAAGAAACAAAAACAAAAGCTCTCCTGCCGGATGAATGGCGCGGAGAGCTTTGCTCGTCAATCGTATCGAACCAGTCGTGAACGGCTTAGACTGCCTTGTTGGCGCGCTTGGCCATACGGCTGATCTTGCGGGACGCGGTGTTTTTCTTCAGCACGCCCTTGGCGCGGGCCTTGTCGATCGCGGAAACAGCAGCCAGGACAGTTGCGTCCTTGTCAGCGGCTTTGGCATCGATGGCAGCGTTTGCCTTCTTGACGACTGTTTTCAGGTTGGTCTTAATGGCCTTGTTGTGTGCCCGCTCTGCGGCAGACTGGACAACGCGGTCCTTCTGGGATTTGATGTTAGGCAATTCGTTCCACCTCCTTGGCTACCTATAACAGCGCATCTTATGATACCATATTCGCCGCATCTGCGCAAGCTTTTTTTGAAATTTTGTTTGAAAATTTTTTATTTGCCCACACTTTGGCCAAAAGACGGGTCAAAACCCGGCCAAAGGAGGCGGCAAGATGCGTTTTACCGACATGGCGGACGAGCTGTTCGGCCCCGAAGCGGGCGCGCAGGACACCGGCGGGGTGCGCCTGGCGTCGGTGCGGCGGGGCGGGGTGACGGTCACCCGGGTGGAGATCGCGCGGGACGGCCTGGCCCGGCCCCGGGGCCGGTACGTCACCATCGAGACGCCCAGCCTCAGTTTGCTGGACGAGCGGGACACCGCCCTCATCGAGACGGCGGCGGCCGAGCTGGCCGCCCTGCTGCCCCCGGCGGGGCCGGTGCTGGTGCTGGGGGTGGGCAACCGCCGGGTGACGGCCGACGCCCTCGGCCCCCGCACGGTGCAGCATATCCTGGTCACCATGGGGCACAGCCTGCCGGTGCGGGGCATCCGGCCGGTGGCGGCGGTGGCGCCGGGGGTGTCCCAGGCGGCGGGCATCAGCCTGCAGGCCCTGGCCGCGGCCTTAGTAGGGGCGGTGCGGCCGGCGGCCCTCCTCTGCGTGGACAGCCTCTGTTCGGCCGAGCCGGAGCGTCTGGGCCGGACCATCCAGCTCTCCGACACCGGCCTCGCCCCGGCCGACCCCCGCAGCGGCCGCCACCTCGACGCGGCGCTGCTGGGCCTGCCGGTCCTTGCGGCGGGCATCCCCACCCTGATGGAGGCCCGGGAAGGGAAGGACCTTGTGGTCACCCCGCGGGCCCTGGACAGCGTCATCGCCCACGGCGCGGCTTTGCTGGGCGCAGCCATCAACCGGGCCCTGCAGCCCAGGCTGACCGTCAACCAGCTCTGCTGGCTGGCCGGCCAGTGAAGCATAAACCCCGCCGGCGGCGCATAGAACAGTGTGTATGACCATGCGGAAAGGGGGCGGGCGGATGCGGCAGGAGGACAGAGGGGCAAAGCCCGGCCGCGCCGGTTCGGGGACAGGCCGGGCGGCCCTGGCCGCGGCGGCCATCATGCTGGCCCTGACCGTCTGGGGCCGGGGGCTGGCCCTGACCCTGGCGGGGGCGCTGGTGGGCCCGCTGCCCGCCCTGCGCACCGCCCTCGCCTATGGGCGGCAGGCCGGGGGCAGCGCTTCCGGCGCGTCGGAGGCCGCCGGCAGCGAGAGCGCCGCCTCTTCCACCGCGCCCGCGCCGGCCCTCGACGCCGCCGCGCTGGAACACTACCTCGTCCCCCTGCTGACCGACGCCGACCGGCCCGCCGACGCCGGCGCGGTGGCCGAGACGGCCTACGGCCAGGGCAGCGGCGAAAAGTACATCGCCTGCGCCGCCGGCACCATCAAGAACAACACCAGCGTCCCCTCGGCCGAGGTGGCCGCCGAGATCGAGAACCCGCTGCCCTTTGCCATCGAGCTGAACAGCCCCGAGCCGCAGGTGCTCATCATGCACACCCACGCGACCGAGTGCTACCGCCCGGCCGAGGGGCTGTGGTTCCTGCCGGGGGACGGGGCCCGCACCACCGACCGCGCCGCCAATATGTGCGCGGTGGGGGCCATCATGGCCGACACCCTCAACGCCGCCGGCATCCACACCCTGCACGACGAGAGCCTGAACGACTACCCCAGCTACACCGGCAGCTACAGCAACAGCCGGGCGGTGGTGCAGCAGTACCTTGCGCAGTACCCCAGCATCAAGGTGGTGCTGGACGTCCACCGGGACGCCATCGAAAAGGAGGACGGCACCCGGATGGCCCCGGTGGCCGAGATCGGCGGCCGCAAGGCCGCGCAGGTCATGCTGATCTGCGGGTGCGACAACGGCGACACCGTCTCGCTGCCCAACTGGCGGCAGAACCTCCGCTTTGCCGCCGCCTGGGAGGGGGCCATGGAGGGGATGTACCCCGGGCTGACCCGGCCGGTCCTGTTCAGCTATCGCTTTTACAACCAGGACCTGACCACCGGCAGCCTGCTGATCGAGATCGGCACCCACGGCAACAACCTCAACGAGGCCCTCTACGCCGGGCAGCTGGCCGCCAACGCCCTGGCCTCCCTTTTTACCGGGACCGGTTGACAAATCGGCGCAGATATGCTATCCTTCCAACAAGAAAAGCCATGATCGGGAAAAGTACCTCCCCCCACGACGGCACAGAGAGCAGGCGGCGCTGCGAGCCTGCCCGCAGGGAGAGGGAAAGAACACCCGGGAGCTGCAAGCTGAACCCCGCCTTTTGCAAAGCGGGCAGTAGGCGCGCCGCCCGCCCCAGCGTTAGAAGGGGAGTGCTTATCCCCCTTCCGGGCGGGACGGAGCATAACGAGACCGGCCGCCGGCCGGTGAATTCAGGTGGCACCGCGGACATTACAAGACAGCTTGTTCGCCCTGGAGAAAGGGCAAAAGCTGTCTTTTTTCATGTCAAAGAGGAACGAGGAACACACTATGGAACGCACTGAGATCGCATCCCTCTACCGCGCCGCTCCCGCCGACGGGACGGTGCTGACCGTCTGCGGCTGGGCCAAGAACATCCGCGACAGCAAGAACATCGGCTTCATCGCCCTGTCGGACGGCGGCTGCTTCAAGACGCTGCAGGTCGTCTTTGAGGCGGCTAAGCTCGAAAACTACGAGGAGGTGGCCCACGCCGGCCTTTACACCAGTATGCGGGTGACCGGCCGCCTCATCCTGACCCCCCAGGCCAAGCAGCCCTTTGAGCTGAACGCCGACAGCATCGAGATTCTGGGCGCCTGCCCTTCGGACGAATACCCCCTGCAGAAGAAAAAGATGAGCATGGAGTACCTGCGCACCATGCCCACCCTGCGCCCCCGCACCAACACCTTCAACGCGGCCTTCCGGGTGCGGAGCGTGGCGGCCTACGCCATCCACCGCTTCTTCCAGGAGAACGGCTTTGTCTACGCCCACTCCCCCATCCTGACCGCCTCCGACTGCGAGGGCGCGGGCGAGATGTTCCGGGTCACCACCCTGGACCTGGACAGCCTGCCCAAGACCGAGGACGGCCGCACCGACTACAGCCAGGACTTTTTCGGCAAGCCGGTCAACCTGACCGTCTCGGGCCAGCTGGAGGCCGAGGCCATGGCCATGGCCTTCGGCAAGGTGTACACCTTCGGGCCCACCTTCCGCGCCGAAAAGAGCTTTACCACCCGGCACGCGGCCGAGTTCTGGATGATCGAGCCCGAAATGGCCTTCTGCGACCTTTCGGGCTACATGGACGTGGCCGAGGCCATGACCAAGTACGTCATCCGCTATGTGCTGGACAACTGCCCCGACGAGATGGACTTCTTCAACAAGTTCATCGACAAGGGGCTGATCGAGCGGCTGGAGCTGGTCGCCGGCAGCGAGTTCGGCCGGGTCAGCTACACCGACGCCGTCGAGATCCTGAAAAAGAACAACAAGAAATTCCAGTACCCGGTCGAGTGGGGGGTCGACATCCAGACCGAGCACGAGCGCTACCTGACCGAGGTGGTGTTCAAAAAGCCGGTCTTTGTCACCGACTACCCCAAGGAGATCAAGAGCTTCTACATGAAGCAGAACCCCGACGGCAGGACGGTGGCCGCGGCCGATATGCTGGTGCCCGGCATCGGCGAGCTGATCGGCGGCAGCCAGCGCGAGGAGGATTACGATAAGCTGGCCGCCCGGATGGACGAGCTGGGTCTGGACAAGGCCGGCTACGACTGGTATCTCGACCTGCGGCGGTTCGGCTCGGTGGAGCACGCCGGCTTCGGCCTGGGCTTTGAGCGGATGCTGATGTACCTCACCGGCATCCAGAACATCCGCGACGTGCTGCCCTTCCCCCGCACGGCCTACGGCTTCTAAAAATTTTCCGTCCAGACCGGGCGCGCCTGCCGTCCGGTCTGGACCTTTTCTGTCATGGGAGGTTATTGTGGAAAAGATTGCCCCCGCCCTTTTGGCCTGGTTTGACCAAAACCGGCGCAGCCTGCCCTTCCGGGACGACCCCACCCCCTACCATGTCTGGGTCAGCGAGATCATGCTGCAGCAGACCCGGGTGGCCGCCGCCCTGCCCTATTACGAGCGCTTTATCCGGGAGCTGCCCGACATCCCGGCTCTGGCGGCCTGCCCGCCCGAACGGCTGGACAAGCTCTGGGAGGGCCTGGGCTATTACCGCCGGGTGCACAGTATGCAGAAGGCTGCCCAGGCGGTGTGCGAGCGGTACGGCGGCGCCCTGCCCGCCGATTACGACGCCCTGCTGGCCCTGCCCGGCATCGGGCCCTACACCGCCGGGGCCATCGCCTCCATCGGATTCGGCCTGGCCGTCCCCGCGGTGGACGGCAACGTCCTGCGAGTCTTTGCCCGGCTCTACAACGACGGCGCCCCCATCGACGAGCCGGCCACCAAAAAGCGCTGCACCGCGCGGGTGATGGCCCATCAGCCGCCCGACGCCCCCGGCGACTACAACCAGGCCCTGATGGAACTGGGGGCGCTGGTCTGCCTGCCGGGCGGCGCGCCCCTCTGCGGGCAGTGCCCCCTGGCCGCTCTCTGCGAGGGCCGGAAGGCCGGCGCCGCCGCCAGTCTGCCCCGCAAGGCCGAGCCCAAACCCCGCCGCATCCTGCCGGTGACGGTGGCGCTGGTCCAAAACGGCGCGACGGGGGCCTGGCTGCTGCAAAAGCGGCCGGAGAGCGGCCTGCTGGCCGGGCTGTGGCAGCCCCCCGCCTTTGAAGGGCAGGCGCTGGCCGGCCCCGATGCGGTGCGGGCCGCGCTGGCCGGCCTCGGCCTTGACCCCGGTTTCGGGCAGCCCGAGGCCCTGCCGGCGGCAAAGCACATATTCACCCATGTGGAGTGGCGCATGACCGGCTGGCGGCTGACGGCGCCGGACCAGCCCGCCCCCGCCGGCTGCGTCTGGGCCGGGCGGGAGGACCTTGCCGGCCGCTACGCCCTGCCCGGGGCCTTCAAAGCCTACCGGGACTGCCTGTCCGGATGACGGCAGGAGAGTTTTTTTGAGCTTTCCGGTTGTAATTTTGCCGGACTGCGGGTATAATAGAGATATTCCGGGGGTACGCGCCGCGGCCCCTGCCGGACGGGAGGGCGGCTGTTATGTTGATGTTGAGATGTTCTGTCCATATTCTGACGGTCCTGGTCTGGGGCCTGAACCTGCTGCTTTGCCTTGCCCGCCGGTACGATGATTTGAAAAAACGCCTTGCGCGTGAAAAGGAGTGTGCTCGACCTATGAAAAAATCCTGTCTGATCGCCGTCGTCGCCGCACTGGCCGCCGTTGCCGGCGCGTTGGTCGCCGTTGCCGTCTACCTCCGCCGCCGTGAGAAGGAGCTGGACGAATACGAGCGCCTTTTGTTCGGCGAGGACGAGGCTGTCCCCGCTGACACCGAGGAGCAGACCGAAGAGCCCGCCGACGAAGCCGGCGAGGGCGCCGCGGAGTAACGCCGCGCGGACACAGGGTAACCATGCCCTGGCAAAGATGGATTCAGGGCGCACCGGAGGCCTTTGGGGCCTGTTCGGCGCGCCCTTTCCGTTTATCCGGATGTGAAGAAAGGGAGGAATCGGTATGCGGACGGTATGGCATTTCCTGCGGCGGGTCCTGCTCTGGCTGCTGGGGGTGGCGCTGGGGACAGCCGTGCTGCTGGGGGCGGTGATGGCGGCCAGCTATTCTTTTACCACAAGCGGCAGCCTGCCCGCCTCCGAGGCGCAGTTCGGCGGGGCGGCCCTGACGGTGAACGGCAGCCGCTGGCGGGTGCCTCTGGTGGGCGGGCTGCTGGACAAGGCCTTCTACAGCCCCTCCACCCTGTCGGTGGAAAAGCTGGGCACCCTCTACGAGGCGCACCCCGAGGTCACGCTGCCCCCATGGGCTACATATGCCACGCTACGGATCACCGCCGACGGCATGGGGGACGCCGCCTATTTTGACGGCCCGGTGGAGGACTATGCGGGTTTCCTCTACCCGGCCAACGGCGAATACAAGGCCGAGCTGACGGTCTGGCGGCTGCCGGCCGGGATGACCGACGTCAGCTTCGGCGCGCCGGCCGACGGGGCGGTGCTGGGCAGCAGCGGCCTGGAACGGCCGGCCAAAGCGGCCGGGTACTACCGGTACGCCTTCCGCTTTACCATCCAGGCGTCGGCCGAGCTGACCCTCTCGGCCCAGCGGATCGAACAGGGCGGGGTGGCCGCCCTCGAGATCGGCGGGATGGTGGGCAATGAGACCCCCGCCGTCGAGACCGATCTGGGCAGCGTGCAGTGCGTCCGCAGCCCGGCGGGCTGGCGGTGCTATATCCCGGCGGCCTACAACGCCTCGGCCGGCAGCCACGACATCGCCGTCACCGTCAACGGCGAGACCCTCTCCCTCAGTTTGGTGGTGACGGCCAAAGCCTTCGGCGAGGCCGAAGCGCAGCCCGACCCGCCCGCCCCCGACGGCGCGGCCGAGGAGTTCCGCAACGTCATCTGGTCCCTCTACGAGGCCCCCGCCCGGGAAAAGATGTGGCACCGGGCCTTCCTCTGCCCGGTCGAGACCTACACCGTCCTGCTCGACTACGGCCAGACCAAGGTGATGGGCGGCGCGCGGGCCAGCCAGTCCAACTCCACCCTGCTCTACACCATCCCCGGCGACCCGGTCCGCGCCCCCGCCGACGGGGTGGTGGCGGTGGCCCAGAATCTGGGCCTGACCGGCCATACCGTGGTGATCGACCACGGCTGCGGCCTGCGCAGCTACCTGTACGGCCTGGGGAGCATCCACGTCCAGCCGGGGCAGACCGTGGCCCGGGGCGACGCGGTGGGCCAGGTGGGGGAGACCCTGACCATGGATTTCAAGCTGGGCAGCAAGAGCATCAGCCCCTGGCCCCTCTTCCAGACCAGCGGCGGGCTGTTCTGGCAGGAGTTTTGACACAGCCCTCTCCCGCACGCGCGAGAGGCCATCGGGAATGGATAAAAGCGGGCAAAATGCCCCGTGCAACCAAAAGTTGCGGGATAGTTGGTGGATGCAACCGGCCCTTTCTGGTAGACTGAAGCCACCAAACGAAAGGAGCTGATCGTTATGAAACTTGCTGCGATCGAAATTGTCGGAATGCTTTTGTCCTTCTTCATCCTGGCCGTTGCTTTTGTGATACCGGCGGTCCTGATGATCCTGTGCATCCGGGCCCTGTGGATCTACATCAAGACCCACGCCAAAGCCCAGGAGGTGAAAAAGGAAACCGCTGCCGTCCGCAAGACTCTCTCCGAGACCCTCAAAGACCACCGCACCCGCTGCAGGATGACCCAGGAGTTCGTGGCCGAATCGCTCGGGGTGTCCCGGCAGGCCGTCTCCAAGTGGGAGACCGGCGAGAGCGACCCCACCATGTCCAACCTGGTCCTGCTGGCCAAGCTCTACGGCGTCTCGCTGACGGAACTGCTGGAAAACGTCATCTGAGCAGCGCAAAGGGCATCAAAAAACTCCCCCGCCGGGTCTAGGGACGGGGGAGTCTTTTGTAAGGAGGAAAATCAGAAGGGAGTCTTCTGTTCCGGGGGATTGGACCTGTAAACCTGTTTTGGTGGGTTCAGCAAAGTTAGTTGTTGGGGGTCTGCTCGCCGAGGGTGGCGGAGACGGTCAGCATCTGGCCGTCGCGGGCAACGGTGATGGAGATGACGTCGCCGGTGGCGTGCCCGTCGATGATGGCCGAAACGTCGTCGCGGGCAGCGATCTCCTGCCCGTCGATGCTGACGATGCGGTCGCCCGGCTCAAGGCCGGCCTGCGCAGCGCCCGAACCGGCGCTGACCTCTACGATATAGATGCCGTAGGCCGACACGCCCAGCTGCTGTGCGGTGGCCTCATCGGCGACGGTGATATAGGTGATGCCCAGGTAGGGGCGGCCGCTGACATAGCCGTTTTCCAGCAGATCCTGCGCGATGGCGATGGCGTTGCTGATGGGGATGGCAAAGCCGATGCCCTCGGCCTGGGAAGCGCCCGACTTGGCGTTGACGATGCCGACCAGTTCGCCGGCCATATTGAACAGCCCGCCGCCCGAGTTGCCCGGGCTGATGCTGGCGTTGGTCTGAATGACCGACAGGCGGTTGACCGAGCCGTCGTTGTTCTGGACGGCGATGTTGCGGTTCAGGGCGCTGACGATGCCGTTGGTGACGGTGCCGCTCAGGGTGCCCAGCGGGTTGCCGACGGCCATCACTTCCTCGCCGATGACCAGGGCGTTGCTGTCGCCCACGACGGCGGGGGTCAGGCCCTCGGCGTCGATCTTGATGACGGCGATGTCGCTGTCGGAGTCGGCGCCGATGATCTGGGCGGCGTAGTCGGTGTCGCCGACCTGGACGCTGATGTCGTCGGCGCCCTCCACGACGTGGGCGCAGGTCAGGATATAGCCGTCATCGCTGATGATGACGCCGCTGCCCGCGCCGGACTGGATCTGGCGCTGGCCGAACCAGGACCAGGAGGAGTAGACGACCTCTTCGGTCGTGATGGGGACGACGCTGGGGGTGACGAGGGCCGCCACCTGGGCGCTGTCCAGATTGTCGCCGCCGGTCGAAGTGGTGCCGGCAAGGGCGTTGTTGAGCTGTTCGGTGCGGTCGGCGGCTTGGATCACCAGTTTGTGGTTGTCGCCCACCATGCTGCCGACGTACCCGCCGGCAAAGCCGACGGCCGCGGCCAGCACCAGGGAGACGATGGTGCGCAGGATCCGCCCGGCGCTGATCCGGCGGTGCTTCTTTTTGGGAGGCTGGCCCGGATCGGGGACCGGCTTGTATTCCGGGGTGCAGGGCGGCTGGCTGCCGCCTGCGCCGGAAGCGTCATATTGGTTGGCGGCGTTATTGCCGCTGCTGCCTACGTTCGCATAGCCGGTGCCGCCATAGTCGGAAGAATTGTTGTAGAGGGAGGAATAATCATATTCCCATTTGTTCTCTTTTTCCATACTCAGTCATCCTTTCAGGGGCGGAAGAGGAAAGGGGCTTGACCTTTTCTCTTAGGCTGATTATAGTGTAACCTGAAATTGTGAAAACAGATTCATGCCGCCGTGAAGAAAATGTGAAATTGCAGCTCCAACGGCCGGGGCGGCGGCCTTTTGGGAAGAAAACGTGCATTTCGGGAGGTTTTTATGGTCCTTGTTCAGACAGAAACCGGGTTCGATCTTTACAAAGAAAAGCTCCGCGTCGGCTGCTGCATCGTCAGCCGGGCCGGGCAGGAGACCATCATCGGCGGGCTGTGGGTCGCGCCGGAGTGGCGGCGGCGGGGGTACGGCTCCTACCTGCTGCGGCAGGTGCTGCATCACTGCGGCGGCTACGACCGGGAGGCGGCCAGCCTGTTCAGCGCGCCGCTGCCCAGCCAGCCCGGGGAGACGGCCTTTTGGGCCAAGTTCGGCTTTCTGCCCGAGGGCGGGCGGCTGGTCCGCCGCCGCAGGCCCGACCTGACCGCCGTCCGCCTGGTCCAGGATTTTCTGACCGACCGCTTTGTCCGGCCCAACGTGATGGTGGACGCCACCTGCGGCAACGGCGGGGACACCGTCTTTCTCTGCAAATTGGGCGGCAAGCAGGGGCGGGTGCTGGCCTTTGACATCCAGCCCGCCGCCATCGAGGCCACCCGCGCCCGTCTGGCCCGGGAGGGCATCGCCGGGAGCCGCTGCCGCCTCATCCTGGACAGCCACGCCAACCTGCTGCGGTACGTCCAGCCCGGCTCGGTCGACATCGTGATGTTCAACTTCGGGTGGCTGCCGGGGGCGGACCACGCCGTCCACAGCCAGGCCGAGAGCAGCGTCCGGGCCATGGAGGCGGCGCTGTCCGCCCTGCGGCCGGGGGGCGTGCTGTCGGCGGTGCTGTACAGCGGGGACGTGATCGGGGACAGCGAAAAGCAGGCCGTCCTCGCCTGGCTGGAAGCGCTGCCCCTGACCGCCTGCACCGTCCTGGTCTGCCGCTTTGCCAATTGGGCGGACAGTGCGCCGCTGCCCTGCTTTGTGATAAAAAAATGAGGCAAACCTCTTGCGCAAAGGGGCGTTTTGGCGTAATATAAAATATGTGTGCAATTTTCAGCGCAGAAGCCATGACAGGGAGAAAACGCCCATGTAACACCAGACGACGCCAACGTTTCAGATACACCGACCCAACAGAAAGCAAGAGGTACTATGACAAATCGTGAAGAAATCGAACGCCGCCGGACGTTCGCCATCATCAGCCACCCCGACGCGGGCAAGACCACCCTCACCGAAAAGCTGCTGCTCTACGGCGGAGCCATCAACCAGGCCGGCTCGGTCAAGGGCAAGCAGAGCGCCCGGCACGCCGTCTCGGACTGGATGGACATCGAAAAGCAGCGCGGCATCTCGGTCACCTCGTCGGTGCTGCAGTTCGACTACGCCGGCAAGTGCGTCAACATTCTGGACACCCCCGGCCACCAGGACTTTTCGGAGGACACCTACCGCACCCTGATGGCCGCCGACTCGGCGGTGATGGTCATCGACGCGGCCAAGGGCGTCGAGGCGCAGACCATCAAGCTGTTCAAGGTCTGCACCCTGCGGCATATCCCCATCTTCACCTTCATCAACAAGATGGACCGCGAAGCCCGCGACCCCTTTGAACTGATGGAGAACATCGAGGAGATCCTGGGCATCAAGACCTATCCCATGAACTGGCCCATCGGCTGCGGCAAGGACTTCAAGGGCGTGTTCGACCGGCAGGCCCGCAAGGTGCTGGCCTTTTCCAGCGACGGCCGGGCCAACGGCGTCAAAAAGGTGGACGAGATCCAGCTGGAGCTGGGCGACGCCGGCCTGGACGAGCTGCTGACCCCCTACCTCCACCGCCAGCTGGTGGACGAGATCGAGCTTTTGGACGGCGCAGCCGAGGAGTTCGACCTCGACCGCGTCCTGAAGGGCGAGCTGAGCCCGGTCTTTTTCGGGTCGGCGCTGACCAACTTCGGCGTCGAGCCCTTTTTGCAGGAGTTCCTGCGGCTGACCCCCACCCCGCTGGCGCGGGTGGACAGCCTGACCGGCGAGGCGGTCGACCCCTGCCGGGAGGAGTTCTCCGGCTTCATCTTCAAGATCCAGGCCAACATGAACAAGGCCCACCGGGATCGCATCGCCTTCATGCGGATCTGCTCGGGCAAGTTCGAGCGGGGCATGGAGGCCTACCACGTCCAGGAGGGCAAGAACATCAAGCTGGCCACCGGCACCCAGCTGATGGCGCAGGACCGCGCCATCGTGGACGAGGCCTACGCCGGCGACATCATCGGCCTGTTCGACCCGGGCATCTTCTCGATCGGCGACACCCTCTGCACCGGCAAAAAGAAGGTGCAGTTCGCCGGCATCCCCACCTTTGCGCCCGAGCATTTTGCACGCATCGAGCAGAAGGACACCATGAAGCGCAAGCAGTTCGTGAAGGGGATGGAGCAGATCGCCCAGGAAGGCGCCATCCAGATCTTCCGCGAGGTGGGCGGCGGCATGGAGGAGGTCGTGGTCGGCGTGGTGGGCGTGCTGCAGCTGGAAGTGCTGGAGTATCGCCTGAACACCGAGTACAACGTCGAGATCCGGATGCAGCACCTGCCCTTCGAGCAGATCCGCTGGATCCTGAACGACCCCGACAGCTACACCCTGCGCAGCCTCGACCTGACCAGCGACACCAAAGCGGTGGAGGATATGCGCGGCAACCGCCTGCTGCTCTTCACCTCCGACTGGGCCGTCCGCTGGGCGCTGGACCACAACGACGAGCTGAAACTGAGCGAGTTCGGGAACCTGGAATTTTAAGCAGAAGGAGGCAGCTCAGATGGATCTCGACCGGCTTTTACAAAAACGGGAGTGCTACCGGCAGGCCCTGCCATCCATCCCGGCGCTGACCCTGCAAAGCTACGAGCTGGCTTTCGAGGTGGAATACACCCACAACTCCAACGCCATTGAGGGCAATACCCTGACTTTGATGGAGACCAAACTTGTTTTGGAGGACGCCATCTGCCCCGGCGGCAAGAGCCTGCGGGAGATCTACGAGGCGGTCAACCATCAGAAGGCCTACCGCTATGTCAAAGCCTGCATCGCCCGAAACGAGCCCCTCAGCGAAAAGATCGTCAAAGATATCCACGCCATCCTGATGGAAAACATCCTGGTGGGCGGGGTCTACCGCAATGTGGACGTCTATATTTCGGGCGCGCAGCACACGCCCCCCAGCCCCAACGAGATGTACCGGCAGGTCAAGGATTTTTACGCCGATCTCGGCTGGAAAGAGCAGGCCCTCGACCCCATTGCGTTGGCTGCCTGGACCCACGCCGAATTTGTCCGCATCCATCCCTTCCCGGACGGCAATGGCCGTACCTCCCGCCTGCTGATGAACTATCAGCTGCTGGCGCAGGGCTTTGCGCCCGTCTCCATTGCCAAAGAGAACCGGCTCGATTACTACAACGCTCTGGAGGCTTACGCCGTAGACGGCGACCTGGCTCCCTTCACCGAGATGGTGGCCGCCCTGGAAGAAAAACAGCTCGACCGCTACCTCGCCATGGCCGGGCAGGCAGAATAAAGACAAACAAAACCGTATGCACCCCACTCAAACGGGCCGTGCATACGGTTTTTGCATGGTAAAAGAGTCTCGGGACGCCTCAATTAAAGGAGATGAGGGTTAAATGAGTGTTGGCTAATTATTTTAGAATCTTAAACATCATCTGCGGTGTGATGAGTTTTTCCTGTTCCATCCCAAAAGATACAGCATCCACAATGTTTGCAACTGTCATTTCCATATCCTTTGTGTTCGCAATTTATATTTACAACAAATGATGTTGAAACATTTTCGTATTTGATTTCAAATCTCGCTGCCCAATAATCATTTCCATTTCCATCATCTTCATAATATTCATTTACCTTACGATCTGGCAAATTTGTGGTATAGCCAACATGTTCAATCATGTCTGGAGTTACAAGAACCGTCTCATCCGGTTTGGTATCATATTTGTAAGAAACGGTTATATACAACGGAGTTTTTACCAAATCAAGTTTCTCGTGGCAACCATACCAATCTTTTTTCTGGAATTCCAATGACTTTGACCAGTCAATTTTAATCTCTCCTACCTCAATTGGTGCTTTACCAAAAAACACACCTATCAGGGTATTATCAATAATTGGATCTATAGTCAAAGTGTTTTCGCTAATTATAGCGGCCATATCGGTGGAAAAATCGTCAACCTTAAATCCAGTATATGGGAGTGCTTGAACAGTCACTTTGCTCCCAGCTTTTACATTTACCTCAGCTTTGCCATTATTGTACTCAATATTGTTGACTTTAACAGTACCTTGATCTGCATTCCATATTACAGTGAGTGTATAAGTCTGCGGACTGTTATCTACTTCATCATTACCAGCGTTTGACCCACCGCTATTGCCGGTACGATAAGTCAACACTGCGGCATAATAGTAGTGGTTGTCATTCAAGACCATGGAGATGTAGCCGGTGGATTTTTTGCCGGAGACATCCTCTTTTGCAACCAGCTGGGCGATAGCCTCGGCGGCTGCCTTGGCATCCTCAGCGGTTACAGCGTGGATATCCAAATCGTAACCGGAAGTCAGCAGAACCTCCAGGTTCTCATCGGCTTCCATAGCGTCATGGACATCATAGGTCTGGATGTTCTCTTCCAAAGCCTCCAGAAGGGATTTGGTCAGGCGCGAATCGGTTGAAAATTCAACGGTGTCCTGCGCTTTGTTTGCTGCCTTTGCCGCCTCGCGGGAGAAATCATTCGACCCGCCGAAACAGCCTGCCAGCATACTGACGGCCATGGCAGCCGACAGAAGCGTGGACAGTAGCTTTTTTGCGTTCATACGTTATCCTCCTTACAGAATGTTGAACTTTTGCCCGGCATCCGGAAAGGTATA
>DXHQ01000037.1 GCA_019113345.1 Candidatus Faecalibacterium intestinigallinarum
AGATTTTCATGAAAAACAGCAGGCAGTAACATAAGTCAAACCTCCTATCGACGGCCCCTGCGGGGGGCCGGTAAAACGACTTTTGTCTGCCCGGCGGGGAAGTGCTCTCGGGAGCTTTCCGCTCCCCGGCGCCCTTCCTCCTGAGCACGGCTTTAGTATAGCACGTGCTTTTAGCACTGTCAATACGAGAGTGCTAAAATTAACTTTTCCGTCACAAATAAGACATATTTCATGCAATCTTTTCTTCCGGCGTCCTCAGCAGCCGGGCCGCGCGGCCGTCAGCGGCCCACTTTGTTCCGGCTCAGGCCGCCTGGTCGGAGGCGGCGCTGTCGGTCTCTTCGGTCTCCTGATCCCCGGCGGCCTCTTCGCCGGAAGCCGCCTCATCCGACGCGGCGCTGTCGGACGCCGCCTCGCTGGAAGCCGCTTCGCTCGACGCAGCCTCGCTGTCCGCGCCGCTCGACGCCGCGTTGGGGTCCACCCCCTGCAGAATGGCCTCCTGCAGCTCGTCGGGGTCCATCATGACCACCGAGTTGGCCTGGGAGGACGCCGCCTGTTCGGGCTTGGTGGCGCTCTCGGTCAGGCCGGTCAGATACCAGCTGCCGCCGGTCCGCTCAAACAGATAGTCCATATATTTGGTGGGGGTGTCGGACTGGGTGCCGATCAGGTCGCCGGTGCCGCCGAGGGGGATGTATCCCACCGTCACGTGCAGCCGGCCCTCCTGCTTGAACAGGGCGGTCACCTTGGCCCGGTAATAGCCCACGTCGCCGGTGACGGGGATGCTGTAGCACTGGGTCGTCTCGTCAAAGGCGATGGTCATGTCGTCCATCTCAAAGCTGCGGTGGGTCAGCCGGAAGGACGGGCCCAGCAGCCGGGCCAGATAGGCGTCCACCTCGACGGCGGGCAGCAGCAGCTGCTCGGTCACCGGGTCGTGGGCGTAGTTGTCAAAGCCGCCCTGGGTCTCCTGGATGTGGTAGATGCAGCCCCAGACGGCGGCCTCGCGCAGGGTCAGGTCGTCGATGTTCTCGATGCCGTCAAAAGGCAGCGGGTCGAACAGGACCAGCCCTTCCAGCTTGTCCTCGTACTCCTGCATCTCTTCGGTGTTGTCGAAAAGGCCGGCCACCAGCCGGACGCCGGCCGCCAGCACCGTAAAAATCCCGATGACCAGCAGCACCGCCATCGCCAGCCCCAGCGCCTGACGGCGGCGACGGCGGTGGATGCGTGCGTGTTCCTCCGGGGTCACATAGGTTTTCATAATGTATGCTGTCTCCTAAGATCAAAGTTCTCGGGTCCGCACGGGGCGGACATCACTCCGTATAGTATAACACAATGTATCTGCCTGCGGCTATGGTAATTTTGTGAAAAGCTGTTATAATGGTCTTATTCTGCAATACCGCATCGAAAGGGAGCGTATATCATGATCCGTTTTACCAACGATTACAGCGAGGGCTGCCATCCCTCCATCCTCGAAGCCATGGCCGCCTCCAACACCGAGGGCAACCCCGGCTATTCCACCGACCCCCACTCGGCCCATGCCCACGCATTGATCCGCGCTGCCATCGGCCGTCCGGACGCCGCCGTCCACATTCTGGTGGGCGGCACCCAGACCAACGCCACCGCCATCGCGGCCTTTCTGCGGCCGTATGAGGCGGTGATCGCCGCCACCAGCGCCCACATCTGCGTCCACGAGACGGGCGCCATCGAGGCCACCGGCCACAAGTGCATCGCCTGCCCCGCCGCCGACGGCAAGCTGACCCCCGCCGCCGTCCGGGCCGCCGTGGCCGCCCATCCCGACGAGCACATGGTCAAGCCCAAAATGGTCTACATCAGCCAGACCACCGAGATCGGCACCCTCTACACCCTGGGCGAAGTGGAGGCCCTGCGCGCCGTCTGCGACGAGCTGGGGCTCTATCTCTACCTGGACGGCGCGCGGCTGGCCGCCGGTCTGGCCGCCGGCGGGCCCTCCCTCGCCGACCTCGGCCGGCTGTGCGACGTCTTCTACATCGGCGGCACCAAGAACGCCGCCCTCTTCGGCGAGGCGCTGGTCATCCTGAACGACGCCCTCAAGCCCGACTTCCGCTACAACATCAAGCAGCGGGGCGGGATGCTGGCCAAGGGCTGGCTGCTGGGCATCCAGTTCGAGACCCTGTTCCGGGACGGCACCGGGGCTTTCTATACCTCCCTGGCCGCCCACGCCAACGCCATGGCCTTGAAGCTCAAGGCCGGCATCGCGGCGCTGGGCTACCCCTTCGCCTGCGACAGCGTCACCAACCAGCAGTTCCCCATCTTCCCGGATGGGGTGGTCAAGGCGCTGGAGTCCGATTTCGGCTTCGAGTTCTCGGCAAAGCCGGACGAGGGGCACACCTGCATCCGTCTGGTGACCAGCTGGGCCACCCCCGAGGCCAACGTCGACGCCTTCCTCGCCGCCCTCAAGGCCCTGTCCTGACCGTCACGCCCACCCGGCCCAGACCTCGGGCTGATAGCCCGCCGTCGCCTGCCGCCCGTTGCGGACGATGGGTTGCTTCAAAAGCTGCTGGTTTTCAAACAGCTTGTCCTCCTTCTGCCAGTCGACCAGGGCGTCCAGCAGCGCAAGGGTCTGTTTGTCCCTGGCGTTCGGGTCGACCAGGTTCTGCCAGCCGCCCACTGCGCGGGCGACGCTGTCAAACTCCCCGCGGCTCATCTCCTTTTCCTTCAGATCGATCATCTGAAAGCGGATGCCCCGCTCCTTAAAATAGCGCTGGGCCTTTTTGGTGTCAAAGCTCTTGCTGGTGCCGAAGATCTGGATGTTCATATATTTTGCCGTCCTCTCCTGTTTTGTCCCGGTTATTGTAAGTTATTGTAACATATTGCCGGGCGAAAGTATAGCCCGGGGCCGTTCGGGGCAGACTGTCTGCAAAAGGAGGGAACGCCATGAAAGCGATCGTCGACCCCAATCTCTGCATCGGCTGCACCCAGTGCGCCGGCCTTTGCCCCGAGGTATTCTCGATGGAGGGGACGCTTGCCGTCGCCATCCCGGGCGATATCCCCGGCGAGGACGTGCCGCAGGCCGTCGCCGCCGCCGAGAGCTGCCCGGTCAGCGCCATCAGCACCATTCCGTGACCGCATCCGCCCCGTCCGGCCAGTCCATACAGCCGGGCGGGGCCTTTTTGCCGGCAAAACTTGTTTCTGTCCGCCTGTTTGTGCTATACTAAGGGGTAATGGTGCGGCAGACGCACAGCCCCTCTGCACAGGGGCTGCACCTACAGGGAGGAAACACGCCATGTCTTTACTGGTCGTTGACGGCAACAGCATCGCCAACCGCGCCTTTTTTGGCATCAAAGTCCTGACCACCAAGGAAGGACAGTACACCAACGCCATCTATGGCTTTATGAACATCCTGCTGTCTTTAACGCAGAACTATCAGCCGGACGAGGTCGCCATCGCCTTCGACCTGCCCGCCCCCACCTTCCGCCACAAAATGTACGACGGCTACAAGGCCAACCGGCACGGGATGCCGGAGGAGCTTGCGGCCCAGATGCCCCTGCTGCAGCAGCTCCTGACCGATCTGGGCTACAAACTGGTCACCGCCGAAGGGTGGGAGGCCGACGATATCCTCGGCACCCTGGCCGCCGCCTGCGACGCCCGGGGGGAGACCTGCTACATCGCCACCGGCGACCGGGACAATCTGCAGCTGGTCAGCCCCAACACCACCGTCCTGCTGGCCGCCACCTCGCGCGGGCACAGCGAAACGCGGGTGATGGACGAGGCCGCCGTCCGGGAAAAGTACGGCCTTGCGCCCAAACAGCTGATCGACGTCAAGAGCCTGCAGGGCGACGCCTCGGACAACATCCCCGGCGTCAAGGGCATCGGGGAAAAGACCGCCCTCGCCCTCATCCAGCAGTTCGGCAGTCTGGCCGGCGTCTATGAGCATCTGGACGACCCCGTCATCAAGCCCCGGCAGCGGGCCAACCTCGAAGCCTACAAAGCCGACGCCGAGCTCAGCTATACCCTCGGCTCCATCCGGACCGACGCCCCCATCGAGACGGCCGCGGGGGCCTACCGCCCCGGCGAAGGGGACAAGGCCGCCGCCGTCCGCCTGATGCTGGACCTCGAGATCCGGGCCCTCATCCCGCGGCTGGGGCTGGAACACGTGCTGCCCGCCGAGGACGAGCCGGCGCCGCCCGCCGCTCCCCTGCCCGCGGCGGAGGTCCGCTCCATGCCGGCGCGCCCCGCCGGCCTCTGGCTGCTGGCCGCCCGGCCCCCGGTCTACGGCAAGCAGGGCAACCGGATCATCGAGACCCGCCCCGCCCACTGGTACGCCGTCCAGGACCGGACCGTCTGCCCGCTGGCCGACGGCGAGCTGGCCCTGCTGCTGGACAATCCCGCCCTGCAGCTGGAAGTATTCGACGCCGCCCCCCTCTACGCCGCAGCCATGCAGGCCGGCGGCTGGGGCAGCGCCATCACCTGGGACGGCAAGCTGGCCGCCTACCTGCTGGACGCCTCGGCGGCCAAGTACAGCATCGCCGCCCTGGCCGAAACCTACCGGATCAAACCCGCCTTCACCTGCGAGGAATGGCCGGACGCCCCCTTGCTGGCCGGCCTTTTTGCCCGGCTGAAGGCCGAGATCACCGCCCTCGGGCAGGACCGCCTTTACAACGAGATCGAGTTCCCCCTCGCGCAGGTGCTGGCCGACATGACCCGCACCGGCGTTCTGGTGGACAAGGCCGGCATCGAGCGGTTCGGCGCCGATCTGCACCGGAAGATCGAGGAAAAGCTGGACTACATCCGCGGCCAGGTGGAGGACCCCGACTTCAACCCCAACAGCCCCAAGCAGCTGGGCGAGATGCTGTTCGACAAGATGAAGCTGCCCCACGGCCGCAAAACCAGCCGGGGCTGGTCGACCGACAACGCCACCTTGCAGAAGCTGCGGCCCGACTGCCCCCTGATCGACGACATTCTGCAGTACCGCTCCTACCAGAAGCTCTACTCCACCTACGCCGAGGGGCTTTTGAAGGTGATCGCCCCCGACGGGCGGATCCACTCCACCTTCAACCAGACCGAAGCGCGCACCGGCCGCCTCTCGTCCGACAACCCCAACCTGCAGAACATCCCCATCCGCACCGAGCTGGGCAGCCAGCTGCGCGGCTTTTTCATCGCAAAGCCGGGCTGCGTCTTTGTGGACGCCGACTACAGCCAGATCGAGCTGCGCATCCTGGCCCACATCACCGGGGACGAGCATATGCAGGCGGCCTTCCGGGCCGGCGAGGACATCCACCGCAGCACCGCCGCCAAGATCTACGGCATCCCGCTGGAGGAGGTCACCCCCCGGCTGCGCACCGCGGCCAAGGCCATCAACTTCGGCATCATGTACGGCAAGGGGGCGTTCAGCCTCTCGGAGGACCTGGGCGTCTCGGTGCGGGAGGCCGGCAGCTTCCTCAAAAGCTATTTTGCCAGCTTCCCCAAGGTGGACAGCTATATGCACAAGACCATCGCTGACGCCAAGGAAAAGGGCTATGTCAGCACCCTGTTCGGGCGGCGGCGGGCCCTGCCCGAGCTGGCCAGCTCCAACGTGAACGTCCGGGCCAGCGGCGAGCGGATGGCCCGCAACACCCCCATCCAGGGCACCGCGGCCGACGTCATCAAGCTGGCCATGGTCAAGGTCTGGCGGCGCATCCGGGCCGAAGGGCTGCAGAGCCGGCTGATCCTGACGGTGCACGACGAACTGATCGTCGAGGCCCCCGAGGCCGAAGCCGAGACCGCCGCCCGCATCCTGAAAGAGGAGATGGAGGGCTGCGTCCGCTTCGCCGTCCCGCTGGACACCGACGTCCATCAGGGAAAATCGTGGTTAGAAGCACACTAAAAATCACACCAAAGGAACGCGAACATGATCATTTTGGGAATCGAATCCACCTGTGACGAGACGGCCGCCGCCCTGGTCGAGGACGGGCGCACCCTGCTCAGCAACGTCATCGCCACCAGCGTCAAGGAGCAGGCCCTCTACGGCGGGGTGGTGCCCGAGATCGCCAGCCGCCGCCACTGCGAGTACATCAGCGCCGCGGTGGGCAAAGCCCTCGCCGACGCCGGCCGCACCATCGACGAGGTGGACGCGGTGGCCGTCACCTTCGCCCCGGGGCTGATCGGGGCGGTGCTGGTGGGGGTCAACTTTGCCAAGGGGCTGGCCTACGCGGCAAACAAGCCCCTGGTGCCGGTCCACCACCTGCGGGGGCACATCGCGGCCCTCTACCTGACCCACCCTGAGCTCAAGCCGCCCTTCCTCTGCCTGGTGGCCTCGGGCGGGCACAGCCACATCGTGCAGGTGGAGGACTACACCCGGTTCCGCGTCCTGGGCCGGACGGTGGACGACGCCGCCGGCGAAGCCTTCGACAAGGTAGCCCGCACCCTGGGCCTCGCCTACCCCGGCGGGCCCAGCATCGCGGCCGCCGCCAAAACCGGCGACCCCCACGCCTACCGCCTGCCGGTGCCCCACGTCGAGGGCAAATACAACGTCAGCTTTTCGGGCCTCAAGACTGCGGTGCTCAACGAGGTCAACCAGGCGGGCATGAAGGGCCTGCCGGTCAATGTGCCCGACCTCGCCGCCTCCTTCCAGGAGCGGATCGACGGCATCCTGGCCGAAAAGCTGCTGGCCGCCGCAGCCGACACCGGCGCCAGCCAGGTCTGCCTGGCCGGCGGCGTCGCCGCCAACGGACGGCTGCGCCAGCTGGTCAACGACGGGGCCCAGAAGCTGGGCGCGCAGGTCTTTCTGCCCCAGCTCAAGTTCTGCGGGGACAACGGCGCCATGATCGCCAGCCAGGGCTACTACGAGTTCACCGCCGGCCACACCGCCGGCCTTGACCTGAACGGCCTGCCCACCCTGCCGATCGATTATCAGTGAGGCCATAAAAAAGCCTGTCTGTCCGGTTCACCGGGCAGGCAGGCTTTTGTTGTCAGGCCGTTTCTTCGGGCGGGGGCAGGCAGCGGGACCAGAAGGCGGCTATCTCGGGCAGGCGGCTTTTGCGCAGCAGAAAAACGGTGGGGACAAGATAGATCAGCGCCCCCCGCAGCATACTGGGGTCGTAGCTGCTGACCACCCCGCTGATGCTGCCGGTGCTCTGGTACAGCCCCATGTTGATGAGGGCGGCGGTGTCCTGCATGGTGTGCAGAAAGACCAGCACCCACAAGTTGCCGCCGCGGAAATAGACGGCGGCGTACAGCATTCCGAGGGCCGCCGTGACGCAGCACTGCACCAGCACCCCCACCGGTGCGCTGGCCCGCAGGTTGGTCAGGTGCACCGCGCCGAACACAAGGCCCGAGAGCAGGCAGGCTTTCCAGACGCCGGCTGGCCCGGCGCCGAAGCGCTCCAGCAGCGTCTGGGCCACGACGCCCCGAAAGACCGTCTCCTCCGCCAGGCCGATCAGGAACATACAGAGGAAAAAGGCCGCGATCTGCCACAGCGGCTTGACCGCCGCCCCCTGCGCCGGGCCAGCCAGGGCGAGGTTGACGCTCAAGACCATGCTGACCATCACAAAGGAGAACATCCCCACCAGCAGCCCGTCCAGAAAACCGCGGCCCCGCTGGCGGCAGACCCACAGCCGCCCGGTCCGCCCCAGCAGGAACAGCCCCGCCAAAAGCCCAAACAGCTCGTTGACCGCTTGCAGCAGGAAGGTTTCCTGCACAAAAGGCCGGACCGCCGCCGGCCCCAGCAGCACCAGGACTAGCTCGAACAGGGTCATCCCCACTTCCATCGCCGCCAGAAACAGCACGGCGGTCAGGATACAGTAGCAAATCGGGTGCGCAGCCCGCAGTCGTTTCAGCATTTGCAGCCCTCCCGGACGGTAAGATTCTGATACCTCATTGTATCACAAACGGGGCCGGAAAAACAGGGTCTTTCTTTTTTGCGCGCTCCGCCTCTGGCATTCCCCGCCGCAACGTGCTACAATAGAGGAAAAACAGAACGGCCCTGCAGGGCCGCGGCAGAAAGGAAGTTATCCCCATGAGAATCGCAGTCACCTACGCAAACGGCGAAATTTTCCAGCATTTCGGCCGCACCGAACAGTTCAAGGTCTATGACGTGGCAGACGGCAAGGTCACCCACAGCGAAGTGGTCGGCACCAACGGCCAAGGCCACGGCGCTCTGGCAGGCGTCCTGCAGCAGCTGCATGCCGACGTTCTGGTCTGCGGCGGCATCGGCGGCGGCGCGCAGGCCGCCCTCGCGGCTGCCGGCATCCGGCTGTACGGCGGCGCGTCCGGCTCCGCCGACGCGGCGGTCGAGGCCCTGCTGGCCGGTCAGCTGGCCTACGACCCCGACGTCC
This sequence comes from Candidatus Faecalibacterium intestinigallinarum, assembly GCA_019113345.1. Lineage (GTDB taxonomy): Bacteria > Bacillota > Clostridia > Oscillospirales > Ruminococcaceae > Faecalibacterium > Faecalibacterium intestinigallinarum. The sequence continues at coordinate 8,286 of DXHQ01000037.1, forward strand.
ACTGTGACCACCACGGCGAGCACCACCACGACGGCGAACACCATTGCGGCGAGCACCACTGCGCCGGCAACGGAGGGTGCTGACGCGCCGGCCCTCTCAGTCAGCTGCGCTCAGCCCCCGTTGGCCCCCTCAGTCGTGCTTTGCACGACAGCTCCCCCGCACGCGTGGGAGCTTAAGATGTAGGGATTTTCATAAGCAGCAAAAAGGCCCTGCCTTATTCCGTTTAGTCGGAGTAAGACAGGGCCTTTTTCAAATCCATTCCTTATTGCCTCCCACGCGTGCGGGACTGCGAAGCTGAGGCGCGTCCTGCGGACGAAACAGCCGAAGCGGAGCAGGGGCAGCGGTCTGACTTTTGCAAGCGGCCTTTGGCCCGCGCGGCAAAAGCAGGACACCGCAACCAAGGGTGGCCCGAAGGGCCGGAGGGGGAAACAACGCGGCGGTTGTCACCACCGCACCAGCTCCCACACGCGCAGGGAAGCATCACTGAAACCAGAACCCCTGATAATCGTACTTGAAGGTCCGGTAGCCCTGCATGGTGCACTGATAGGCGTACTGGCGGATCAGCTGGCCGTCGGCGTCGTATTCGCCGAACAGCATCGAGATGCCGCTGTTGACGGCCCAGTGGCCGGTCTCCTCGTTCAGAGTAGCGTTGGAGACGATGCTGGAATAGGGCACCGGGAAGGATTCCACCAGTTCGACGGTGCCGGCGTTCTCATCGACGCGGTAGACATAGGTGTAGCTGCGGTCGTCCGCGCCGCCGTAGAGCTCGGTGCTCACCCCGTCGGGCAGGTCCGGGTCGTAGCCGTCCCGGCTGGACAGGGCCCAGTAGTTGTTGTTGAACATCCGCAGGTAGCCGATCCCCTCTTCTTCGCCCTCGGCCCAGGCCACGCTGTGCTGGCCGTACTGCCAGGTGAAGTCGCCCACCGGCGCAAGGCAGTACCCCTCATAGCCGGTGCCCTGCCAGAAGGCCGGGTCGCCGCACAGCCAGCCGACGGCGGCCTCGCCGTGGACATCGTCCACCTTGATGACGGTGGAGGTCTCGCGGGAGGAGACCACCAGGCTGTCGGTATCAGGCAGGTACTGGATGGTGTTCAGGTGGATCCAGTCCTGTTCGTCCACCTGCCAGAAAAAGGTGTCGGTGGCGCGGATGGGCCGGGTCTGGGCGTAGTAATCCGCCATCAGGTCCTTGAAATCCAGCAGCTCGGTCACCTCGCCGGTGGCAAGGTCGATCTCCAGCACCAGGTCCTCGACGTTGGCGTCGCCTGCCTTCTCAGCCAGGGCCACCACCGTGCCCTCCCGGCCATAGTCGATGTCGTGGTGCAGCTCGTAGTCCCCCAGGGGGTAGACCTGCTCCACCTCCCCCAGGCCGTTGATCCGGGCCAGCTTGTTGGAGGAGACGCAGGTGACCATCTCGTCCCCGTAGAAGAGGATGCGGTCCATCCCAAAGCCCTCCAGCACCATCTCATAGCGCATGACGCCGCTGTTGTCGTAGAGGAAGCCGTAGCCCAGGTAGCCGTTGGTCCGCATCATGGTGAACAGGCCCTCGTCCAGCGGCTCGGCGCTGGCGCCGTCGGTCACTTCCAGAATGGTGTCGTAGCCCGAATGGGTCTCGGGCATCTCGATGGCAAAGCGGACGGTCTGCCGCAGGTTGCCCCAGCTGCCCCGCAGCCGGAGGGTGACCTCGTTCACTTCGCCGGGCACCAGGCCGATCAGCTGGAACTCGTGGGTGGCGGTATATTCCCTGCCCGAATGGTCGGCGGCTGTGGCAGTATAGTCGGGGATCCGCTCGTCGTCCACATGGACGGTGTACTCCACCTGGGTGGGGAAGTCGGTCTCAAAATAGAGGTAAAGGCCGTTGGCCCCGGTGCCGAAGGGGTCGAGGACGGCCAGCGGGGTCTCGGCGGTCCACTCGACCCGGTGTTCCGCCCCGCGGGCAGAGAGGGCCTGCCCCCGCTCCAGCATGGCGCGGATCCGCTGCTGCACGCCAGTGTCGTAGTAGGTAAAGCCCTCCTCCTCGATGTCGGTGGGGACAAGCTGCAGCACGGTGATGCTGGCTTCGATCGGCGCGTGCCGGATCTCGACCTGTTCGGTCTCGTCCACGCCGATCAGGTCGCCGACGTCGACGGCCCAGCCGTCGCGGACGGCGCTCTCCTGCGCGGTGAACCACTTGCCCACCGCCGGCGCCACGACGGGCGCCAGCAACAGCAGCAGCACGAGCACCCCCGCCGCAACGGCGAAGGGCAGCCAGAGACGTTTTTTCTGTTTCGGTTTCGTTTTCATGAGGGTGCGATCCTTTCTGAACCATTTTATGCGGGGACAGGTCTGAAAAGCGCTTTGCGGCCCGGGCTGTCGCGGCCCGGCCGAACCAGTCCTAGTATAGCACCCGGGGCCTTTCGATGTGTCAAATATTTCTTAGATTTGCGTTGCCTCCGCCACAAAACAGGCCGGCGGGAGGTAAAATCGGCGCAAATTTCCGCCGGCGTTTGACATCCGCCGCCTCTCCGTGTTATCCTTGCCCTACCAAATGACCAAAGGAGGGGCCCTCTTATGAACGGGACAAACGACAAAAAGCAGGTTTTGCGCCGGCTGTTTTTCTCAACGCTTTCTCTCAGCGCTTTCACCTTCGGCGGCGGGTATGTGATCGTCACCCTGCTCAAGAAAAAGTTCGTGGACGAATGCCATTGGATCGAGGAGGACGAAATGCTCGACCTTGTCGCCATCGCCCAGTCGGCGCCGGGGGCCATCGCGGTCAACGGCGCCATCGTGGTGGGCTACAAGCTGGCCGGGATGCTGGGGGCGGCGGTGGCCATCACGGCCACCATCATCCCGCCCTTTGTCATCATCTCGGTCATCTCGGTCTTTTACGAGGCCTTCCGCAGCAATTTTCTGGTCAGCCAGATGCTGGCCGGGATGCAGGCCGGGGTGGGCGCGGTGATCGCCTCGGTGGTCTGGCAGATGGGGACGGACGTCGTCCGCTCCAAAAGCGCGGCGGCCATCCTCATCATGGCGGCCTCCTTTGCCGCCGCCTGCCTGTTTGAGGTCAACGTGGTGCTGGTGGTGCTGGCGGCGGCCGCCGTCGGCGTCGTGCGCACCCTGCTGGCCCAGCGGCGCGGCAAGGAGGGCTGATTATGATCTATTTGCAGCTGTTTTGGAGCTTTCTGCAGATCGGGCTGTTCAGCTTCGGGGGCGGCTACGCGGCCATCCCCCTCATTCAGGGGCAGATCGTGGACCGCCACGGCTGGCTCTCCATGCCCGAGTTCACCGATCTGGTCACCATCTCCCAGATGACGCCGGGGCCCATCGCCATCAACTCGGCCACCTTTGTGGGCATCAAGATCGCCGGGCTGGCCGGGGCGGCGGTCGCCACTCTGGGCTGCATCCTGCCCTCCTGCGTCATCGTCACCCTCATCGCCCGGCTCTACTTAAAATACCGCAGCATGGCGCTTTTGCAGGGGGTGCTGGGTTCGCTGCGGCCGGCCGTCGTCGCCATGATCGCCTCGGCGGGGGTCTCCATCCTGGTCACCGCCTTCTGGGGGGAGGCCGCCGTCGCCTTTTCCGCCACCAACTGGGTGATGGTGGCCATTTTTGTGCTGAGCGTCTTTCTGCTGCTCAAGTGCAAGCTGGACCCCATTCTGGTCATGGTGCTGGCCGGCGTACTCAAACTGGCCGCCGCGGCAGCCGGACTGTAAAAAGCGCTCCCGCCGGGCAGGCCGTCCGGCGGGAGCGTTTTTGCTTTTTGTCAGGCCGGCACGTAGCCCGCCTTTTCGATGCAGTCCCGGCCCGCGTCGGTGGACAGCCAGTCGTAGAGCCGGCGCTCGGGGCTGTCGGGGGCGGCGCCCGCCCGGATGACGGCGTAGAAGTCGTTGCACAGGGGGTACTCCCGGGAAGCGATGGTGTCGTTGGCGGGGGCGACCCCTTCCACCGCCAGCAGCCGCAGCCCCGGCTGGGAATACATCTGGTCCACGTAGTAATAGACCGAAAAGCCGATGGCGTTGGCGCTGTTGTTGTAGGCGGCCACGCTGTCCACCAGGCCGCCCATGCTGGCGGGCGCCAGCTCGGTGGGGGCCTCCATCAGCTCCCCGTCCCCGATCAGCAGCTTCTGGAACAGGGTCTGGCTGCCGCTGTCCTCGCTGCGCTGGAAGGCCACGATGGGCGCGTCGGCCCCGCCCAGCTCCTTCCAGTTGGTGACCCGGCCGGCGTAGATGTCCCGCAGCTGGGCGAGGGTCAGGCTCTCGATGGGGTTTTCCTCGTTGACGATAAAGACCAGCGCATCCCGGCCGACCGGCTTCTGTTTCAGCTCAACGCCGGCGGCGGCGATCTCCTCCTTGACGTAGTCGGGGGCCTCGTAGACCACCAGCAGCTCGATCTCCGAGCTGCCGTAGACCCCCATGTTCTCCCAGGCGTAGGCGGTGGTGCTGACGGCGACGCTGCTCTGCGCCTCGCTGAGGGGGATGCCGGTGGTGTCGGCCATCATCTGGGCGATGAGGGGGATGCAGGCGGTCGAGCCGTCCACCCCGGGGAATTCCTCGGGGCTGAGAAAGGGTTCGGCCCCCGCCTCGCCCGAAGAGCTGGAGGCGGGGCCCTCGCCGCCCGAACTGCTCGCGCTGTCCGGGCCGGCGCAGCCGCTCAAAAGGGCGGCCGCCGTCCCAAGACCCAGCGCCGCCAGAAAGCTGCGGCGGGAAAGTTTCGTGTTGCGCATGGCGTTTCTCCTTTTGTATTACCAGTAGTAGGCGCTGTCCTCGTCCGCGAGGGAGGCAAAGATGCTCTCGCTGTACAGCCAGCTGCCGTCAAGGTCCATATAGCCCCGCTCAAAGCCGCGCCGGGCCGCGATGACCCCGTCGGGCAGCCCGTCTCCCCGGGAAACGTCCGCCAGCCCTGACAGCAGGATCTGCCCGCGGCTGTCCACCACGTCCGAGATCCAGCCGCCCCCCACGCCCCGCCGGGAGGCGCTGTAGACCGGGCCGTCCGGGCCCATGGTCAGGCAGTTCATGTTCTCATAGCCGCTGCCGGCGCTGTCATACACAAGGCCGGAGGCGTCGTAGATCAGGCTGTGCCCGTCGGGGTGGGCGGCGTCGGTGACGCTCAGCAAAACGCAGCCGTCCTGCACGCTGTAGACCGAGACCCAGCTGTCCGCCTGACCGGACAGGGCGCCGAGGTCCGTTTCCACCTCGCTCCGGCCGTCGGGCCCGTAGAACAGCAGCCGGCCGTCGTCCAGCAGAAAGGCGGCCTCCTCCCCGTTGGACGCATAGGCGCCGAAGCCTCCCAGCAGCGGCAGCTCGCCCTCTTCCGTCACCAGAACGCTGCCGCTGTCCCGGGAGATGACGGCGGCGTCCGCCCGCCAGTAGGGGCAGCGCCCGTCATAGACGGCCAGGGGCTCCGCCTCGCCCAGGCGGCGGACGGCATACCCGTCCTCCACCCGGTAACAGATGGTATTGTGGGCGCAGAAGCCGTCAAAGCCCTCGATCCACTCCCCCGACGCAAAGTCGTACAGGCTGTTGGACCAGACGTCGGTCTCCATGTCATGGGTCTGGGCGGCGGCGTAGAGGCTCGGGCCCGCTTCGTCATAGGCGCGGTAGGCGTAGGCGTTCTCCATCCGGGAGCATTCGCCGCCCGCCAGGTCGATCACCACCACGTCCGACCCGCTGGTCCCCGGCGCGCCGGGGTCGGCGGTCAGGGTCAGCACCACCTGCCCGCCCCCCACCGGCACACAGGCCGAGGTCTCGGCCGGCAGGGGGATCTCCTCCCCGCTGTCCAGTTCGATCAGCCGGCAGCCGCCCGGCCCGCCGGGCCCTGCGTCAACGGCAAAGCCGCCCGGCTCCAGCGCCAGCAGCCCCTCCGCCAGAGAGGCCCGCCAGTCGCCGGGCGCCGTCCAGAGCAGGGCGCCGTCCGCGCCGTAGACTTCGGTCACCCGGGCGCCGTCCGCCTCGTTTCTGCCCAGCTGCCAGCCGGCGGGCGCGTCGGCGCCCGGGGCATACAGCAGGCTGATGCTTTCGGAGGGCGCGGCCCGGTAAACCACCGTATCCCCCCGCAGCAGGGTGCCCCCGCCGCTGCCGTTAACCGGGTAAAGATAGCGCAGCCGCCCGTCGTCCAGGGGGTTGGCGGCTTCCTCCCCGGTCTGGGCGGGGGCGCTGTCCGCCGGCGCGCCCGTCTGCCGGGCCGGCGCGCAGCCGGCCAGGGTCCCGGCCGCCAGCGCCAGGCAGAGCAGCGCGGTCCGTGCCTTGGTTTTTCTCTGCATACAAGTTCACCTCGTTTGGTTGCCAAAATCTGGTCTGTATCCATAATACGAACGGACAGGCCCCATCATTGCATCCGGACAACAAAAATCCCCCGAAAGCGCGGGCTTTCGAGGGATCTTGACCTGTGGAGCTGCTATCCAGATTTGAACTGGAGACCTCATCCTTACCAATAATAGCGTCTGTCTTTTGCGCATTTTGGCCGTTTGCGAAAAACCGCATAGATGCTCAATTTTTGCTTTGTGTGTTTTGTATGCAGGCGTATTCTGCGGCGGATTTTTGCGGCCATTCACCCCAAATTCACCCCAAAACAAAACAAAAGCACCCCCGTGTCACACCGTCAAGGTGCAGCACAGGGGCGTTCGTCGTCTTTGTGGTTTAGTTCTTCGATGATCTGGCGTTCCCGGCCGGAGAGAGTCCACACCCTGGTGGGAGCATCGGTGTGCGGGACAGCCTGTTCAGCGTCGGCCTTACGGGCGGCGGCCCGGTCGGAAATCAGCAGCGCGCCGCCGAAGGCTTCCTTGCCTTCGGCCCGCATAGCGTCCAGAGCGCGGATGAATACCGCCTCCCGGCGGGGCAGCGCATAGGGGATGCCGTTGCGGGCCAGGGCCAGCGCGGCCTGGGTGGTGAGCAGGTTGGGCGGGTACTGGTAGATCGTCCGCTTGATGGTGTAGCCCTTGCGCTGGGCCGCCTTGATGGCCTCGCCGAGGTCGGGGGTGATCTCCACTGCGTTGTCCCCGTAGGATGTCACAAAAGCGGTGTTGACCTGGGCGCCGTTGTGGTAGGTGATGCGGCTGTCAGTGTAGATGACGCCCGCGCCATGCCTGGCCAGGCCCAAGGCAGTCAGACCCGGCGCAAACAGGAAGTAAGGGATCTGGCGCTCGGTGTAGAAACGCACAATCCTGGCCAGGCAGGAAAACGGCGGGTTGTCCAGCACTACCGCCCCGGCGGGGTAGTCGAAACGCTCATAGTCGCCGCCGGGCCAGAAGGGCCGCACCGTGCGGGACGGGTCGATGCCGTACCGCCGGCAGGCCCACGCCTTGACGGCCTCATAGACCGCGGGCGGGGTGTAGCAGTCGTCGGTAGTCTTTTTGGGCTGGAACTTAGCCACAAAGCCCTCGTAGTCGTTGAACTTTTCTTCTCGCGTCATGACGAAAACCTCCTTGAAAACAGGAATCAGGCAGCCCCCGCGCTGGAGGCTGCCTGTTACTCTAAACTGCTCTAAAGAAACTTTACAGCTTCTGCAATCTGACCTGCGCCTCGATGCGCTGAGTCAGGTAGGCGGCAATGTCGCCGTAGTTGTCGGTGATAAAGTCTTTGGCGGATTCGCTCAGGGACGCCATGCAGGCTGCAAGGGCCTTTGTGACAGCGATCTTCTGGGCGGCTTCATCGAATCTGCCCAACTCTTTCAGCTCGTCCGCATAGGTCTGCGAGATGCAGGCCACAGCATCGGCCACAGCGTCCGCGATCTCGGACAGCAGCCGGTTTTCGGTGTAAGCGTTGGCGACCTGCCGCAGCGCGCCGGCAGCAAAGCCGCCCACTGCGGTGACGGCCAACAGGAAAATTCCGCCGATCAGTTCGTTCACGATATGTACCTCCCATTACAGTTTTTCTTTCTTACGGGCCAAATAGACATCCGCCTTGCGAGCTTTCAGGGTCCAGCTGTTGTTTTTCCAGTAGCCCCACAGGGCGGCGACGACCGTCCAGACGTTGGTAACGATCAGCTCGATAGTCTGGTCCTCGATGGGCAGGACACTGTGCCCGGTCATCACGAGGACCTGGTTGACCAGGGCCAGGATCAGGCAGATCATGCGGGCAATGGTGCCGGCGGAAATGTTGGTGTTCATGTGGTTCTCCTTTCAAAGGCTCTTTTTATTCGGGGATACACCGGTTTTCGAACTTCTTGTAGGCGTCGAGGTACCATTCCTTTTTGTCCCCGTTGTAGGTGATCTCGTAGTACATACCATCCGGCAGGGTGCTGGAAATCAAATACTTCCAGTTCTGCAACACCTTGGCCTTCCAAACGGTGAATACCTCAAAATGGGGGAGTTTGTCGGCCTTGTCAATGTGCTCCAGGATGTAGCTCTTTACGAGATGTAACACTTTTTCATCCATGTCGAAAACCTCGCTTTCAATCGTTTCTAAATCAGTTGCAAAAAACAAACAAAGATGCAAAAAGAGATGCAACACTTGCTGGTATACTGTTATCGATGAAATAAAAAACATTTCATCAAGGATGGTGTACGGTTGTGCCGGTTCTGAAAACATTGTAACATAGAACTATCATGCGGGGCTGAAAGTGGCAAAATTGCTTGCTAGGTTTCCGATTTGGAAGTTACCAACAGTGTAGACCGTCCGTTCGCTTCGTAAAAGAATCAATGTTTTGGTTGGTTGGGCCGGCACAGCCGCTACCCGTATCAAAAACGCGCCTGTTGCTTTTGCGAAGAAGCGAAACTGTCCCGGGAAGGAGCGATGTATATGAATTTTGGACCAGTAGTGGGGATCGATGTCAGTAAACGTTTCAGCGACATGTGTATTCTGTCACCAGACAATCAGATTTTCGCACAAACAAAGATTTATCACGATAGTACATCTATGAAGCGCGCTGAGGCTTTGTTGAAAAAGGCTACAGAAGCCTTTGGCGGCCGTCCGGCTGTTGTCATGGAGGCCACGTCACACTACCACTTGATTCTGTTTCAGTTTTTCTCGGACTGTGGATATGACGTGCTTGTGGTTAATCCTCTCCAGAGCAGTTCCATGAAGGATTTTTCTATACGAAAGAGAAAAACAGACAAAGTAGACGCATTGAAGCTGGCCATGCTGTATCGCACCAAAACCCTACGTCCATCGCAGATCCCGCAATCTGCGATTCGTGCTTTACGGTTGCTTTGCCGGGAACGAGTAGAGCTTCTGAATGATGTGACTCGGTATAAAAACCGACTCACTGCCTTCTTGGATCAGATTTTCCCTGGATACGATAAGGTATTCTCGGATGTGGGCAGCATTACGTCGCGTGCCGTCTTGTCACACTTTCCAACTCCGGCCATCTTGCTGGCATCAGACGAGTACGAACTTGTTGAAGTAATTGCTACTGCCAGCAAATCAGGATACAAGTTTGCCAAAAAGAAGGCAGAAGCGCTTATAAAGACGGCGGAAACAGCCAAGGTTCTGGGGATTCACACTTGTGCGGATGAAAGCATGATTTTGTCTGTTATTCCAATGCTGAACACTTTGTCAGACCGCGTAGCATACTTGGAACAGTCAATTGAAAATTTATTGGCGCAAGTAAAAACCATTCGCAAAAACGTAGAATTACTACAAACCATCCCTGGTGTAGGGCCTCACTCTGCCTCACTTATTATGGCAGAAATCGGTGATGTCTCGCTCTTCAAAAAGCCAAAACAGCTTGCCGCTTACTTTGGATTGGACCCTTCTGAAAGGCAATCTGGTACATTTCGAGGGACAAAGAACAAACTGTCAAAGAGAGGTTCTCCTTATGCACGGGCTGCTTTGCATATGGCAGTAGTCAACGCAGTATTCAAGCACGCCAACGCTCCTGCAGCCAATCCTGTTTTGTCCAGCTATTATGAAAAGAAATGTAAAACCAAACCGGCAAAAGTTGCGCTTGCCGCATCTATGCATAAATTGATCTTTATTATCTTCGCCGTTCTGCGCGATCAGAAGCCTTTCGAGCTGAGGACGCCTGAACAACATGCGAGGGAACAGGGGTTTATTAAAGCTGCTTAAACCCACTTGTGATTGTGGGCCCTGAAATCAAAGCAGGGTCTATTTTGTTATGCCCAAATTGGCATGGGGCAGCTTTTGCTGCCCTTGTTTTCTGCTTAGCGTAAGTGGCTGACAGGGTCAAGAGCGGCGAAGCCGTGATGGAAACCATCTACTCTTGACCCTGTTGGCCACTTATGCTATTGACTTTGCTTAATTGGTCTAAACTTGCTTCAAAAGTTGCAACATCTTGCGGCCTTTCTTAGCAAGTGGCAAGGGCAAGTGGCAAGGCGGCAAGCTGGCAAGTCACTCTGCCGGGTGGGTGTGCAGCGCTTCCAGGCGCTGGGCCGTGTCCTCGAGGTCGGCGATGCGGTGCTCGTCGGCCTTGAGCTTGGTCTCGAGGGTGGGGATGCGCTCGGCAAAGTTGTTGTGCCGCTGGACCTCCCGGGTCAGCTCTTCCAGCTTGGTGTCGGTGATGGCCTGCTGCTTTTCCAGTTGGGCCTGCATCCGGCTGGATGCCGCCCGGTTGGAGAGGATGACGCCGACCAGCGACAGGCCCCCGGTGATGATAGCGGCGAGGATCGCCGCGGTGGTGCTGTCCATCGGTCTCACCCCTTCCAGCGGCTTTTGTTGGCGCGCACGTCCACATGGACAAAGGTGTCGTAGATGCCCACGCCGCCGTGGTCCCCCAGCAGCTGGCAGGCGTAGTCGTAAACCTCCCGCGGGGTGTGCCCAGCGACCTGGATATCCGCCGCCAAACCCTCGCAGTGCTTGCTTTTCTTGGAGCTGTCCTTGACGCGAGCGTTATAGGCATCGGTTCTGTATGCACTGGTGATACTCACTGCTGCGCCAAAATGGACGCGGATGCTTTCGAGGATGTCTACCAGTGCAGGGCTCACAAAAATCACATCGCTGCCATCACTGCACTGGAACTCGTGCAGCTTAAAATGGCCGGACAGCTGAACGTCGCCCTCACTTAGGCGATAACTTTTCACGTCATACATGGGTGTGCCTCCCTTGTTCATTCGTTTTTGATGTGTTCTTCCAGTGCGGTGATCCGGCGGTCGTGGTCCATGAGCTTTTCCTGCAGCCGCCGGTCGGCGTCTTTCAGCTCGGACAGGCTCTCGGTGTACCTTGCCTTGAAGTCTTCCAGGTTCGACAGCAGCAGCTTGACCTGCCCGCTCAGCTCGTTGATGGTGCTTGTCAGCTTCACGATGGGCCCGGCCACGCTGGCCAGCAGGCCCACCAGAGCGACAACCACCGTCACCACGCCCCACTCGGTCATGCGACCTCCTTCCACCCTGCCGGGTATGCGTCGGGGGAGTACACGTTCCCATCCATAGTGGATTCGTACACTTTCCCGTTGTAGGTCACACGGTCGCCGACGCTATAAGCATCATGCGCCCCGGTGGGCTGCACGAATTCGGGGTACTCGGTCGGTTCAGGGTTCTCCCCACCGCCCGGCTCGGGTTCGGGCCCGGGTTCTGTGCTTTCCACAAGCTCCCAGCCCGCGGGGTAGACGTCCGGGGCCCAAACGTTGCCGTTGATAGTGGACTTGTACAGCGTGCCGTTATAATCCACCACGTCGCCGATATTGTACGCATCGTGTGCGCCGCTGGGCTGGGCCCACAGCGGGACGCCGCTGTCGTTAAGACCGAACGCCGTGTACAGGCTCTCGGTGCCCGCACCGGGCGGATACTGGCTCTGCGAGACGTGGCTCTGTGCCACCTTGTACAGCTGCGGGTCGCCCAGGTTGTTGACGCCGTGGGAGATAATATCGCCGGCGCTGTAGCTAGTCTGCGAGGCCCATACGGGATAGACGGTCGCCACCTCAAGGGCTTCGGCGTCGGTCAGGGTCTTGACGAACATCTGCAAGGCTTTCCGCAGCTGTTCCGCTGCCTGCAATCTGGTCATTCCATCACCCCCAGTAAGGTATTCAGGACTTCGGTGTCGGTCGGCTCCGGTTCTGGCTCAGGCTGCTCCGCCTTCCACGCCTCGTAAGCCTCCGCGTTGGCCTCATAGCTCGCCACCGTACCGCGCTTGATGGTGGGCAGGATGAAGCCCTCGTACTGGTCAAAGACGGCCCTGTCGAGGCTATCCGGCCACCACAGGTAGCCCGGCGGCGGCATCGGCTGCGTGGTCTGTTGGATGGCCTCATACTGGCCCTCTGCGCTCGGTGTGTTTTTCAGAATGTACATTCAGGTCACCCCCTTACAGTTTGGTCAGGTCGATGCAGATGGACGGCCGGAACCCGAGCGAGTTCGACTTGTAGTAGTCGTAGCCGCCGTCGCCGTAGAGGCGCCCACCCGAGTCCACGAACCACGCGCGGTCCGAGGAATACTTGGTCGATGTCCAGTAAACAGATCCGACACTTCTCCGGCTATTACTATTAAAGTAACTGAAACCACCATTCATCTGATCCTTGGTAGCAACAAATACCTTACCAGAGGTGTTACCTGCGGTAACACTCTTCAGACAGTTCTTCTGTGCCTCATTCAACGAATTTGCGAAGTTCGTACATTTCTGCTGCAAGTCATACCAAGTCGAGTTGCCAGACAGACCATTCAGCGTCAGGTAGGCTTCCGATGCGGTCTTGTGGGAGATAATCCACTGCTGGCCCGCAAAGGTCATGATGTCGCCGACGTTGCCGATGGCAAGCAACAGCAGCGTCCCGCCGGTGTAGTAGGTGCTGCCGTCGGTGCAGTAGTAGACGTCGGGCGCGTTCATGGCGTCCGGTGAGATAACGGCCTCGCTCAGGACGTAGTAGGTCTCGCCGCCCGAACCGGGAATGGCGTACCGGTGCCAGGTCGGCTGCGCCTCGATCATGGCCAGCAGCGTCTCGTTGATGTTCGAGCCCGCGCTTACGCTCGTGCCCTGCGTGGTCACGTCGTAGACGGTCGCGGCCAGCGGCTGGAACAGCGCGGCCACGTTGGAGGTGTCCACCATCGTCAACGTCCGTCCCGCATACAGCGTGGTGCCCTGGTCGTCCTGGTACACGGGCCCGGTAAAGCTGCCGGTGCTCGGCTGGATGACGTCCTGCGCTGCGATGTAGTACTTGGTACCGTCGGTGCCCGTCAGCACGTAGTAGTTGTGGTTTGCGTTGTCCGCGATGATGGTCTCCAGCGCCTCCGTCTGGTCGGTCACGCTGGACGTGCTGCCGCCGCTGGCCGAGAAGACGTGCGGCTGCTCCAGCGCGGTGAACAGGGCGACAGGGTTGGTCACGATCTCTGCCTCAGAGTCCACCACGAACTTGAAATACTGCACGATGGCCGCGTTGCTGCCGTTGAGCATGGCGGTGAACTTGTCCGCGCTTGCGCCAATCGTCACATTGCCGTCAAGTGTCTTGGCCGCACTGCTGCCAGCTGAGATAAGCACCATCGTAAAGTTTGTACTTCCTGCTGTGCTGTACACGCCGAAGCAGTAATGGACGCCGCTCTCGCGCGGGAGCTCAGTCTGTGCGCCCGCGCTGCCCAGATACACCGCGTCCACCTGTTCCAGATGCCCTGTCAGGCCCCTGAAGCTCTTTTCGAGGGCGTCGATGTCATTCTGGATGGAGACGCCGTGCTTCCCGATGACCTGCTGCGAGGTGGTGCGCGGGAAGATGGGATTCCCCTGGTCGTCCCGCAGCTGTTCAGCCCGGCCGCCGTCCGGCAAGGCGTTGAACGGGATGGCGAACTGCCACGCCTTGTTGGCGGGCAGCAGGTCGGTCTTTTCGGCCGTCATCTGGATGGTGTGCTGACCGCTGGCAAGGATGCGGGTGTCCACGCTGATTTCTGCGTTCTCGCCCTGGTCAAGGATAGCATCCAGAACCTTTGCACCGTCCATGTATCCGGTCACGGCGATGCCGGTCACGCCGGTCTGGCCGCTGACGCTGATGGCTGCACTAAGGGTAAAGGGCTTGATCTGCTGCCCCATCGCGGTATCAGGGCCGCCGATGGTGATCCAGCCGACATTAACGGCAGACTGTTCGCTGGTCACATACGGGCCAGATGCACCGTCATCGTCTACAGCCTTTGCCCGGTACGTTACCGTGCCCCAGTCGCTGCTGATATGGTCAGTGGTGCTCAGGGCGCTGGTGGTGGCGATGACGTCCCAGTCAGAGCCGCCGTCCACTCTGCGCTCATATACATAGTTTTCAACCGTGCCGTCGGAGTCGGTAGCAGCGGTGAGCGTGATGATTGCGTCCTGTCCGCCCACCACGTTGGTCACGTAGATGCTTCCTGGCGCTGTGGGCGGCTGGTTATGCACGACGGTATATGCCTCACTGGTCACATACGGGCCCTCTGCCCCCATGTTATCTACGGCTTTGGCGCGGTACGTCACGGTCGTCCAGCTGTCGTCGATGCTGTCCGTTGCTGTCAGGCTGTTGGCGCTGGAGAACTGGGTCCACTGGCCGCTATCGACCTTGCGCTCGTAGATGTAATTGGCGATGGTGCCATCCTCATCGGTCGCGGCTGTCAGGGTAACGGTCGATTGCTGATTGCCGATTACATTGCTCGCGGTGATGGAGCCGGGCGCGGACGGGGGCTGGTTCGTGATAACGGTACCATCATCCAGAACGAAAAGGTCGTTCGGGAGAACGAGAACAGGGCGGATATAATGGCTTCTCGTTGTGTCCCCAGCGTTAAAGCCCTGGCTCATCCATGGATAGGAACCCCCATCGGTGCAGTAGTATGCGTACTGGCCCGAGCTGGCCGGAGCTGGTGTGCGCAGCCACCAATCATTTCCGTTCAGGTTTCTGGCATCATCACCAGAACTTGCAAACCAGCTCAGTACCGTTCCTTCATCCGGCACACCGCTGTAGCCACTCGTAGCACTGAAGCCGACCTCTGCAAGGCTCAAAAGGAACACTTTGCAGCTCAGGCCGTTTGAACCTTGATTTACGCTACCCGCGCCGCCGTAGTCCACATCAGAAACATAAGGGATTTTGACCTGCTTGACGGCGGCTTGGATATCGGAATCCAGCGTGTTCAAGTAGGTATTGTTCAGCCACGTGTGGATTTCACAGTCGTCCGGGTAGTTGTAGTAGCGTTCGCCGTTATCCTCACCCCAAATACGGGAAGAGTGTGCACCCTTCCTCACTAGCACGGTGCCGCCTTCAAATCCGGAGTATGCGCTGGACGGGCTGTTTTGATGAGCAACGACAAATTCCACAGGGGAGCTATTTTCGTTCAGTTTGACGGTACTGCCCACCAGCTTGGTGCTGAGTTTTACTAATGCCATGTTTTTCCTCCTTTCCTATTTTGCGGCTTTTTCATAGTCGAAGTACGGACAAGTTCTCACCGGGCGGTTGGGGTTGATGACGCTTGTGTTCTTCGGATGCCCGGCAAGATTCGGGATGGCAACATATACGTTCTCTTTGACCTGCTCAAGGAAACAGTAAAAAAATCCGTCATCCTGCTGGTCGTAGTAGTACGATCCTGGAAGCCTCAGCGCCTCGTACTCCCTGCGCTCATACCACTCCACAAAGGCTTTTCCGATGGTTTTCGGGATATAAGTACACAGTAGGAATCTGCCCTTGGATGCAGGATAAATTCCGGCCTCGGCAATACGGGACGTCGTCGAGAATACGATCACGGTGTCGGAATGCCGGGCTATGTAGCTTTCTGCTCTTGCGCAAAAGTCATGGCACAAAAGCATATCATCCTGCACATATACAGCATCGTCATTCGCTACCTTGATGGCTTCGACAAAGGACTCCACCGCCCCGCGGTGCTCTACGTCGTTATAGATCAGCGCACCGGGGATGAGCCGTTCCAGGTACACTGTGTCCCGCTCGGGAACCTTTCGTATGACGTACTTCATTTCAGCCACACCTTTCAGGTATAATCCGCGAGAGTCTCGCCGTAGAGCGTGTTGGGCTTCGGGCTGGCCGGGAACTGGCCGGTGTACTGAATGAAGCCGCCGGTCATATCGTCCGGCAGCACGCTCGGCAGGACTTTGCCGTTTTCGTCAAGGCCCGCAACGCCGCCGGGGACGTTGACTCGCATGGTGTTGCCCATGTTGACGATGCCGCGGCCGTCGCCGGGGTGCTCTTCGCTGCCCGAGATAAGGGCCAGTGTGGCGTTCATATCGTCGGCCGGGATGGCCTGCGCATAGAAGCGTGCGCTGCCTGCAAATGTCTGCATGATAGGGGCAACACCGGCTGCCGCCGCAGTGCCCAGGGCATCATCGTGCAGAGATGCCACCGGGAAGTGTGTAGCCAGTGCCAACGCGCAGGCAACATCCGCCTGGTAGTGATACAGCCCGGTTCCTCCCGGCACCCACGCGGAGGCGGGGATGGTGATGCCCACCACATCGGAGGCGCCGACCACACCATCAATCATGCTTTTCAGCAGGGCTTCAGCTTCTTCGGCGGTGATGAAGGCATCTGCCGTGTACTGCACGTTGACGTTGACCTCGTCCGCCACTACGATGGTAATGGGAAAGCGGCGGATATCCGGGGGCTGGCCAGGGCTATAGGCGTTGACCCACTGCGGATAGTCGCCCAGACTGCCGTAATAAATCAGGGTCTCTTCGGACGTCTCGGTTTTGGCGAAGACGCCGTATTCGTTGAGGTAAAAACCTGCCGCCAGTGATCCGTTGAGGTCGGAACGGTACTCGATGGTCATGGTCACAGTGCTCCCGGAATGGACCGGGGTTGTGGACGTCGCGTAAGCCATCGGCGAGATCAGATCCGTCAGCGCCGCCATCTGGTCCAGATTTTCGGGTTTGCCGGTGCCCACCATCACCTTGGTGATGGTCAGGGTCTCTCCTGCAAGCAGACCCGCAATCAATTCACGGCCGGCAGTCGGGCTTGTAAAACCATAGATATTTGCCATGTTATCCCTCCTTGATGTTCGGCAGCACGGTCTGCATAATGGTGCCGCACTGCGCAGCTCCCACATAGAGGATGGCTTGCACATCCACATAGGCCGGCGGGAGTGTGGTTTCCATGACGGTGCCGCACATTGCCGTCCCAATGTGGATGGGCGGTTCGGCGGTCATCTCAGTCACGGTCGTGATATCATCCAACCAGGATGACAGACGCTTGACTGAGGCAAGGATGAGCCAAAATTCGCGCACGTCCTCCTGACTGATGCCAGCGGAAGTTTCGATGGTTGCCCGGAAGTGGTGCGGCTCGCCGTCGTACTCATACCACTCAGCGATGTGGCCGCCACCGAATATAGCTCTCATAAGCCGTTCGACCGCCCAGGGCGTGCCCATCTTGCAATAGAAGAGCAGCGATGCCTTGACCAGGTCTCGTTTGGTCTCGATGGGGTATGTTTCGCGGTAGGCCGGTGTCCGCAGCTCCACAGCCAGATAATCCAGCAAAAACTCTGGCGCAGTGTCAATGGCGGCATAGCTGCGGCAGGCATCTGCATAGGCCAGAATCTTGTCGATTTGGATGTGCAGCGCATAGGCAAACGCCTGTGTTTCAACCTGGCTGGCCAGGTTGTCCGGCATGATCTGGGTAAAGAGACTGCCTTTTAGTTCAATCATCTTCCAGCCCTCCGTAACTCACGGACGGATCACCCTGCAAAACGCCCACTTTGGTGCCGAGCACCACCGTATAGGTGGGCGCGGTGACCACAATGCGCTTTGCGCCGGCGGCCATGATGCGGGCCCGCAGCTCGTCCGGGTTGATATCCCGGCCGATGGTGCGCTGCCAGGATACATATTCGCTGACAGCTACCGTGACGCTCTGCTGAATGGATACAGCGCGGGCGCTGTCGCTGCGGTTGATGTAGTAAGTCAGGGCGATGGTATAAGGCACTTCATCTGGCGCGGCGACCCGGACTAGGTCTGTCATCGGTCTCAGGTTGCGGGCGGACAGATAGTCGAGCATCCCATCGATGGCATCTTCATTCGGCTTGGAGCCGTCGGTCATGAGGAACACCACGTCCACGGTTCCGGCAGCCTGGTCGCTGGTGACTTCAACGTCGCCCACCGCAGGGCTGTAGGACTTGGCATGGTAGATGTAGGAATCTTCGGGCCCCGCCGTGGAATAGGCGCCGGGGGCAAGGTAGATGCGCTCTTTGTAGCTTTCATCACTCTCGATGTTTGCGCCGCCGCTGGTGGGTGTGATGTTGCTGGCGCTGGCCACATACGGCACCGGGTCCACAATGGTGGACAGATCGCCTATCTCGTAGCCGTTGCCTCCTTCCCCTGCCACCGTGCAGGTAGCCGGAACGTCAACGGTCATCCCGCCGATGGGGATTTCGGCATATTCGTCGGTCGCAAAGTAGATCACGCCCTCCATCGCCACCCGCGTCCCCTTGGGAATAGAAACAACTGAGGGCCGTTCTGCCGACAGAGTGAACCGGATGGTGGTGGAAGCAGCTGTCGCCTGGTTGCGGGTCGTTCCTTTGAACAGGCCGAGGTTGTCGAGGAACCCGCCATAGCTGTACTTGAGCAGGTTTTGCTTGCCTGCCCGGTCGATGTACTGCATCGCCTGGTATATCTGGTCGGCCGCAGCGTACAGTTCCATCCGGTGCGGGCTCGATCTGTCAAGAGTGACAGTCTCGCCAGTGGCCGCGGAAATATAGGTCTCATAGTCAGCGACCATCTCGCTGCGGATATCATTCACACCGCGGTCATCGATGAAGGAAATATCGGGGGTATTTGCAAGCGCGCTCTCCCAGTCAAGCACTCTTTACCACCACCTTTGCTTTGACGTGCCCCTCAACGTCCGCCGTCCAGTCGATCTGCTGGAGGCGGAGAAAGGGAAAAAACTTGGGGATTTTTTCGGTCAGCTCGGCCACATACCGGACCTTTGCCGTTTCGCTTGGCAGGTCTACATAGGACATATCCAGCCCAAACTCGCGATCAAGCGGCATGGTGTGGATGGGGGTAGTAAGCAGCAGCTTGAGCTGCCGGTCGATATCGGCCAGACGGTCATCCGCGAAGGTGTACTCCAGCTGGAAATCAAAGATCATGTGTACTCCTCCAGTGTAATGGTCAGGCTTGCGCGGGCCAACTCGCCCTTGTTATAGATCAGGTCCCATGTCTCGCTCGCCCCAGTGATCCGGAAACGGTTGGCGCCCACAGGTCGGTTGCCCAGGATGAAATATTCTGCCTCACCGTTCTCCACCATCTGTTCGATGGATTCCAGCACAGACCGGGGACGGACGCCCAGACTTGCCGAAAGTGTAATGGGCAGGCTGATGGTTTGCAGCCCGGGGCCAAGGAACTCGGGCTTTGGCTTGATGCCAGGGGTCTCGTGGACGGCCCACCGGCTAGTCACATCCCGCGTCATGCCGTTGAAGGTGAGCGCATAGCTGTCGCTCACCCGAAATACGATATTTGAGCCGAGCGTGCCGATCATGGCTCATACACCTCCTATCCAAGCGGCGGCGATGTAGGCGCGCCCGCAGCCGGGCAGGTATGCACGTGATGGACCAGGCTCACGCCGCTGATGACGCAGTCACCGGATGCACCGGTGATGTTGACCGTATTCCCATCGATTGTGATATTCGGTGCGGTCATAGTCAGCTTGCTTGCGGCATCTACCGTAACTGTCCCGCCGTCGATGGTCACGGTGCAGCTGCCCACCTTGAGGGTCAGCTTGCCTTTGACTGTGACGTCGGCGTTACCCTGAATGGTGACGGTCCTGTTTCCGGTTACCTGCTCTTCGTTATTGCCCTCGGTCGTATCTTTGCGGTCCTTTTTAACGAGCGTTTCCTGTTTGCCAACGATCTCCACATAATCGTCGCCTTCGGTATGGTAGAGGCTTTCCGGGATATTGGCATCGTAGCGGATGTAGCACTTCCACGGCTCCAAATCGAAATCCTTGCGGTACAAGCCTTCGTAACCCTCCGGGGGCACGTTTTTATCGCTCCACGGCCGCCAGAATACCACGCCAGCCTCGCTGCCGTTGGTCAGGTGTGCCACTGCGACAAGCGCGCCCACAGGAGGCATCATGTACTCGTGGGACAACAATGGGATATACCGGGTGACCTCGTCGTCCTTGTCGTGGTAGACCACCTGGATCATACCGCGCTCATAGTCGATGGCCGAGACTTTGCCCACCCGGACCTCATGTCTGGTCATCCACTCACCACCTTTGACATTTCAAGGTCGACTGTGTAGCCGCTGCCTACACGGCTGGTGACCTTGTCCAAAAAATACTTGCCGGAGATGGGGCCGCCCATATCAGCGATTTCGATGCACTGAGTAGACACCAGGTCGGGCCGGCCGGTGATGGTAACAGTCATCGTGATCGCTCCATGGTTGGCGTTGGCAATGGCGGCGTTGAGCTTGCGCTGGGCGTCTGCCTGGTCGTCTGCTTTCCCATTGAGCTTGAGCGGGCGGGTCATATCGCCGGCCGTGACCTTGATTTCCTCTTCGGTGGTCGGGTCAGTGTAGGTGTACTCTCCGCCCGTGTAAGTCCCATCCAGGGTTTGCCGCCAGGACCAGGACTGTATATCCGATGGCCGGATGGTAGCCACTGCGCCTTTGGCCTTATAATCCTCCGGGTCAAATACCACGAGTTTGTTGGAGTAGACCTTGACAAACAGGCCGTAGTCCTGACAGAGGGAGGTGAAGAACTCGCAGTCTGTCTGCTCGATTTGCTCCACCGTTTGGATGGTCGGCGGTGATCCGCTCACCTCCCAGGACAGAGAAATGCCGGCGCGGGATGCAATCTCGCTGCCGATGGCCTGCAGGGTAGCTTTTTCCCACACCTTGTTCCGCAAGCTGGCCCGGAAGGACCGGTCGGCCGGGACCGACACTGCCGAAATGGTCCCGGTCCGGGGCCAGCCGGAAAAGCTGAAATCATCGAGGACAAACGCCCCGCAGTCCAGCTCCCGGTCATCCCCTTCCCCGTCCCAATCCTGCACTTTGATCTTTGCGGTCATGGTATCGCCGGGCTGCGGCAGCCAATCATCCGCCCAGTGGCCGTCCCGGTCGTTGATCTCGACGTCGATGCTGTCAGATTCGCCCTCCGCAGGGTCGGTATAGGTCACAGTGCCTTTGTACCCCTCCATGTCGGTGGTGATGGCGGCGCCGTTCCAGGTCAGCTCGGCTTTCGCTTTGCGCGTCCTCATGCAGTGATCCTCCAGGCGGGCAGGTTGACAGTCGGGTCAGGGGTCGGCAAAGGCGGCGTCTGAAGGACGGTCCCGTAGCCAAACGCAAAGGTGTCGAGCAGCGGGAAGTTGTGCTGCATCAGCCAGCCGGTATACTTGACGTCGCCATAGACGCGGTATGCGATAAGGTCCCAGGCATCGCCCTGCTGTGTTGTGTAAGTGCTTGCCATAGATGCCTCCTCAAGTCACGCCGATGCGGAAATTCTTGCGCCGTTCTTCTGCTTTCATCTGGTTGTAGAGCCGCTTGAACTCCGCGAAACTGATGCGGCCTACTTCTTCAGCTTCCTGTCGAGTCGGGGTCGATCCATAGAAGTTGAAGACCGGCGACCACACAATGGTATCTCCGCCAGGCGCCGGCTCGGACGGGGACGGACCGCCGCGGCCATCCAGCATGGCAGCCAGTTTGGACAAAGGCAGGACCGCCTCCGGCTCGCCGCCTTCGCCGATCTCGGCCAGGGTCGGCCCGGTAGCCACGCCGCCGTCTGCCAGCTGCGGGACCGACGGAATGGTTGGAATGTCAAAACCGAGAGTGGACCCGCCCACGACCGGCACCCAGTCCGGGATGGTCACCGAGATGGAATTGACTCCCTCAATGGCCTTGTTGATGCGAGCAATCACAGCGTTGATAGGGACTGCTACGATGTTTCCAAGCATCCCAAACAGGTTGCCGAAAATGTTTACGACGTTCTGCCAGGCGGCTTCCCAGTTGCCGGCAAAGACGTTGTTCACAAAATCGCACAGGTTCTGGATGATTGCTTGGGCGTTGCCTGCTGCGGCCTGGATGCCGCTCCAGAAGGCTTGCAGGGTAGCGGCCGCTGTCGGGAACTTTTCACTGATCGAAACAATGAAGCTCGTGACCGCCGCATTGACCTTGTCCCAGTTTTGGTAGAGCAGGACAAGCCCCGCGCCAATAGCCAGAAGGATGCCCAGAGGCCCCATCATGGCAGAACCCAGTGCCTTGAATACGCCCACGGCTTTAGCCAAGCCGCCGGATGCCTGGAACAGTGCAAGGCCCGTCTTGATGCTGCTCACCCAGTCCTTGACGGCGGAAACGGTATTCATGGCCTTGGTGACCGTGTTGACCGCCGGGCCAACCGCCCGCAGGCCGACAGCAAAGGCCATGACAGTGCCCTTGTGCTCCCACAGGAAGTCCAGGAAGGGTTTCGCCTTGTCGTAGGCTGTCCCGGCCCAGGATGCAAAATCGCGGATACCATCCACCAGTTCGGGCAGGCCGTCGGTGATGGCGTCGGTCG
This sequence comes from Candidatus Faecalibacterium intestinigallinarum, assembly GCA_019113345.1. Lineage (GTDB taxonomy): Bacteria > Bacillota > Clostridia > Oscillospirales > Ruminococcaceae > Faecalibacterium > Faecalibacterium intestinigallinarum. The sequence goes on from DXHQ01000037.1 coordinate 30,561, forward strand.
CCATATCGGCAAAATCCCCCGCGATCTCCTCGACCACGGGGGACAGGCTGCTGATGGCATCCGCGATTTCTGGTGCACGATCGGTGAGGGTACTGTAGACCCGCTCTGCAGCGGGCAGCATGGCGACCTCAAACTGCCGCCCAATCTGCCGCACTGTGCTGTCAAGGCCGCTCAGGCTTGCCTGGTTGATCTGCTCGATGGCATCGCCGGCGGCATAGGCGGCGTCGGAGGCCTCGGCCATGGCCTGCAGAGCATCCACGCCCAGGTCCTCCCACATGGTGCCAAACAGCTTGACGCCCACAGCATCGCGCTGGACCTTGTCGTCCAGGTCGAGCAGGCGGTCAATGACGTCGAAGAAGGCTTTATTCGCGCCTTCTCCGCCCGCAGCGAACCTGTCCATCATCTGGTCGGCGTTCAGCCCGAGAGCCTGGTATGCCGCGATGGTGGTGTCGCTGCCGTCGATGGCGCGGATGGAGAACTCCTTCACGGCGTCGCCGACCTTGTCCAGATTCCAGGCCGTGCCGTCTGCGCCGGCCTGATAGACCTGGAACATCTGATCGGCCGAGAAGCCGAGTTTGGCAAACTGGACCGAGTACTCGTTGATGGAGTCGATCAGTTCGCCCGAAAAGTCAAGTCCGTTCTGCGCACCGGTGGAAATCAGGTTAAAGGCATCTTCGACCGAGACATTGAAGTTCTTGCGGATGGCTTCGGCCGCGCGGGTGCTTTCCGCCACGTCATAGCCAAAAGCCTGCTGCAGAGCCAGGGCACCCTTGGTAGCAGAAGCCAGTCCTCCCTTGCTCAGACTCTTCATATTGCGGTCCACGATGGCGACAGCATCGCCGATAGCCGCCACATCCTCGCCAAAGCCGGATGCGTAAACATCCTCCATGACGCCGCGCAGCGTTTCGAGCTCCCGGCCGGCAGCCCCGGTGGCGTTGGCCACCTGGGTGGTCGCCTGCTGCCATTCGTTGGCAAGGCCTGTCATGTACTTGCCCGCCGCCAGCGCGCCGGTGCCCATCGCAGCCATTCCGGCCGCCACACCGGTAGAGACCCGGTTGGCCACCTTAACGATGGAGTTAAGCTGCTTGGATGAGGTCTTGACGCTCTTTCCGAGCGACTTGTCGACCTTACCAGCGATTTTGATGGCCAGTTCCATGACCTTGCTTTTTGGCATACTCAATCACCACCCTGGCCATATCGTTCAGCTCGTCCAGCGGCAGGGACAAAAAGTAGTCCACGCCGCTGTGCAGTTGGAGAGAGAGTGCGATGCACCCTTTTTTGATCTCAGGCGGGGTTATTCCTCTCCATCCCCGCCGTACAGAAAAGAAGTGACCAGATTTTTCAGCTTGATGGCCTCCTTCGCCGGCAGCCGCTGGAAGAACTCCACCGGCTTGCCGGACGCCCGGGCGGCCATATAGACGGCGTAGTCCACCGTCAGCTCGGGCACGGGGGTCGCGCCCAGAGAGCGGGAGACCAGCTTGCCAACAGCGCACAAGTCCCCCGCGCTCATGTTTTCCAGCCCGGTCAGATCGACTTCACTATACTCTGCACCCTCAAAACGATAGGACTTCGCAAAGCGAAGGATCAGCTCGTTTTTCTCTGCCGCAGGCAGGACGATTGCGTTTTCGTTTTTCTCACTCATCAGGTCTGCTCCCTCACTTTCTGCAGTTTATCAACGCCGCGGATGGCAAAACGCGGGTTGAATTTGTTCAGCTCGACCAGCTCTTCGTCGTCGACCTCGATCTTGATGTACGCGATATTGACGGCCACCGACGCGTTCATGGGGTTGGCGGGGTTCAGGGTGCCGGGGTCGAGGGTGGCGCACTTGCCGCGGACCACGACCCGCATACTGCGGAAATTCGTGGCCATCTGGTCGTTCATCACCTGCTGGGAAACCCGCAGGGTCAGTGCCACGCCGTTGGGGTCCATCAGGTCGATGGACTCACCGTCCAGCAGCCGGAACGGAATCTCCAACTGCATATTGGAGAAGTGCCCCACGGCGGGGTCGTCGAACTCGCCCAGGATGCCCGCGCCGCTGACGGTCTCGGCCATCGACTCAAAGGGCGGCAGAGTAGTCTCTGCGCCTACGCCGATCAGCCGGCCGCCCTGATTGTCGTTGTAGACGTTGTAGTTGTTGATCTTGCTGGGGATGGGTCTCTGACTCATGCGGCTTCACCTCCGGTCAGGGCGGTCTCCAGCGCGGAGACGTCGTACTCGTTGATGTTCTCGATGAACTCTGCAGGAATATAGGGTGCAAGGAACGTGTGGGTGGTCAAATGACCGTCCAGCAGGCTGGTGGTGGGGTTCTCATCAGCGCGGAACTCGGTCTTGTAGCCCGCGCAGTAGTCCCGCGCCACATAACCGTTGCCCTTGATGTTCTGGCTGTCGATGACCGACTGGATCAGCCGGCGGTTACCGGGTTCATCGACCTTCTGGAAATAGGTCAGGATGAAGTTGTTCGCGTCCCAGTTGAAGAAACGCCGCACCGCAAGCCACCGGTCCTTCGGGTCGGTGGTAGACGGATAGGCGGCGGTATTGTTGCCCCAGGACCGCCAGCCGTTGACATTGATGGCAGTGACGATGCCATTGGCATTCAGGGTATCGTTGGCCTGCTGCTGGTCCAGCAGCACCTCGGTGCCGTCGTGCAATACAGTGCCAGTGCAGCGCAGCGCCTTGTTGGAGGGGCTTGCATAGGGCACATCTTCGTGGGTGCTGTCGGTGTAGGCGGTCAGTGCACCAAAAGCGGCGGAGTAATAGTAGCGTTTGTCGCCAATGGCGATCATCGGCCACAATGCCGCCGCAAAAGCAGATGTAACGCCCAGCTTTTCCTTGGCGGTTTTGACGCCGCTGTAGACCGCTGCGCCGTTCTCCTCTGCGTCGGTGGAGATGTCGATATAGGTCACCGCGCGGAACACGCCATTGATGCCCTCGGTCTTGGCCTGGAGAGCCGCTGCCACTACGGGCTGCTGACTCCAGCCGGGGGCAAGGAGGATGCCGGCGGTCATGCCCAGGCGGGGATAAATCTGCCGGATCAGCTCGATGCCGGTCTCCTGGCCGGTCAGCGCATCCACACCGCCCACAATGTCGGCGACGGTGACGCCGTCCGGCTTGAGACTCTTGCTGGACACCTTGAGGGTAGCCGCTTCCGCCGCCGTGTCGTCCAGAACAACGATGTGGACAGAACCGTCGTCCGCATGGCTGGCCAGGTAATCCTCACCAGCGACCAGGGGCGTTTCCGCATTCTTCACCACGAGTGTGTTCAGCAGCACATAGGGCTTGTCGTACCGTAGGGTGCCGTCGGCCTGGACAGTGACTTCTTCTTCCACGTTGGCGGTGGTGTGGGTGGACTTGTTGGGGTCCAGCACATTGACCAGGATGATCGGCGCCACGTTGAAAACACGGAAGCAGTAGTCCATGCTCTGGCACAGGGTGAAGTTCTTGAAGTCATCCGAGTACCCAAAGTTATTCTGGCACTCAGCGAAGGAGTAGCACAGAATGGGCTTGTTGACGGCGGCTGCAGGATCGTCCAGCATATGGATAGGTGCAGTCCCAAAAACGACCTGTAAGGCAGCGTCGCTCTCTACAGGAACAGTGAGGCTGGTTGCCTGTTCGGTCACGCTTACGCCATGATTATAGGGCATGGTTACACCTCCTGCTTGGTCTTCTCGGCCAGGCCGGCCTGTACGCGCTTATAGAGCGTGTAGATACGGCCGTACTTGTACGCGATCTGCTTTCTGGCGTCGGGCAGCCGCTCCAGCGGCAGCACCAGGCCGGCGACGGCCCGGTCCTCTGCGGCCAGAGCGGCCAGCCCAGGGGTAAGTCCGTTGGTGTAGCAGGTCCACTGCTGCGCCACACCGCGGATGGTGGGGCCGCAGTAGACCAGGGTGCCGCCGGACGCTTCGGCAGCCTGTTTGGTCTTGTTCATGTGTAATAGTCCTCCGTTCTAAAGGCCGGGACGTCGAATTTGAGGGTCATTTTTCCGGTGTAATAGGGCCGGGCGAGGGCTGTCTCCCACTCCAGCGGGAACTTGAACCACCAGGAGCCTCCCTCGATGCCCGAGGTGCCGGGCTTGATCTGCACCGCTGGGTTGCGGGCGTACCGCCCGTAGATCGTCTGGATGATGTGCATCACGCCGCGGTAGCCCTGGCGGTCAGACCCAGACTTCGGGTGGCCGTCATTGTACAGGCAGATATGGAGCGTGACGCTGACCTCCTGGGCGCTGTTCACGTCCGCAATCTTGCCGCCGGAGATGTAGACCTGGATGCAGGGTTCGGGGATGTCCCCGGCCCGGGTCGTCTCATCGTAGCCGGTGGGCGCAGGCAAGTCCTGCAGGATGATGCGCAGCGGCCGCTGGTCCCCCGCAGAGCTGGCAAAAAGTTCGCCATCAAAGAGCCGTTCCAGGTCCTCTTTGATGGCGTCCTCCAAAAAGTCGATGGTCACTTGGCACCTCCATTCGCCTTGAGCGCCTTTGCGATCCGCTTGTCGATCTCAGCTTCGAGGGTGCGGTACATCAGCACGCGGGCGCTCTCCTGCACCTGCTCGTTCGCCATCATGCTGGGCACGGCCGGGCCGAGCAGCTTTTTGATGCGGGTCAGGTCGGGCCACTGCCCTTTGTGCGGATAGCCGTACCGCTCGATGCGGCGGCGAGCGCCGTCCATCGAGTAGGTCTGCCCGATCTGCCGCTGCACGATAGCCCGGTGGCCGCTGGAAAACTGGGTGATAAAGGCCGGCGCGCCGCCGCGCTCCAGCGGCTTCATGCCGCCGGAACGCAGCACCTTGGCCCGCGCGCCCGCGCTGGACGGCTGGACCAGGAAGTCCATCAGGTCGTTGACCGGCCCGCGGGAGCGGATCACCGCCTCGATGGTGCCGGGCTTTGCGGTCTGCAGGCGCGGGGCACCCTTGCTGCGGTCCCGCAGGATGGCGTCGTCGATGGTGTAGACTTCGGCCACGTCCTCGGTGAGCTGTTTGCGCACCTTGCGGGCCGCCGCATTGATCGACAGCCGCAACACGTCGGGGGCCTCAAAGGCCAGTTTTTCAAGCCGCTGGCCGATGCGGACGATCTCGTCGTTGGTATCGACTTCCAGGTGGATCATGTCCTCACCGCCTCGATCTCAATGGCAAGGATCCCCGCCTCGTCGTCGGCCTGCTGCACATAGTAGTCGCGGCCGTCAAGGTTCAGGCGCTTGCCCGGCATGGGGCGGCCGCCGTAGTCCACGGTGGCCACAAAGATCAGTTTGCGCGCCCGGTACATCCCGTCAGGGAAGATGCCGCCGCGGGCTGCATCCCGCTCCAGCAGGGCGTTGTCGTCCACCACCACGTCCATTTCCCGGCCGTCGATGGTATGCCTGTCGGCAAACTCCATCGGGTTGAGAAAGACGTTGTGGACGTCGGCAGCGACACAGTCCTTGAAAGAAAGCGCGCCCATCCTTAACCCAGCAGTTTGACAAGGACGGTGGTATCGGCGGATTCTGCCGCAGCGACGGCCCAGCCCGCCGGGATGTTGGCGGGTTCGGTGCCCGCGGCGGTGGAAATATTCTCGTCGGCCACGACCCAGTACAGGGCCTGACCTAGGGTGACGGCGCCGGTGGCCTTGGGCATCTCAAAGACGCCGGTCACATGGACGGCGCCGGTCTCGCCGGCAGCGATGTCCGCGGCGGCCACGCCGATGCGAGTGGCCAGGTTCACGACGTCGCCGGCGGCGATCTTGGCGGCGGCGGTATAGTCGATGGCTTCGCCTTTCTGCCAGTACTTTGCGCTCATGGTAGTGCCTCCTTACAGGGTGATTTTAGCGCCGGGGTTCTTCACCGCACCGCGGTAGTCTACGACGGTGACGCCCCAGTCGAGCCAGATGTCCCACACATAGCCGAGCTGGCCGGGGGTCTCCATCCGGCGGATGGTCGGGGTCTCCTGGCCGTTGAGGTAGTCCACTTGGATGCAGCGGGCGTAGCTCGGGTCGGCGATGATGAACCAGGGCACGGCGCCTGTGCCGGCCAGGGTGTTCAGGGTGCCGTCCTCGATGACCTGGAGCTGGTTGCGGTACTGGTACAGCGCGTTGGCGGTGTGGCTGCCGATGCCGTCCACCTCGATCTGGGCGGTCTGGAGAATCTGCGCCAGGGTGAAGCCGTAGCCGACCGGCACCACGATGAAGCGGGGCTGCACGGTGATGCTGTCGCCGAAGGGGTCGGTCTGGCTCATCATCTTCAGGATCATGCCCTGGATATTCTCGATGGAGGGCGCTGCGCCGGAGGTCACGAGGTTGCCGTGGTCCGCGTGGAACAGGGCCTTGTCGTCGAAGATGGTGGGGTTCGAGTACAGGATGGAATAGACCTGCTTGTTGATGGTCCGCTTGGCGCTGGCGGCATACATGCCGGGCACCTGGGTGATGAAGCCGATGTCGTCGTTGATGAACGCCTCGCGGGTCATCGAGAACTGGCGGCCGTAGGTGCTGATCTTGCGCTGGGGCAGCAGGTCGGTCTTGGGGGTGTCATGCTTAAGTTCGCCGCCCTCACCGACAGGCAGAAACTCGCCGGCGCCGCCCGCCAGGTACTCGTGGTCCTTGGTGGGCTTGAAGTCGGTGACGCTGCCCTTGGTGGTCCAGAGCTGGAAGGTGGTGGGCACGGCCTGATACCGCTGCACGATGGCCTTGCGGATGGTGTTGTCCAGGATGGCGGGGAAGGCGGCGGTGGGGTTGAAGAACTGCCGCTGCGCCATCCCCCACAGGTCGTCCTTGGACATCCGCATCAGCGAGGCGGTGGTGCCCAGGCCCTCGCGCGCCATGCACTCGATGGCCAGGTCGCGCAGGGACAGCCCGCGCATCTGCTCGGCGCCGGCGGCGGGGCTGGCGGTTCTGATGCCGCTGCGCAGCAGCATGGCGTCCGAGGCGGCGGCGCGGAAATTGTCCTCGTCGCTGCCGCTTTCAGACATCCGAGCGCCCACAGGGCCATGGTGCTGGATCAGAAAATCCACCGCAGCTCTGCGGACGTCCTCCACGCTGGAGCCGTCCTGGATGTAGCCGGCGGGGTCCATGCCGGTCTGCCGGCACAGGTTGATGATGTCGCTCATCCGGCGGCGCTCGTTTTCCACAGCGCGCTGCGCCTCTGCCGCGGCGTCCTGGCTGGGCGCGGCCCCGTCCTCGCCGCGGGTGCCGTCGCCGTCGATGACAGCCTGGCAGCGGTCGAATTCAGCCTGTTCGTCCGCAGTCAGGCCGCGGCCCTCGCTGCGGGCAAGGTTGACCAGCTCCTGCTGACGGGCAAGTGCTTCCTGTCTAGTGTTCATGTTTACCTCCAGAGAGTTTGTTCTGGTTGATCTTGATCTGCCGCTCCCACAGAGCGAGGGCGGCAGCTCCGTCTTCTTCGGACCGGCCGACGCCCACGGTGGCGTCTGCCGGCACAGACACGATGGAAACTTCCATCGGCGTCCATTTCCGGGCGATCTGGCAGGGGCCGGTGAAGCGGCCGTCCTGCGACTTCTTGCCGGGGGCCACCTCCTCCCAGACATCGACGCGGTACCGCACCGACGTGGTCTTCAGGGTGCCGGACCGGACCTTCTCGAAGATGCGCTCGGCGTCCTCGTCGGTGTCGAACTCCACCTCGGCCATGCCGCGGTTGTTTTCGACCCAGGCCCGGACCACCCTGCCGACCACCCGGTCCACATCGTGGTTAAAAAGCAGCACCCCCACCTCGTTCAGCCGGGCAAGGTCCACGGCGTCCCCCGCGTGGTCGAGAATTTCAGGGCCGAACCACCGCTGGTACGGTTCCTCGCTGGAAAAGCTGAGGATGCGCCGGCGGCTGTCCTGCCCGTCCTCCTCGCGGGCCAGGAACTGGCCCATGCTGCGGGTGGCGCGGTCTTTATTCCTCGGCTCCTTCGGGGTCGTCGCTTTGCTGGGCTGCGATCTGTGCGCCATTTCCAAAAATCACCTCCTCCATGTTCACGCCCCTTTCGCGGCCGTAGGCCAGCACCTCGGCAGTCTCGTCCACCGCCTGCCGCCAGTCTTTGCCGCGCTCGGCGCAGATGTCCTGATAGGTTTTCTGCCCGGACTGCAGCGCAGTCTGACCGGCAGAGCTTTCTTTGGCCGGGTCGATCCACTTCTTGGGCGACTTGACCCAGGCGTGCGCCAGGTACTCGGCCTTTCTATCCCAGAAGCCGGGCAGATCGAGCAGCCCGGCGAGATAGCACGAAATGACAAACTGTTCATACACCTCGGTCATGAACTCCTGCAGAAGTTCCACTTCCTCGGCGTAGGTGTCCTCGTCCTCGATGGCGTTCTGCCGTGCGGACGAATAGGTCGAGCCTTTCATGTCGCGGGACACGGCCTCGTAGCTGAGGCCCTGCCCGGCGCCGATCAGGCTCTGCTGGGTGCGCAGGAAGGCGGTGGCGTCGGTGGCCGCGCTGTGCGGGTCGATCACCTGGGCCTCGTCGCCGGCGCCCATCTCCATCATCATGCCGGGGGACAGCCGCTTGCCGGCATAATCGACCCGCCCGTCGGGGCTGCGGCCGGCCGAGCGCCCGATGCCGCCCCCGGTGGGGATGGCCTTTTTGATGAGCACTGCCAGACAGGCGGCGATCCGTTCCTTAACCGAGACGGCGTTGATAAACTCGTTGACGTCCCGGATGCGGGTCAGGGTGTGGGCCATGTCCGAAATTTCCCGAATCTGGCTGGGTCGCCGCTTGGAGTACAGGAAGTAGGCGTCTTTGGCGTCCACGTAGGCCGATTCCAACATCCGCCAGCCCTCGATGTCGTACTGCTGTATCCAGTAGCCCACCGGCCTGCGCCAGGCGTTGTACTCGATGCCGCCCACCACCCGGTTCCCGCGGCGGCGCGGTTCGGTGCGGCTCACGTCCAGTTCGTCCACCTCGATGGCCTGGAGCTTGAAGGGCACCAAGCCGCCGGAGGTGTGCCGGAACAGGAACAGGATGCCGCCGTCCACCTTTTTGCGCTCCACCGCCATGCGGAGGATCTGGGTGAAGGACTGTTCGCCGGTGACGTCGCAGTTGCGGGCCTTGCACCACTGCCGCCACAGGTTTTCGATGCGCCGGTTGAGATCATCGTCGCCCGTATTCGCCCGCAGGGTATAGCCCTTGCCCACCACATTGCGCTTGTAGGCCAGGACGATGGCCTGCAGGATGTCGCTGTTGCGCTCCAGATCGCGCGCCCTGGCCCGGATCACGTCCCGGCTGAACCGGTCGGTGGTCTCGGCGCTCTCGTTGACGGCGGCCCAGTGGGAGTTGATGCGGCCGTACCCGGCGGCATCGTAGTGGCGCAGGGCGTCATAGCTCTGCCGCCAGGCCTCCCGCTTGTAGGCCCACTGCGGGGACACGGCGGCGATCATATCGTCGAGAAAGCCCACCCCCATCACCTCCCGTCAAAAAAGGCCACATAGGTGCGGCCCAGTAGCGGCCCGCTGTCGTCGTCGGCAATCTGGGCTTCCAGGTCGTCCCGCAGGGATTTGAGCATGGCGAGGTCGGCCCGCGTCAGCGACCGGCTGCCGATCTTGTAGGACTGGCCGCCGACCAGGATGGTCTTGATCGCCGCATTGACCTGCCCCAGCAGCTCGGTTTTATCTTTGGTCGTGTTTTTCATGGGGCCTCCTCAGAGCCAGTTTTCGTTTTCCCTGATCCAATCTTCTTCGGGCGCGGGCTGATGGCGCTGCGCCGGCGCAGCGGCCGGCGGCGTTTGTGCAGCCGCTGCGGCATCGTCCCACAGGTAGAGCGAGCGCACCTCCATGATGTCGGCGGCGGCCGCTGCATAGACCTCACAGTCCAGGTAGTGGTTGTCGGCGTGGGAGGATTTTACCGCCCACCGCTGCACCTCTCTGCCGTTGACCCGCTCGGTGACCTTGTGTTCGGACGTGACCTGCTCGGCGTAGTCGAGGTCGCAGTCCTTGTGAACCATCCACGACCCGCTGCCGTTCGGGCGGCGCATCCGGGCGGCGATCATGTCCTTGTACTTGCCGCCGTCCACCAGGATGAGCTGCAGGCCGTTGGCCCGGCTGCCGGCCTTGTCCACGGTGGAGATGCGGTAATGCCCCTGCAGGTTGGACACGCCCTTGCAGGGCCGCACCCACTCGGTGTTGGCGATGCAGAAATTGTAGACGGCGTCGGTCTGATCGCCGCTGTCCATCAGGGCGAGGTCCACCATCATGGACCCGCCGTCCGGGACACGGAACTCGGTGCCCATGATCCGCTCGACCTCGTCCATCGAGAGGGCCTGCCCGTGCGCCACGTTCTGGCTGGTCATGTAGTCGCCCCAGGCCCGGATGGTCCAGTACAGGCAGTTTTCCTGCACGTCGATGCCGCCGGTCAACAGCTTGGCCCAGGCAGGCAGCTCCCAGGCCGGCACGGCAGTCTGGCGCTCCATCACCATCTCGGCGTTGGTCTTGAGCTTGGTATCCTCCCACGGTTCGGCCAGCCACGAATTGACAAAGTTGTGCAGCAGGTCGGGGTCGTCCTTTGACTTCATGAACTCCCGCGCGATGTCCGAGAAGGAGGTGAACGGGGAGTATAGGGTGTTCATCCAGTAGGCCACGCTCTTGGGCGTCTGCGTGTCCTGCCGGACGTACTGCCACTGGCCGGCGCGCAGCATGGCGCCCTTGTCCCGGTCGGTGATGATGCAGCCGCACTCCTGGCACAGGTAGGTGGTCATGTCGGCGCGCTTTGCCCGGTCGGGCACGTCGTCCTTGCTGGGCCATTTGAGCTGCGCGAATTTCAGCTCGATGTACCTGCCGCAGTGCGGGCAGGGCACGAAATAGTGTTTTTCGGCGTCCGCCTCCTCTTTGGCCTTCCAGATGGGGCCGGTCTTGAGGGTGGGGGTGGACGCCATGAAGATCTTGCGGTTGAAGATGTAGGTCTTGGTGCGCTCGATGGCCAGGGAGATGGGGTCGGCCTCGCGCTTTGTCGCTCCGGGGTACTTGTCCACCTCATCGAGGAACAGGTACCGGATGGGGGTGGACGCCAGGTCGGCCGGGCTGTTGGCGCCGGTCAGATAGACGGTCATGTCCCGGAATTTCTGCGCGAGGACCTTGCTCTCATGCTCCCTGTACTTGGCCCGCAGCGGCTTGCACTGGCGGAACATCGGCCCCAGCTTTGCTTCGACGGTCCGCTCGGCCAGCTCGTCGGAAGGATAGACGATCATGGCTGGCGCCGGGTCCTGATCGATGGCGCTGCCCAGAGCGTTCTCCATAGCCGACGTGCCGCCCACCTGGGTGGGCTTGACAAAGACGATCCGCTCGGTGGTATCGTCGCTGAAGGCGTCCATGATCTCGGTCAGGTAGGGGGTGAGAGCATTGCGCCAGGGGCCTGAAATGGAATTGCTGTCCGGGAGGATACGGTTTTTCTCGGCCCACGCGGACACGCTCAGCCGCTCCCGCGGGCGCAGCAGTTCAACGGCGGGAGCCATCCACGCCGGCAGATCATAGGGCTTTACCGCAGGGCGACGGCTCACGCCTTCATCCCGCCCTGGTCGTCACCTTTCAGCCGCATCCCGTCCACAAAGGCATTCAGCATGGTATCCAACTCCTTTCGCAGCGACCGCTGCGTACTTCTCACGGTGGTTGCATCCACATAGCCGGTCAGCATGCCGGCCAGGCGTGAGGTCATTCCATAGGCAAATTTTTTGAAGTTTGCCATAAAGTCGGACAGCTCATCCACCGCCTGGCTGACCTCGATGTACTCGCCCTTTTCAATGGCCGTTTTCAGCTTGTGCAGCTCGGCCTGGCTGTTTTTCAGGGCGATTTCGGCCCGCAGCTTCTGCTCCTTGAGTTCGGCCTCTTTGTCCGTTTTGCTGCGCCCGTAGGCCTTGTCGGACAGATAGGCCGTGTACTTCTGCACCGTCGGCACAAGATCATACCGGCGTCCGTCCGGGGTTTCGGTGGTCGGCAGGACGCCCTCCTGGGTGAGCTGCTGGATACGCCGCACACTCACCCCAAACAGGTCCGCCACGACCTCCACGCGGTAGAGTCCACCGGCAAACGCCTTTCCATTTTCAACGTTTCTCATGCTGTCATTTCATTCTGCAAAGTTAGTTGTAACGAAGTGTGAATTTTGTTGAATTTTTTTCGCAGAAAAGCATCGGGCCTTCCGTGCCCCGCAGGGCCAATCCCTCCAGGAAGGACCCGCGAAACAAAAAATAAAGCGCACAGGCCTGTTACAGCCTTCCGGGGCCTCCGACCTGGGCGGGCGCGAAGGGGGACGCCCGCAGCTCCCGGCGGTGGGAAAAGAAACCACCATGCGCTTTCGAGGTCCGGTTACGGGGTCCCGGATGCTGGCACGACGGGCAGGAGTCGAACCTGCAGCCCGCGGTTTTGGAGACCGCCGCTCTGCATTGAGCTACCGCCGCATACAAAAAGAGCCGCGGGTGTCTCCATCCGTGGCTCTACGAGTACAGTATACCTCGCCCGAAATAGGAACTTCAAGGAACTCTTTCGGGATTTTCGGGCGAAATTTCCATCGCATCCACCGTCCGGTGGTGCTGTTTTGCCGCCCATCGCAGGGTGACATTGTGGTCGGCCGCGATCCGCTCCCAGCGCTGGCCGAGGATGTACCTCCGGGTCAGGATGTCCCGGCGCAGGGGGTCGGGCACGGTATCAATGGCCGCCCTGACCTCGGCGCGGGCGGCGGCGCAGCGCGCAGCCTCGGCGGCGAGGCGCTGCTGCGCGTCCACGATCCGCTCCACCGCCCGCGGGATGGCCTGCCCGTCCCCGCCGCCGGGCATCCCGGTCAGCGCCTGAGTGACGCGGGCGGCTTCGGCGCGCAGGGCCTCGATCTCATCCGCGATGGTCTTTTCCCGCCGCAGCGCGTCGCGGTAGCGGTAGAGATAGGCGATTTTTTCAGGGTATGTCATGGGCACCTCCAAATCAAACAAATTCTTTCGGCGGCAGGTCTGTTTCTTCGCCGATCTTCTTCCATAGGTGCAGGCAATACGGGTGGAGGTTAACATACTCGTTTTTAGGCGGATGGAACTGAACAGCGCATTCGTCATCCCTCCAAAAAATATCCTTCACAAGGCACATTTCTTCCCATGTGGGGCACCTGTTTCGAAGGCTCACACTGACGTGCTCCCAACCACCGGCCCACGATGCGATAATGGCCATTTCCCGCGGTGCCTTGTACCGCTTGTCGTTGATGTAGCAGGCCATACCATCAAACCCGGAATCTACGATTCGGAGACGTTTGTCATTCTTGATTTCAGCTATCTTTCGCATAGTTATTCCTCCAAAAAGTCGTAATACCGGAAAAGCCAGCGCAGCGCGAAGATCAAATCCGCCTTGCTCAGGTTGTCGTGTGCCTTCATTTCTGCAACGCGCTTTATGGCTTCTGTTTTTTCGCTGATGGTGACATCTGGGTTTTCGAGGTTATATTTAACAATTTTCAACGCTTGCGCGTTTACGTCCGGAAACATAATCTCGTTGCTCATGGTCAGTTCTCCATCTTTGCTCCGCAGTGGGGGCAAAATCTCCATGTCGGTCTTGTAATAATCCCTGCGGCAGTTTTGCACTGGCTACATCCAAAAATTGCGCAATTAGAATAGTTGTCGATTTGGAGCACTACCCATTCTCCATGCGGTCGCAGATTCTCGAGGTCGATGGTTAGGATGTAGACTTTCTTCATGGTTAAAGACCCCCCGCCAAATCGAATAAAGTAAACATCTTTCCAGCCTCGTCGGCCTCTTGCAGGTAGCCCACGCCGTCCCGGAAATAATCGGGGTTCAGCTCGATGCCCACGCCATAACGCTGCATCTTGATGGCCATGTAAGGCACCGTCATCAGGCCGCCGAAGGGGTCAAGGATGGTGTCGCCGGGATTTGACCAGCGGTTGATGGCGCGCTCCACAATATCGAGCTGCAGGGGGCAGATGTGCATCTCCCGCTTTTTCAGCCGCTGGCTGGTGTTGAGGGTGCGCATCCGGTTGATGTCGTCCCACACACCGTCCGTCCAACTGCCCGGCGCGCAGACCATGCCGGGCGAAGATCGCCCGGCGTCCGCCACGCAGCGCCCACAGCACGCTGGCACGCTGGTGAGGCTTGAGGATAGGGTTCAGTTCATCTTCTCCCACGTCCAGGCCGGACAGCGGCGCGACGTCGATCTTGCCCTCCAGAAACTCTCTGTACGTCATCTCATATCCCCTCCAACGTCGTCCTCTGTCTCGACGATCTCAATCTCCACCCTGGGCCTTGCCTTGTCCACCGCCCAGTCATCGGAAAAGCCGATGATCTCCTTCCAGCCGTCGTTTTGCAGCACCTTGCAGCGGACCAGCGCATCCTGGACGAACTTGCGCCCGGCGGTGATGTTATCCCGGTCCCGGCGGCGGTCTGGCTCGACCCACAGATACCGCATCACCACCGGCCGGCGGATATGTACGCCGTGCAGCTGGCGGCGTATCTCGGCGCAGATGCGGCGCTCGGCGTCTTTCTTGAGCTGGGCGCCCTTGTACCGGTTGGCCCGCTCGGCCTCGATCAGCTCGTTCAGGCCAGGCAGGCGGCCGGGGATGGTCAGTTTGTATTGCATGGGGTCACTCCTTCTTTTCAAAACAGGGTCAGCTGCCCATATTCGTTTTCACTGGCGGCCGGTTGTGCCTTTTTAGGCCGCGTCCGCGGTTTTTGTGTGGTTGTTTCAGGTTTTGAAACAACCTCTGCACCTTGCGGCTTTTCCGCGCTGCACATCATATCCACCTGGGCCCACACCCGGCGCCAGTGCCAGACGTCCCTAAAATACATGGGCGTATACCAGACGTTCCCCTCATCCCGCGGGATCTGCCCCCCTCCGGTCATAGGCGGTCGCCGGGTGGGCCAGGGTGTCGCCGATCACGACGTACCCGGCGCAGCCCAGCAAGCTGAGCTGTATGTAGCACATCAGGCCGACGGTAAAGTCGATGTCCTGCGCCACGAAAAGCACGCTGGTCTGGTAGTTGACCTTCTGCCGGGTACACTCATTTGCAAAGGCCACCAGCAGCGCCCCGGCCCCGCAGGCGGGATCAGAAACCGATACCCAGCCCTGCCTCTCAACCTGCGCGGCGATATTCTCACTGTTCAGCGCAGACATGGCGCTGCACACGTTGTAGGGTGTAAAAAACTGTCCGTTGTGCTCGTTGCCGAGGCCGAGCGTCATGAAAATTTCGCCAAGCAGGTCTTGATCCTGGTTTTCATCCAGTGCGGCTACAACCATGCCCAGCATCTCGGCCATGGTCTGCCGCTCGGCTTCCGTGTATTTTTCGCTCAGGGTTTTGTACGTCTTTTCGCGTTCATTCCGGTGCGCACGGTCAACCGCGTTGGAAATGGAGCAGGCGCACATGACGATCCAGTCAGCCCACACCTCCCACCTGCCATGCCTACCACAGAGGGATTCGAAGGCTTTGACCAGCTCTTTCTGGGCCGCCCCACGAACAAGCCGGGCGTCCGATTTCATGCTGTATCACCCCTTCCTCTTGTGCCGCCTGGGCCGCGTTGCCGCATCGGCCAGAAAGTCGTTGCCGCTGGGCGTATCGCGGTCCACCCGTTTTGCGCCCCCGCCGCGGTGGGCCGCCTGCCAGGCGTCTAGGGTGTGGATGCCCTGGGCCTGGCAGCGGTCCAGGATGCGACGGGTATAGGCCAGCGGGCATTTGGCGGCATGGGCTGCTGTCTCCCGGATGGCTTCCAGGATCAGCGTATCCTCGATGCCTGCTTTTCTGTATTCAGCAAAAGTCTGATGCACGGCAGCCCCTCCGTTGTAGCCGCAGGCCGTCCAGAACGATTCCGGTTCGGCCTTCGCCTTCTCCGGCGGGTCCGAGCCGGAAGAAGACGAAGTCTTCACAGGAACAGGTACAGGTACAGGAGCAGGTACAGGTAAGCCGGATTTGCCGTTTTCATTTTCGGCAAAATCGGCATTTGCCGACTTTCCGGACTGCTGCCGCTTGCTGTTTGTTGCATCGGCACCCATACGCCCAGCCACGCGGCGCTTTTCACGTATTTCCTCCCACTTTTCCAAGTTGTCGTCCAGCCGTAGCCGCATAAACTCCCAGGCCACAGACGCGGCCGGATTCTCAAAAGCAGGGAGTTTCCCTGTCTCGGTGTAATCCAGAATAGCGAAAAACAGGCGGCCCACATCTTCCAGCGGAAGGCCCCGAATGGCTTTTGCCCAATCGGTATACAGAAGGACGCTTTTGCTTTTTTCCATGCGGGCCTCCAAAACGTTTAGAACGGCATGGGTTCATCGTCGGGCACATCCACAAAGCCGTCGTTTGCATCCGGCTCTGCGCTCTGGTCCACCACCGGTACATGGCTGGCGACGCCCTTGATCCAGGCGCAGGTGGGCTGGATGGCCTCGATCTGGCCGGGGGTCAGGTCGGCCGCCTTGCTGAACACGCAGGCCGAATAGGCGATGCCGTCGGCGTTCTTTTCTTTTTTCAGCTTGATGCAGGTGATGACGTCGGCGCTGCGCTTGCCCTTCATAATGAGCCGCTTGGCCAGATAATCCTTGAAGGCCCGCAGGCTGGTGGGCGGCAGGGTCAGCAGGATGGGCAGAGCCTCGTTCTCCCGCAGCAGGTAGACCCGATGGGTGTTTTTGCAGGCTTTGGCGCTGCCCTTGCCGCCGCTGCCGAACTGGTTGAAGGGGCAGGTGGCGCAGTCCCGGACTTCGCCGGTCCTGGTGTCCAGGCCGTGCTTGCCGTCGGGGCTGCTGCAGTCGGGCAGGCCGCCCGAGCCGTCGAAGTCGTGCTCCCAGTAGACATTGACCGGGTGGTGATGGACGATCACGCCGGTGAGGGACTGGGCCGTCTCGGGGTTGTCGGGGTCGTCGCCCGGCACCTCAAAGGCCAGCCCGCCGCCGCTGGGGATCTTGACCGTGTCGAAGGGCACTTGCCCCAGGCCGTCCAGCTCCTCGGTGAGCATCTTGGCGATCTCGCCCGACATGGGAACGATGGAAAAGTTTTCCGCTTTCATCAAATTGGCTGCCATAGGTAAATCCTCCTTACTGTTTATGGAACGCCCGGGCTTTGCGCCGGGTGACGTCGTTGAATGTGTACACATTGACAAGGCCCTCGAACTCTTCGGGCAGCTCGTCGTCGTTCTCTTCGGCCAGGGCGCTCATGGCCCCCTGGAGGCTCTGGGCGTTGACCGTCTCCCGGATCAGGCTGCCCAGGCCATAGTTGCGCAGCGCGTCCATCAGGGCCTCATCCTGGCCGGCCGCCTTGCTGTACTTGGTCTTGGGAGTCAGGGTGTAGCTGTACCCGTCCCGGACGATCTGCACCGTTTCCTCGCTGACCATGCTGTCCGCCAGGGCGTCCCGGGCGGCCTCGATGGCGCGGTTGTTTTCCTTGACGGCTTCCGCCAACTGCTCTTTTTTATCCAGCAGCGCGCGGTAGGCGTCCAGCTGTTCCATAATGCTCATGGTGTATCCCCTCGAAAATAGTTCTTCCAGCCGTCCACGATGGTACGGGCCAGGTCCTCTTTCCGCTCCAAAGCGTCCAGCACCTGGTCGTCCACCGTGTGCTCGGCCAGCAGATGGATGTAGGTGACCGGCTGTGCCTGCCCGATGCGGTGGATGCGGGCCAAGGCCTGGGCATAGTTGGCGTAGTTGAAGTCCAGGCTGTAAAACACCGCCGCGCTGGCCGCGTGCAGGGTGATGCCGAGGCCTGCCGTCTGGATCTGGGCTACAAAGACCTTGACGCCGGGGTCCTGCTGGAACGTCTCGACGATGGCGCCCCGCTGGTCCATGGGGACCTCGCCGTCGATGCGGCCATAGCGGATGCCGCGCTGCTCCAGCAGCTGGCAGATGGCGGCGATCTCGGGGCGGAAGCGGGCAAAGACCACCAGCTTCTGCCCGGCCTCCTGGACGTAGTCCTCCAGGATGTCGGCCAAAGCGTCCAGCTTGGCGCTGCCGGCGGGCCGGGGGCGGTCGCCGCCGTCGGCCTGCACAAAGCCGCCGGTCAGCTGCATCAGCCGCAGCAGCTTGGTCAGGACGATGGAGGCGGTGACGTGTTCGCCGTTTTCCAGCTCGGCGCAGCTGGCCCGGGCGATCTGGGCGTACAGCCGCCGCACCGCGGGCTCCAGCTGCACATACCGGCGGACAAAGGTCTGCCCGGGCAGGTCCAGGCACTCGGCCTTGGTCACCCGCAGGGCGATGGAGTGCTCTTTGCGTGTCAGCTCGTCCATGTGCTGGTAGCCCACCACCTCGTGGCCGCCGTAGCCGCCCATCTGGCAGTAGCGATTGCGGAAAGCGTAGAAATTGGCGCCGAACACGCCGGGGTCGAGGAAGCGGTACTGGCTGTACAGGTCGATGACGCTGTTCTGGACCGGCGTCCCGCTGAGGATCAGCCGGCAGGCGGCGTTGTCGCCCAGCATCTGGACCGCCCTGGACTGGGCCGCCCGGGGGTTTTTGATCCGCTGGCTTTCGTCGCAGACGATCAGGTCGGCGGCGTACCCTTCCAGCGCCTCAAAGATGCCCTCCCGGTGGGTGGCCTCGTAGTTGATGACAGCGACCAGCAGCCGGTTGGCTGTGTTGGGGTAGTCCGTCAGGCTGTGCAGCGCTTCCAGCCGCTGCTTTTTCTCGCCCAGCAGCACCCGTACCTCATAGGGGAAGGCCGCAAAGGCTGCCAGGTCATGGGGCCAGACGCTGCACACACTGCTGGGGGCCACCACCAGCACCCGGGTGATCTTGTGCTGGCAGTAGAGCGCCCCCATGATGGCAATGGCGGTCAGGGTCTTGCCGCAGCCCATCTCGAACAGCAGTCCGAAACCGGCCGACGGCTTGCTGGAAAGCTGGATCAGCGCCATGTTGGCGGCTCGTACCTGGTGGCGGAACATCTTGGCCCGCACCGGGTAGGACGTCAGGGGGACCGGCTCGGAGGCGGCGCGCTGGGCGTCCAGCTGGCGGGCGATGCCGGCCAGCCGCCGCCGTTCGGCCTCGACGGTGTCCGGCAGCGGGAAAATCTGTGCCAGTACATCCAGCAGGTCGAGCGTGACGGGGGCGGAGTAGGTACGCGCGGTCTTGTTCCACCGCAGCATCCCGGTCTTTTTGAGCTTGTCCATCCGGGCCTGCTCGATCTGTGCCAGGACGATCCGCCCATTCTTCATGGCGACCTTCACGGTTCTTCCTCCTCCGGCCGGTCCTGGTCCTCATCGTCGGGCCAGTCCGAATAGTAGTAGTCGCCCGGTTCCAGGCTGGCCATGTATGCCCGCTCCAGCGCGGCGTCCTGGGCGGCGCAGAGGCGTTCGGAATAGGTCATGGTGCACCCCCTCACTGCATCACCACGACCTGGCCCGCGTCGATCAGGTCGGCCAGATGGCTGGCGAAATAGTCGGCGATGTTGCGCTTGGCCTCCAGCTTCCAGACGCCGCCGTCTGCCTCAAAAAGGCCAATGCCCTTGTCGGCGTCTACCCGCAGCAGGAACTCGCTTTCGGGCTGTTCCACCTCCAGAAAGGTGCGGAAGGGCCGCAGCTGCACACGGGGCCTGACCTCCACCATTGCATTGAGGGCCACGCCCTGGCGGGCCTCCACTGTCTGGGTGACGCCGTTATCCTTGCTGCTGACGCTCTTTTCGTCGGTGATCCGGCTCAGCAGGTCCAGCAGGTACTTAGTGCCGTCGTTGGGGATAAACAGGCTGCGCAGCTCGATCAGGGCTTCTTCCCGGGCACGGAATCCGGTACGCAGGCCGGGCACATCGGCTTCGGCGCGGTACAGGACATTGCGGGAAAAGTCCGGCAGGTAGGTGGTCATGACCTCCACTGTCTTGTGGCTTTTGGCCTGCACCAGGATGGTGGCGTCCATTTTGGCCAGCTCGGTGCGGATCAGTTTGCAGATGCCGTCCAGCCCGCTGACCGTGATGCACTCGGGACGGTCCACATGGGGCGGGATGCGGGTGAGGTGGCCGTCGGTGTAGGTCTGGCCGCCGATCTCAAAAGTCTGGGTCTGTTTCAGGGAGACGATTTTGTCGATCATTTTTGCGAGCATGGTATGTTCCTCCTGTATCGTTTATCGGGCTGCCAGCTTGAGCAGCTTGGGGGCTTCCTGTTCGGTGCCGTCCATGGATGTCTGGCCGGGCACCTGCGGCACCATCTCGGCCACGACCAGCTCGCCATTGTTGTCGTTGGTGACATAGAGCGAGGTGGCGACGGGGTTGGTGGGCGCGAGGGTGCTCTTGGCCGTCACCGAGACGCCGATGGTCTGGCGCTCATCGTCCGGCGCAAGCTCGATGGTCAGGGTGATCTTGCGCTTGGCGGTGGCCTTGGTGTTGGGGTCGAGGATGTTGTCGATGACCTTGTTCATCTCATAATCGACGCGCTCGATGAACGCGCCGCGGGCCATCTGCAGGATGCTGTCACGGTTCTGTTTCATGTGCGGTCTCCTTTCATTGTTCCGGCCAGCGGCCGAGTTCCAAAGCGGTGGTCAGGTGGTCCCGCAGGGCCTCGAAGGGCGCGGCTGCCGCCTCGTAGGTGTCGTAGGGCAGGGCGTCCAGCAGGGCGAACTGCCCTTGCAGGATGGTCTCAACGCCGGCGGCAGCCTGCCGGGCCAGCGCCACAGCGTCGCCGCCGACCGGGCCGGCTTCCAGCTCTGCCAGGCGGTCCTGCAGGGCGGCGGCCTCGCGGCGGGCCTTGTCCAGTTCGGCGCGGGCCGCCTCGGTCCCCTCGGCCCGCCACTGGGCGATGTCGTCGGGATCGGCGCCCCGCACTTCGATGGGCCGGGCCTCCAGCTCTGCGATGCGGGCAGCCTTGTCGCGGGCGTCCTGCTGAGCATCGGCCAGCTCGTCCTCCCTGGCCTTGAGCTGGGCCAGCAGCTCCTGGTACTGCTTGTGGGTGGTGATGTCCCCCTCCTTGACGGCCTGCACCAGCTCGGCCGGCGCCGAGGGCTTGGCCGCCGCATACAGCAGAGACGGGCTGGCGGCCTCCAAAACGGCCTGTTCTTCTGGCGTCGAGCCTTTCAGCAGGGCGGCGACCTGCAAAAGACGATAGGCAGTGTCTTTGCCCAGCCCCACGCTGCCGCACCACTGAACGAATGTTTTTTCGGAATACTGGTTGTGGTTCATCTTGTGCCCGTCGCAAATTGCGACAGGCAAAAGCGCCCCGTGGGCAATGCTCACCGCCTGGGCCAGCTGGACGACATAGTCCCGCCGGGCCTCGGCGATCAGCCGTTCGGCCGCGTGCAGGGTGTCTGCCGTGCGCGGGTCAAGGCCGCTGTAATCAAACGCTGCCATGGCTGCGGGCGCAGCCTGCGCAGGCGCCAAAGGCGCGGCAGTGCCGCAGGCCGCAGGGCAGCCGGGGGCCGATCCAGAGGGTCGGGTAAGTACGGTCGAGGAGCCGGACGTCGAGGGCGCGGCATCCGTCGAGCAGCTGCTCGGCGCAGCAGATACGCCCGGATTCGCAGCAGCGGCCCCGCTCGGGGCAGTCTTGGGTTCGCATGGGGTTTCCTCCTCTTGGCAGGCGGCCTCCGCGGCCTTGCGCAGCCGCACAAAGTCAGCGTCCGGCACGCTCTGCCATCCTTCGTCCTCAGCGTAGCGCTCCAGCCAGTCCTCCGGCGCGGGGCTGCCCGCCTCCTTCCGAAACAGGCCCGTGAGCAGGTCGCTCTTGACCCAGCGCCCGGCGCCGCCGAAAAAGAAGAACTCAAACTGATGCGTCCGGTCGTCCCAGCGGTAAGCCGCGCTGCGGTTGGCGTTTAAGTAGATCACAGCCTTCCCTCCATTCTGGCGGCCATCGTACCGTAGTCCACGCCCGCAGCACTTGCCGCCAAGACGACTTTGCGAATTGCCGCATCCGAAGCGGCGGCGCGGGCTTTGGCGCGTTCACGGATGATCTCAGGACTGGGTATAGTGTCGGGTCTGGGCTCGGGAATGCTCATATCCTCTTTGTGGGCGGCATTATAGGCGGCGCAGGCCATGAGCTTTGCTTTCCGGGCGCAGGCTGGACAGCGCTTGCGGCTGTAGCCCACGTTGTGCATCACCTTGCCGCAATCAATGCACACGCGGGTGAACTTCATGTTGTTGGCGGGGGCAGTAGTGTTGCGCATGGTCAGCCCTCCTTTGTTTTGGGCTTGTGTGACGCTGTCAGCCCGCTGTCCACCCCGTACAGCCGCGCGGTGGATATGACATTGCGGGCCAGGTCGGTGAGGATGTCCCGGTCGCCGGCCCGGTCCGGCGCGTCCAGCGCATCGACGGCCGCGTGGGCCTTGACGGCCAGACAGTAGACCGCGCCTCGCAGGGAGATCAGCTCGCTGTGGTCATCGGCCGCATTGGCGGCGACCCGCAGCGCGTCGGCCAGGTCCTGGGCCTGCTCCCGTTCGCGGTTATGGCGGGCCAGGCCGTCCTCCTGGTAGCGCTCCATAGCCCGGTCGGCCTTGGTCTGCCAGCGTTCGGCCAGGGCGATGATTTCAACCTTGGTCATGGTTGCTCACCTCCTGTACCAGGGCTGCAGATGCAGCCAACAGTTGCTTGATCTCCCACGGCAGCAGGCCCGTGTCCTCGTACTCGGCCAGCCGCTGGACAAGCTCTGCTTTAGTGGCGGCGCTCCAGTAACCGTCCTTGATGCCGTTTGCCCGCTGGTGGGTCATGCGATCGTTTTCAGTCACGGCAGCTCACCTCCTTCGGCGGCTCGGGAAGCGGCATCCAGTGGGTGACGTGCTTGGTGCGGGCGCCGTACACCTTCCACCAATCCCCCAAATCCCGGCATCCCTGCTCCACCTTGAGCTGATCCTTGCTATAGGGGCGGCAGACGATGACAGGCTGGCCATACGGCGGCAACTTGTCCTTGACGCTGGTCCAGTTCATCTCTTGCATTTTGCTTTACCTCCCTGTATAATGGGGGCGAGAAGCGCCCCCTGTTTCTCGCTTTTGGCCCTGCCCGATCTAGCTCATCGGGTGGGGTCGCTTTTATTTTGTGTGCCTGGCCACATACTGGCCGTAACTCAGCCCGGCGGCGTCGGCCTCGGCCGCTACCGCGCGGACGTCCCCGCTTGCGGGGTGTTTGGAACGATCCCGCTTGATGCGTGCCAGTTCGCGGGCCCTTGCATTTTCGCGCTCGCGGCGGCACTCGGGGCAATACTTGGTTTTGTTGCCTACGCCCCGCATCACCTTGCCGCAGACTACGCAGATGCGGATGTATCCGCGTTTGCCCGAGCGGCTGCCGAGGGGCTGCGGCTCTTTGGGATTGGGCTTGTCGCCGCGGTGCGCGGCCGCATAGGCGGCGCGGCGCTCTCTGTCCAGGGCGATGCGGCAGTCGGTGCAGTACCGCTGCGGCCCGCGCGGATGCTCGATCAGGCGTCCGCAGCGCTGGCAGGGGGCCGCGGGTCTCATGCGCTGTGCCGCCAGTTGCTGCGGCGCTCGATCTTGCGGACAGGCACCCGCTTGTACTCGTCCATGGCGCGCTTGAGGTCGTCCTCGGACAGCGAGACCAGCGCAGCCATCAGCGCGGCAAGCAGAAAGCACAGGGTTGCAGTCAGCGCGTACAGCCACCACAGGGCGGGGTACTCGGCAATGCCGCACAACAGCCACATGCCAAAGCCGCCCAGGGACACGACGCAGAGCTTGCCGCCAAAGAGGGCTGTCTTGCGGATGTAAAATCGTTCCATGATGACCTCCTGTCATTTCAAACGTGCGTCCAGCCGGCGGATGCCGCCGGACATCTCGGGAGTGCTGTCATGCGGCGGAGTGCCGGCGCGCAGCAGGGCCAGCACGTCGTCCAGGTTGATGAGGGTCTTACTGCCGGCGTGTATAGCGGGCAGGCGTCCTTCTCGGGCAAGCTGGCGGATGTAGTATTCGGTAACGCCGCTGCCGGGGTCCAGGGCCTTGATTTCGGCCACGATGCCGGCGGCTGTGCGCATCCGGGGGATGGGTTCGGTCATGGGTCAGTCCTCCTTCCCGGTGGCGGCGAGGGCGGCGGCCCGGATGGCTTTGCCGCACTCGTCGCAGTAGGTGAGGGTGCCCAGCAGGTCGCAGTCGCCGTCGGCGATCTCAGCCTGCAGGTCCACCGCGTGCAGCACCCCGCACTGCGGGCAGAATGCGTAGACGCGGTCAGGATCGATGGGGATCAGCTTGCGCTTGTGCAGGATGTAAAACATTGATGCTCCTTGTCTTTTTGTTCACTTCCTCCTATACTTGATTTACCGGCTGTTGCCGCAGCCGAGATTCAAGGAAAGGAGGGAATTGCGTTGTGGATTTATCGTTCTCCCATTGGGCCATTTGTAATTCGGCGCGCCCGCGATGGATATTATGAGCTTTGGCACGGCAGTGAGTGTTATGGCCGCTACATCAACCCTGTTGCCGCAGCGGATGATGTCTACTTGCAGCACACCGGCTGCGACCAATGGGATGATTTGAACATTTCCAACGCGCCCACCGATTTGGGCGAATGGGAGAGAACTTAACCTCTCACGGGAGCGGACGCTGGTCATCGGCGTCTGCTCTTTCGCTTTTATCCGCCATTTTACACAGCACCGCCAAAATCTTGCTTATGGCGCTGATCGTATTGGACATCTCAAAGGACATCTCGCTGCTCAAGATGTTGCCACCGATAATGCGGGCAGTCATGAATTCGCAGTAGTAGACCACCAGTCGTGTGACACTGCACATTGCCCTATCGACCAAAGTCCTGCTTTCTTTCGTCATAATTTTGCTCCTTTCTTAAACTCTTTTATCCGTCCCAGGACGGATAGTTCACAACTTTAAGGTTGCCTCTGTGATGAGCAGGGCCGTCGGGTAGTCCGGGTCATATTCAAATGTGATCCGGACTTTCTGTTTGTCATCCACGAACTTCATAAAGTCCGCGATGGCTGCGAGCCTCTTGAAGGCGTCGGCCTTGTCCCAGACACCGACTCCGGTATTGGGCGCCGCCGATGTGCCCATTAAGATGCTGTACCCGTAGTGCAGCAGCGTTTCTGTTTTACGATTCATTTGTCCTCCCTTCTTTCGATCAGCCGGTCGAGCGCAGCGTTCAACTTGGACTCTGCGCCTTTGGGAGTACGGTGACCATTGATAACGGCGCTCAGGTAGCGGTAGTCCCAGCCGGCTTCGGTGGCGAGCTGTCGTGCGGTTACGCCGGAAAGGTGCATCCGCCCCAGTAAATCTGCCGTCCATTGCGCAGGCATCGCGGCCTTTGCCTCCGAGCTAACGTTGATTTGACTAATTTTAATCACCTCCAATTGTGCAAAAGAGCAAAGTTTAATTTGTTCTTCTATAATAGTTGAACTTGTTCGTCATTTGTGATATGATTTGATTGTCGAACAAAATAATCTCAAACGTTGAACAAGTTCAACCTTGCAAGCACAGTATAGCTGATTTTATCCAACTTTACAAGAGTTTTCGTTGAACTTTTTCAACTTTTACAAGTTGCATAAAATTCAGGAGTGAATATTGTGTTTTATGACCTGTTTATTGAGCTATGCCGCAAAAAGGGTGTTGCCCCCACACGCGCCGCGATGGAAATAGGGCTGAATAAATCCACGCCGACCACTTGGAAAAAGAAAGGGTTGACCCCACAGGGAGCCACCCTACAAAAAATTGCTGACTATTTTGGTGTGACAACAGATTGCCTTTTGGGTACCGAAACAGAAAAAGACCCCGCTGCTCCTAGCGAGGTCTCTGAATCCGATCTGAAGTTTGCGCTGTTCGGTGGCGAGGCCACCGACAAGCAGCTGGACGAAGTGCGGCGCTTCGCTCGGTTTATCAAAGAGCGTGATGCAAAGTGAATTTGAATGACTTGTACCGTTTGGCCGAGGCTAAAGGAATCGATGTATCCAATTTTCCGCTGCCGGAAAGCGGCAGCCTTGCGCTGGAGCTGGGCAACCGACAGTATATCGGGATAGACAACTCCCGGCGCTACTCCGCCGGGGAAGAAGCCGCCCACCTGGGGCACGAACTGGGACACTGTCTGTACGGGGGATTCTACAACGAAAAATCCGCCCTGGACACCATCATGCGACATGAGGTGCGGGCGGATAAGTGGTACATCGAAAACGCTATCCCGCGGGCAGAGCTGGAAAGGCTGCTGGCCGGCGGGTATGAGCTTTGGGAGATCGCAGAGATTATGGGCACGACTGAGGATTATATCCAAAAGGCGTGCGCATATTACGCGATTGGAAATATGTAGGGGAGGATGAATATGGGGTTACGCTTCCGAAAGAGTAAAAAAGTAGGCCCGTTCCGGGTCAATATCAGCCAAAAAGGCGTGGGCTGGTCTGTGGGGGTGCCGGGTCTGCGCTACACAAAGAAAGCAGGCGGCGGCAGCCGCGTAACAGCCAGCGTGCCAGGGACAGGCATCTCTTATGTGAAAGAGTCCGGCGGCAGCAATCAGAGGAAAAAGCCCCGGATAGCAGAAGGCAACACGGCAAAGTTGAATGCAGCCAAACCATCTGCGTCGCGTATGCCTGTTCCGTCCCCCGAGCTGACAGAGCCGCAGCCTCCCCAGAACGGCGGCAAAAAAACCGGACACGGTTGCTTATGGTGGGTAATGGCAATATTTTTCTGGCCATTTTTCCTATCCGCCTGGTTTTGGAAGACCGACAAGTTCAAGCTCAAAAAGCCTGCAAGAGCTTTTGCCCTGGTTGCAGTTTGGGCAATTCTTCTGGCTTCTTGGAGTGCTTCTTCTACCGAGTCCAATCTGGCAGTGTCCAGCTCCGCGGCGTCTTCCGTTGTATCGTCTTCTGCGCCAGCTTTGGAGGCAGAAAGCGAACCAGAAAGCCTAGCCGCATCATCTGAGCCAGCAGAAGATGTTGCGGACAGCCAGCCGGAAGAAGCCGCATCCGCGCCCATGCAGGAAGAGGCTCCATCCGAATCAACTCCCGCGTCCGAAGCGCCTGCTGCAGCCGCTCCCAGTGAACCTGCACAAGACGCAACCGCTCCCGACAGTACGGCTTCCGGCTCGCCTGCAGTGGTCCCCGCGCCCGTACCTGTCCCCACGCCTGCGCCTGCAGAGAGCAGCTCGGTGGAAGAGACGATCGAGGAACCTGAACCGCAAGAGGCGATGGTGTGGGTCACAGCGACCGGCTCCAAATATCATAGCCGGCCAAACTGCGGCAACACAAAAAGCTCCTCGCAGGTGCCGATCAGCCGGGCTATTGCAATGGGCCTGGAACCATGTAAACGCTGCTACTAAAACAAAAAGAACCCCGTCCACCTGTTGGCGCAGGTGAACGGGGCAACAGACCGGCTCCCCTCAAAGAGGATCGTCGCACAGCCCTAGACACTGTGAGTATACCTCTTTTTGGGTGGGTCTGTCAACCTATACCCAAAAGGAGGTTTTTTATGGCGACCGTTGAAAAGCGGGGCAAAGGCTACCGCATCACGGTGGCGGCCGGCATCGGGCTGGACGGGCGGCAGATACGCCGCCGGACGATCTGGACGCCGGACCCCAAGATGACGCCCCGGCAGGTTGAAAAAGAACTGGCCCGGCAGGTGGTCAAGTTCGAGGAGCAGGTGAAGGCCGGCGGCGGGGGCGACGGCGGGAACATCCGATTCGCGGACTTCGCGGCCCGCTATATGGAGGAATATGGCAAGCTCTATCTTAAGCCAACCACCCTGGCCAACTACCAGGGCTGCCTGGTGCGGATCAATCAGGCCATCGGGCACCTGCGGCTCAAGGACATCACCCCGCTGCACATCCAGGCTTTTTACCGCAACCTGCAGGAGGAGGGAGTGCGCCAGAAGGTCACCGCCCAGGCCACCCCTGCTCTGGCGGCCTGGCAGCAGGGGCAAAAGCTCTCTCAGGCCGAACTGGCCCGCCGGGCGGGTGTTTCCCGGCCCACGGTGGGGCAAGCCCTCAAGGGCCGCCCGGTCAGCCTGGACAGCGCCCAGAAGCTGGCCGCCGTCGCCGGGCAGCCGGTAGGCGTCCTGTTCCAGGTGCAGCCCAACACCTCCCCCCTCTCGGCGGCTACCATCCACGCTTACCATCGGGTGTTGTCCTCCATCCTCAAGCGGGCAGTGCGGTGGCGCTGCATCCCTGCAAACCCCGCCGAGGGCGCCGAGCTGCCATCCCTTGCGGGCCACAGCGCCCACTACCTGGACGAGCCGGACGCCCGGCGGATGCTGCAGCTGCTCCTCTCCGAGCCCATCAAGTGGGCCGCGCCGGTGATCTTTGACCTGCTCAGCGGCCTGCGCCGGGCCGAGCTTCTGGGCCTGCGCTGGCAGGACGTGGATCTGGACGCCGGGCTGTTGCGGGTCGCCCAAAGCTGGAACTATGTTCCGGGCACCGGCACCTACATCAGCACCCCCAAGACCGAGGGGTCCATCCGCTGCCTGCGGATCTCCACGGCGGCGGTGGCCATCCTGCGCACCTACAAAACCTGGCAGGACGGCCTGCGGTCATCCCTCGGGGACGCCTGGCAGGACACCGACGGCCGCGTTTTCACCAGCGAGATGGGGCGGCCCATCTTCCCCTCTTCTTTGACGGCATGGCTGCGCAAATTCATCCGGCGCACCGGGCTGCCGCCCAGCTCGGTCCACAGCCTGCGCCACACCTACGCCAGCCTGCTGCTGGCTGAGCGCACCCCGCTGGTGGTGGTCGCCCACAACCTGGGCCACGCCCAGGCCAGCACCACCGCCAACATCTACGCCCACACCATCCAGTCCGCCGAGGTGGCCGCCGCCGGCATCCTGGACCGCTTCGCGGACGGGCTGGCGGGGCAGGGTGAGGCTAACCGGGGCGAGAATGCGCAAAAATTCATCTAATGTACGACAAATACAAAATCATCTCACTTTACTTTGCTGTAAAAAGCATTATAATACAAATAGAACATTATTAAAGGAGTAAACCTAAAATGAAAATTATAAAAAAAATTGAAGAAAAGAAAGCTCTTATTGTCCTTACCGCTGTTCGAGCAGTGTGTGAAGATTCTCAGGAAGTCGCCTATTTTGTAGGGGTTCAAGATAATCCGTATATTCCTAGCAGTCATACTATAAAAACCGAAATCGCAAAAAACGGGTGGAAGATTTTGTCTGAAGATGATGAATGGATCGAACGCTGGGAGATAACTATCGAATTGCCCAAAGGTTTTTGCTTTTGCTGCTACAAAGTAACCAGTTCTGATATTGTTACATATGCCATATTCAAAGACACACGTTATAAGGACGGCAAACTACATATGTGCCATCCTTTTATCTCGCCGGTAAGATGTGAAATGGTTGAGCATGATAATGTTGTACAGCCAGATATAGCCAGTGCAATCGAAAAAATCGCCCAAAGCGGCATCTGTCTTTGTATGGATAACTCTTCCGATAAGATGATAGCTCAGGTGATTTCCAAGGAGCTTATTGCAAAGTATCCATCTTCGTATAAGTAAAACTGTAACGAGTTCACCCCAAATTCACCCCACCGGACAAAACCGACGAAATCACATAAACAGGAAAATCCCCCGAAGACTCATACCTTCGAGGGATTTTTCTATACCTATGGAGCTGCTATCCAGATTTGAACTGGAGACCTCATCCTTACCAAGGATGCGCTCTACCAACTGAGCTATAGCAGCAGGACTGCGGGATGTATTATAGCACACTCCGCGCAGCTTTGCAAGAGGGAATTTCCGGCTTTTTTCAATTTTTTCCGTTTTTGGCGGCCGGAGGCAGCGGGGCGGCGCCGTCGGGGGCCACCTCCAGCGAAGCCTGCGCCCGCTTGTCCCGCCGGTAGGCGGTGGGGGTCTGGCCGGTGGCGTTCTTGAACATCTTGGTAAAGTAGTTCACGTCCAGAATGCCCACCTCTTCGGCCACCACCGCCACCCGGGCGTTGGTGGTCAGCAGCAGGCGGGCCGCCCGCTCCATCCGGCGGCGGCTGATGTAGTCGGTCAGGGTCTGACCGGTCTCCTGCTTGAACACGTTGGACAGATAGCTGGGGCTGATGTAGCACTGGGCCGCCAGGGTCTTGAGGGAGAGGGGCGCGTCCAGATGCAGGTTGATCTCGTTGATCACCTTCTGGATCAGGGGACTGTACTGCCGCAGGGAGTACTGCTGCACATAGCGGCAGTACTCCTTCACCATCCGGACCCGCAGCCGCCTGCCTTCCTCGACGCTGCCCAGCGTTTCAAGCTCGAGGGCAAAGCGGGCCGAGATATGGTCGAGGTAATAGGGGTGGACGCTGGCCTGCTCGATGGCCTTGCGGAACAGGCTGTTCAAAATGATGGTGTAGTTTTTGAACTCCCGCAGAGGGCTGCGCAGCCGGGGCGCCAGCTGAAACTGGTGGAAATTCTCATACGCCGCCAGCGCGGCCTGCACGTCCCCTTTGGCCACCGCTTCCAGCATTTTGTTCTCGGCGGCGTACCGCTCGGCGATCAGTTCGGCGGGCAGCTGCTCGGTGAAGGAAGTCTCCCGGAATCTTTCCAGGCTGGGCCGGAAGCGCAGCGGCATGAACTCCCGCCACTCGGCCGTTTTGAGCTCCCCCTCCGGGAACGCCAGGGAGACCACCGCAAAGAGGGAGGTCTTGATGGTGTTGTCCTCCACCTGCCGCACCCGGTTGTAGTACTCTTCGACCACCCTCTGGGCTTTTTCGTCCAGGTACTTTTCGCACCACGCCAGCGACTGGCTGGACCGCGGCCCGTCCGCCCAGGGGCCGAAACAGTAGAGGGTGTCCTTTTCGTCCGGCGACAGGAAGAGCGCGAACCGCAGCTCGAACACCCCCTGCGCAAAGACCAGGGTCTTTTCCGGCACCTGGTCCAGCAGCTGCCGGCCAAAGCCGGGCCAGTCGAACTCGGCGTCCAGGGCGCGGCGCAGCCCGTAGTCGAAATTGTCGATCCCCGCAAAGGGCGGGGTCACCCGCGTCAGGCCGATGTTCATCGACCCGGCAAGCTTTTCCAGCACCCGGCTGATCTCAACTTTCAATCCAGTTCACCTCTCCGTTTTTTCTTCTTCCGGTCCCTGCCGCGCATCCTGCTCATACAACTTTACGCTTTCGATTATAACACAAAAACCGCCGGCAGAAAAGCCGCCGGGCCTCTGTCAGGACCATTTTTCACAATTTTTGCCGGGAATTTATCGTAAAATTCACCATTTCTTTGCCCAAACTGCCGCAAATTCGGACAGAATGAAAAAATTATACGGAATCTTCTCAAAAAAATCCTTTCCTTTGCCTGCGGCTTATGCGATAATAAAATCAATATGGGCCTTTTCGCCCCCACCCGCTTGAGAAGGAGGAACGCTTCATGGCAAAAAAAGCATCCGACAACCTGAAATATTACCACAACCCCAACGGTCCCACCATCGGCACCGTCTCCCGCCGCGTCATCGAGAAGGACGGCCTGACCTTCAAGGACATCGACGGCACCGGCGAGGTGACCGCCGTCAACGACTGGCGGCTCTCCCCGGCCGAGCGCGCCGCCGCCTACGTCAAGACCCTGACCACCGACGAAAAGATCGCGCAGCTGTTCATCTCGGACTGGCGGATGGGCCCCG
Organism: Candidatus Faecalibacterium intestinigallinarum; assembly: GCA_019113345.1. Taxonomy (GTDB): domain Bacteria; phylum Bacillota; class Clostridia; order Oscillospirales; family Ruminococcaceae; genus Faecalibacterium; species Faecalibacterium intestinigallinarum. The sequence continues at coordinate 61,887 of DXHQ01000037.1, forward strand.
CCTGCCCCGCCGCGGGCCACACCGTCATCCCCGACGAATCGGGTGTGCTGGACGACGCCGAGTTCAACGGCAAGACCATCTTTGGCGAGCAGCACCTGCCCGGCACCACCACCCTGATCAAGGAGTGGTTCAACCGGCATCTGATCCTGCGGGCCAGCCCCTCCCCCGCCGACATGGCCGACTGGCTCAACCAGCTGCACGCCGTCGCCGAAGAGTGCGAGCATTTCGTCCCGGTGCAGGCAGCCTCCAACTCCCGCAATGAGAACGGCGAGGTGGTCTTTGGGATGAACGATGCCTCGGGCGTCTTTGCCACCTGGCCCGGCACCCTGGGCATCGCGGCGGCCGTCCTGGGCGAGGACGGCGACACCGCCCTGATCGACAAGTTTGCCGACTGCATCCGGCGCGAGTGGGCCGCCTGCGGCCTGCGCAAGGGCTATATGTACATGGCCGACTGCGTCAGCGACCCCCGCTGGCAGCGCACCTTCGGCACCTTCGGCGAGGACCCCGAGCTGATCGAGAAGATCTTCGAGCGGCTGATCCCCGGCATCCAGGGCGGCCCCGACGGCGTCACCAAAGACGGCGTGTCCATGACGGTCAAGCACTTCCCCGGCGGCGGCGCCCGCGAAAACGGCTTTGACCCCCACTACGCCGCCGGCCAGTGGAACGTCTATGCCACCGAGGGCTCGCTGCAAATATACCACATCCCCACCTTCCGCCCCGCCGTCAAGTACCACGCCGCCTCCATCATGCCCTATTACTCCAAGCCGGCGGCCGCAAAGAGCGCCCCCCAGACCGACTGCGAGGGCAGCGCCCTGCGGATGGACCCCTACGGCTTTGCCTACAACAAGGTGTTCATCGACGGCATCCTGCGCGGGCAGATGGGCTTTGACGGCTACATCAACTCGGACACCGGCATCACCCACAACATGAGCTGGGGCGTGGAAGCGCTGGACGTCCCCGAGCGGATCGGCTTTGCGGTCACCCAGTCGGGCGTCGACCTCATCAGCGGCCTGTTCGACAACGCCGAGGGCCGCGAGGCCTACGCCCGCGCCGCCAACGGCTACTACGACACCCACCCGGTCCCCGAAGGGTTCAAAAAGGAGGACCTGGTCCTGACCGACGAGAGCCTGGACCGCGCCGTCAGCCGCACCCTGGCCGAGCTGTTCCAGCAGGGGATGTTCGAGAACCCCTATGCCGACCCCAAGCACGCCGAGGAAGTGGTGGCCAACGAGGACGACTGGAAGGAAGCCGCCCTGGTCCACCGCGAGAGCGTCGTCCTGCTCAAAAACCAGGACCGCACCCTGCCCCTGACCACCGACAAGCTGTCGGGAGCGAAGGTCTACGCCGAGGCGTTCGCCAAGGACGCCGAAAAGGGCGCAGCCGCCACCAAGGCCCTGCGGGAGATGATCGCCCGGTTTGAGATCCACCTCACCGACGACCCCGCCGAGGCCGACTACGCCATTCTGATGGTCAGCCCGTCGTCGGGCGCCTACTTCAGCGCCACCCCCGGCTACCTCGAGCTGGATATCTGCGAGGACAAGACGGTCCACGACGTCGGCGCCGACGGCAAGCCCCTGCCCTCCACCCACACCGAGACCACCCTTGCGGGCGCAAAGCGCATCCCTGCCATCGCCGCGGCGGTGCACGCCCACGGCGGCCGGGTGATTGCCAACATCAACTTCCCGCTGGCCTGGATGGTGGGCAACGTCGAGCCCTATGCCGACGCCCTGACCGCCGGTTTCGACACCTACCCCTCCGCCACCCTGGACGTCCTCTTCGGGCGCTTTGAGCCGGTGGGCCGGCTGCCCATCACCCTGCCCCGCAACGACGCGGTGCTGGCCGTCAACGCCGACGGCGTCTGCGCCAGCCCCAACGACGTGCCCGGCTACGCCAAGGACCAGTACATGGACCCCGCCCTCAAGGACGAGAACGGCAAGGCCTACGCCTACCGCGACGCCGCCGGCAACTATTACGAGCTGCGCTTCGGCCTGCGCTACTGATGGAAAGGACGCCGCCATGCAAAAGAACGTATTGAACACCGACCTGACCGGCAAGGTCGCCGTCGTCACCGGGGCGGGCGGGGTGCTGTGCTCCGACATGGCCAAGACTCTGGCACGCGCCGGGGCTAAGGTTGCCCTGCTCAACCGCACCCTGAGTAAAGCCCAGGTCCACGCCGACGCCATCGTCGCCGAGGGCGGCATCGCCAAGGCCTACCAGTGCAACGTCCTGGTCGAGAACGACTGCAAGGTGGTCGCGCAGCAGGTCCTCGAGGACTTCGGCCCCTGCGACATCCTGGTCAACGGCGCGGGCGGCAACAGCGCCAAGGCCAACACCGACAAGGAGTTCTACGAGCCGGGCGACATCGATGACTCGACGTTACAGACCTTCTTCACCATCTCGCCCGAGAACGTCTCGAGCGTGCTGGAGCTGAACTTCCTGGGCACCCTGCTGCCCACCCAGGTGTTCGCCAAGCAGATGCTGGGCCGGCCGGGCTGCTGCATCGTCAACATTTCCAGCATGAACGCCTTCACCCCGCTGACCAAGATCCCCGCCTACTCGGGCGCGAAGGCGGCCGTCTCCAACTTCACCCAGTGGCTGGCGGTGCACTTCAGCAAGGAGGGCATCCGGGTCAACGCCATCGCGCCGGGCTTTTTCGCCTCGGAGCAGAACGCCCGCCTGCTCTACAACGAGGACGGCACCCCCACCCCCCGCGCCCAGAAGATTTTGGCCGGCACCCCCGCCGGCCGGATGGGCCGCCCCGAGGAGCTGGAGGGCGCGCTGCTGTTCCTGGTGAACAACGAGGCCGCCGGCTTCATCAACGGCATCGTCCTGCCGGTGGACGGCGGCTTCCAGGCCTACTCGGGCGTCTGAGCCCCGCCGTAATCTGACTGCATATGCGTAACCCGCCCCCTCTTCCGTCTTGCCGTCGGGAGAGGGGGCGGCATGGCCTGACTGCCCCCCAAACGCCAACCGCCCCCCGGCCCATACCGGCCAGAGGGCGGTTTCTGTTTTGCTTTTCAGGATGTTTCCTTAATACTCATGCCTTTCCAGCATTCCTGCACACATCTCGTAGTGCCGGAAGCGGAACGTGTTGTTTCGGCGGTCGGCATCACTGTAACCGCGTTCTGCAAAAAGTTCCAAATCCAATTTTGTGCAGTTTGAATAGAGATAGTCGGCGGTTTTCTCAAAAATCACATAGATGTAAGGCTCATGGGTACAGACTGTGTATTGATTATATTCCGCATTCCGGGCAGTATCCAGCAGTCGATAGCATACAAACTGGAATTTGTCAGGGTCGACCGGTGTGTTTTCATTGCTGGCATGGTTTGCGGCCCAGTTCCAAAGTTGGCTGACAAAGAATTCTGTAAAGCTGGTCAGCGGAATTTGCTGCACATCCAGTCTTTCCTTCAGCCAGTTTTCCAGCTCTTCGATGCTCTTTTTCCCTGAATGTTCCTCTGCGCGTTTGGGCGTCTGCTGCGGTTGACACATGGCGTACCCTTCCCTTTTCAAGTGATTCAGTCTGCCGTTGTTCGTTGATGACAGCTTTATCGTACATCACAGTTCCTATCCTTGCAAGCAGTCAATCTGTACGAAACTCTCAATTAAAATTTGTATATTCTTCAAAGGCGGACGATTTTAGAAAAACACGTCGTAGCTGTCGTACTCCTCCGCCTCGGCCCGCTTGGCCTCGATGACGGCCGCCGCCTGCGTCAGCTGGCCGGGGGTGGCCCCGCATTCGCTGACCAGCGCCCGCACCGCGGCGGCCAGGTCCCCGCCAAAGAGGGTGTCCAGCCGGTGGCGCATGACGGCGACGCCGTAGGCCCGGCGGGTGACGGTGGGGGTGTAGACGTTGTGGTTGGCCTCCTTTGCGGCGGTCAGCCAGCCTTTTGCTTCCAGCCGCGTCAGAAAGGTCAGGACGGTGCCGCTCGCCCAGCCGCGGCCGGCCAGCTGCCGGGCCACCGCCCGCCGGGTGACGGGCGCGGGGGTCTCCCACACCGCCAGAAGGACCTGTTCTTCGGCCGCGGAGAGGGGTTTGCAGCGCGCGGGGATGCCGTACATGGCGTTTCGCTCCTTTTCTTTTGCATACATTTGTATTTGTTTTGTCCAGTATAGCAGCTTTCTGCGCCGTGTGCAAGGGCCGGATCGGGCGTTTTTCGGCGTATTTCAAGATTTTGCATACAAATGTATGTAATAGTGTGCGCCATATAAACACATTTGTGTGTTCCGTGCCCGCACACCCCCTGCGGGCCCTTCTTTTTGTGCAAAAGAGCTCTTGTTTTTGCCCTGCCAAAACCTTTATACTATTTCCTGTCAAGACACACGCCAACCGGCTGTACGATAGAGAAAGAGGGAGTTTTCACCATGGCAAGAGTTTACAATTTCAGCGCCGGGCCCAGCATGCTGCCCGAACAGGTCCTCAAGACGGCGCAGGCCGAAATGCTCGATTACCACGGCAGCGGCCAGAGCGTCATGGAGATGAGCCACCGCAGCAAGTGGTTCGAGGAGATCATCCATAACACCGAAGCCAGCCTGCGCCGGCTGATGCAGATCCCCGACAACTATAAGATCGGCTTTTTCCAGGGCGGCGCGACCCAGCAGTTCGCCATGGTCCCGCTCAACTTTATGACCACCGGCAAGGCCGACTACATCGTCACCGGCAACTTCTCCAACCTGGCCGCCAAGGAGGCCGCCAAGTTCGGCGAGGTGAAGATCGTCGCCTCCAGCAAGGATAAAAACTTCACCTACATCCCCGACGTCAAGGCCATCCCCTACAGCGCCGACGCCAGCTACATCCACATCTGCCAGAACAACACCATCTTCGGCACCCAGTACGTCGAGCTGCCTCAGGTGAAGGGGGTGCCCCTGGTGGCCGACATGAGCTCGATGATCCTCTCCCGCCCGGTGGACGTGACCCGGTACGGCTGCATCTACTTCGGCGTCCAGAAAAACGTCGCTCCCGCCGGCATGGCCATCGCCATCATCCGGGAGGACCTGCTGGGCCACGCCTCCGACACCGTCCCCACCATGATGAACTATACCACCCTCATCGGCAAGGACAGCATGTACAACACGCCCCCCTGCTGGTGCATCTACATGACCGGCCTGGTGCTGGACTACCTCGAGCACGAGGTGGGCGGCCTTGCGGCCATGCAGCAGATCAACGAGGCCAAGGCCAAGGTCCTCTACGACTACCTGGACAGCCAGGACTTCTACAAGAATCCGGTCGAGCACCGCTACCGCAGCACCATGAACGTCACCTTCACCAGCCCCGACCCCGACATCGACAAGAAGTTCTGCGCCGAAGCTGCGGCTGCCGGCCTTGTCAACCTGAAGGGCCACCGTCTGGTGGGCGGGATGCGCGCTTCCATCTACAACGCCATGCCGCCCGCCGGCATCGACAAGCTGGTCGAATTTATGGAAGCGTTCCGCAAAGCCAACGCCTGAGCCGAGAGAGAGGGAAAAGCCATGTTTACCATCCAGACACTGAACGCCATCAGCCCGGTGGGGCTGGCCAAGCTGCCCAAGAACCTGTTCGAGGTGGCGGTCGAGACCGACGCCCCCGACGGCATTCTGGTGCGCAGCGCCGACCTGCTCAACGCGGATTTCAAGGAAAACCTGCTGGCCATCGCCCGGGCCGGCGCGGGGGTCAACAATATCCCCCTCGACCGGTGCAGCGAGCAGGGCATCGTGGTCTTTAACACCCCCGGCGCCAACGCCAACGCGGTGGCCGAGCTGGTGGTGGGGATGCTGATCGCCGGCAGCCGCAACGTACCGGCGGCCGCGGCCTGGGCCCAGGGCCTGGCCGGCGACCCCAACCTGAAAAAGAACGTGGAAAAGGGCAAAAAGCAGTTTGTCGGCAACGAGATCGCGGGCAAGACCCTCGGCGTCATCGGCCTGGGCGCCATCGGCTCCCGGGTGGCCAACTGCGCGCTGAGCCTCGGGATGGAGGTCTACGGCTACGACCCCTACATCTCCATCGACGCCGCCTGGAACCTCAGCCGCCGGGTCCACCACTGCGTCAACCTGAACGATATGCTGCCCCTGTGCGACTACCTGACCATCCACGTCCCCTACCTGCCCACCACCCGGGACACCATCAACGCCCAGACCCTGGCCCTGTGCAAGGACGGCGTCAAGGTGCTCAACTACGCCCGCGGCGAGCTGGTCAACAACGCCGCCCTGCTCGACGCACTGGAAAGCGGCAAGGTCTCGGCCTACATGACCGACTTCCCCGCCGAGGAGCTGCTGGGCAGGCCGGGTGTCATCTGCACCCCGCACCTGGGCGCTTCCACCCCCGAAGCCGAGGACAACTGCGCCATCATGGCCGCGCAGGAGCTGAGCGACTACCTGCGCAACGGCAACATCACCCACTCGGTGAATATGCCCGACGTGCAGCAGCCCCGCGCCGGCGGCCGCCGCATCTGCGTCATCCATAAAAACGAGCCGGGCGTCATCAGCCAGATCACCGCCCTGACCACCGCCGCCGGCCTGAACATCGAGAACATGGTCAACAAGTCCAAAAAGGACATGGCCTACACCATGCTGGACGTCACCGGCACCACCGACGGCACCCTGCGGGAGAAGCTCTCCGGCATCCCGGCCGTCATCCGGGTGCGCATCCTGT
>DXHQ01000038.1 GCA_019113345.1 Candidatus Faecalibacterium intestinigallinarum
GTCTCCAGCAGGTTGATGCAGCGCAGCAGGGTGGACTTGCCGCTGCCCGATGCACCGATGACGCAGGTGACGTCGCCGGGCTTGACGGTGAAATCCACGTCCCGCAGCACCACGTGGGTGCCAAAGCTCTTGGACAGGTGGCGCACTTCAATGATGGGTTCAGACATGGCTGGCGCCCTCCTTCATGTCAAGATTCTGGGATTTGTGGTCGGGGTCCGGGGCGTTGTACAGCCCGCTGGTGTAAGCCAGGGTGTCGGTGGTGTTGAGGTCGTAATTCCGGGGGCCGTCCAGCTTTTTCTCCCACAGGCGGAGCAGGTAGCTGGCAATCAGCGTCATGGTCAGGTAGATGAGCATGACGAGGGCGGCGCTCTCAAAATAGGTGTACTCGGCGCCGACGACGCTTTTGTGGACAAAGAACAGGTCGGTGATCGAGATGACCGACAGCACCGAGGTGTCCTTGATGTTGATGATAAAGTTGTTGCCGATCTGGGGCACGATGTTGCGCAGCGCCTGCGGCAGGACGACGTGGAGCATGGTCTGCCAGTGGGTCATCCCGATGGCCATGGCGCCCTCGGTCTGGCCGGGGTCGATGGAGACGATGCCGCCGCGCACCGTCTCGGCCATGTAGGCGCCGGTGTTGATCGAGACGATCAGGAAACCGGCCGTCCACATCTCAAGGTGCAGGTTGAAAACATACATCAGGCCGTAATAGATAAAGACGGCCTGGATCATCATGGGGGTGCCGCGGAACAGCTCGACATAGCAGCGCAGCAGTCCCCGCAGCAGCCGCAGGGGAATGCGCTTGTGCAGCGGGTCCCGCTGGGGGTCGATGGGGATGGTCTGGACTGTGCCCACCGCAAAGCCGATCAGGCAGCCCGCCAGGGTGCCCACCAGGGCCAGCAGCAGGGTGGTGCCTGCGCCCCGCAGATAGGAGGGGCCGTACTCCGCCAGCAGGGCGGCGCACTCATTCAAAAATGTGGTCATGGATACTCCTTTGGCTTGTCCGGGAACAGGCTGCGGCAGCCTTGCACAACCGCGCCCGCCCGGCTGACGGGTGCGGACGGGGTTAGCCCTGGTTCAGCGGCTGGGCCTTGATCGCTTCTTCCATCATGGCGTTGTAGTCGTCGGTGGTCATGGTGGCCAGCACCTCGTTGATGGCGTCTTTGAGGGCGGTGTTGCCCTTCTTCATCGAGATGCCGATGTTGATCTCCTCCTCGCTGACGGCGAAGTCGTTTTCACCGCCGCCGAAGTCCAGCAGGGTAAAGTCGGGGTAGGCCACCAGCGCCGCCTGCCCGGTGGGCCGGTCGGTGACGACGATATCCACCGCGCCGCTGTCCAGGGCCACCAGCATGGCGGGGGCGGTCTCCTGGGCGGGCAGGATGTCGGCGTTTTCGATCTGGGGCAGGCAAATGTCATACCAGATGGTGCCCAGCTGGCTGGTGCAGGTGGCGCCGGCCAGGTCGGCCACGCTGGCGGCCGAGGCGTAGGGGCTGTCCTTCTTGACCAGGGTCACGATGGAGGCATAGTAGTAGGGGTCCGAGAAGTCGACCTGCTCGGCCCGCTTGCTGGTGATGGACTGGCCCGCGATGACGCAGTCGACGTCGCCGCTCATGACGGCGGGAACCAGGCTGTCCCAGTCCAGCTTGACGATCTCCACTTCCTGCCCGAGGGCCTCGGCGATCTTCTTGGCCATGATAACGTCGTAGCCGTAGGCGTAATCACTCGAGTTGCGAATCTGGACCGCGCCGTTTTCGTCGCTGGTCTGGGTCCAGTTGTAGGGGGCGTAGGCGCACTCCATCGCCACCGTCAGGGTGGTGGGGTCGCCGTCCCCGTCGGGCAGGTCGGAAGCGGCGGTGCTGCCGCCGCAGGCCGTCAGCCCGGCCAGCATCACAGCCGCCAGGCCCAGGGCCAGCCATTTCATTCGTTTCATGTCAGTATCTCCTTTTCCCAAAAACCCTTCTCGCCACAAAAGACCCGGCATCCGTGCTGGATACCGGGTCTTGAGGCTGCGTAAAAAGCTGTCGTCCGGCGCAGGCCGCTTGCCGCGCCAGAGGCGGCTTCCTGTGCTATTGTATTCATCTATATAGGTTTTGTCAAGAGCCGCGGCGCGGGAATGATTGACAAACGCCGCCCGAGTGGGTAAACTAGAGCTGTCTTTGCGTGAATGCGCTGCCTATGCAGCCTGCCATATTGAGGAGAAAGAACATGGAACAGAAAGTCAGAACCCGTTTTGCCCCGTCCCCCACGGGCTATATGCACGTAGGCAACCTGCGCACCGCCCTGTATGCCTACCTGACCGCCAAGCACGCCGGCGGCACCTTCATCCTGCGAATCGAGGACACCGACCAGGAACGCTATGTCGAAGGGGCGGTGGACGTCATCTACAACACCTGCCGGGAGGCCGGCCTGCTCTGGGACGAGGGTCCCGACGTGGGCGGTCCGGTGGGGCCCTATGTCCAGAGCGAGCGGATGGGCCTGTTCAAGCAGTACGCCGAGCAGCTGGTGGCCGACGGCAAGGCCTACTACTGCTTCTGCACCAATGAGCGGCTGGACGCCCTCCACGCCGAGCAGCGGGCCCGCGGCGAGATGACCCACTACGACGGCTGCTGCCGCGACCTGCCCGCCGAGGAGGTCCGCCGCCGCCTGGCTGCCGGCGAGCCCTACGTCATCCGGCAGAAGATCCCCCGCACCGGGGTGACCGGCTTTGACGACCTGGTCTACGGCCACATCGAGGTGAACAACAGCGAGATGGACGACCAGATCCTGATCAAGAGCGACGGGATGCCCACCTACAACTTTGCCAACGTGGTGGACGACCACCTGATGGGGATCACCCACGTCATCCGCGGCAGCGAGTACCTGTCCTCCACCCCCAAGTATAACCTGCTCTACGAGGCTTTCGGCTGGGAGATCCCGGCCTATATCCACTGCCCCCCGGTCATGAAGGACGCGCAGAACAAGCTCTCCAAGCGCAACGGCGACGCCAGCTACCAGGACCTGATCGCCAAGGGCTGCCTGCCACAGGCCATCCTGAACTATATCTGCCTGCTGGGCTGGAGCCCCAAGGGCGAATACGCCGAGCAGGAGATCTTCACCCTGCCCGAGCTGGTCAAGATCTGGGACCCGGCCGGCATCTCGAAGTCGCCCGCCATCTTTGACCCGCTCAAGCTGCGGGCCATCAACGCAGAGTATATCCGCCGGCTCTCCCCCGAGGAGTTCCGCCAGAAGGCCGACCCCTGGATCGACAGCGCCGTCCACTGCCCCGTCAACCGGGAGCTGCTCTGCGCCAATCTCCAGCCCCGCTGTGAGATGCTGAGCGACATCCCCGAGCAGATCGATTTCTTCGACGCCCTGCCCGACTACGACCTCAGCCTCTACACCAACAAAAAGCAGAAGACCACCCCCGCCTCCGCCCTCGAAGCCCTGACCGCCCTCGAGCTGCTGCTCTCGGACGAGGGGACCGACTACGGCGACCGGGACGGCCTCTTCGACGCCTGCAAGGCTTTGGCCGAGCGGATGGAGCACAAAAACGGCTGGCTGCTCTACCCGCTGGGCATCGCCCTGTCGGGCAAGCAGCGCACCCCCGGCGGCGGGGTGGACCTGGCCTGCATGATGGGCCGGGACAAGACGGTCGAGCGGCTGCACACCGCCATCGACCGGCTGCGGGCCGCAGTGCAGGAATAACGGCTGCCCCGCGCACAAACAAAGCAAACACGACAGAAAAAGACCTCCGCACGGCCCAAAAACGGCCCTGCGGGGGTCTTTTGCTCTTCTTTTGGGGGTTTGGGTCGTTCCTGCTTTCTGCGGCAAAAAGTGCGGCAGGGCCCTGCTAGAGTATATGCACAGGCCGGGCCGGGCATGACAAAGATTTGCAACAGGGGGAAACGACGATGGAAAAGAGCTTTGTGGGGTTTGGACCGGGCAGCAGCCCGCTGCCGGTGCGCAGCCCGGAGGGGACCGAGGCCCTCATCCAGGCGGGACGGGGCCGGGCGGCCCTGCGGCAGCTGTTTGGGCTGGCGGCGGGCCTTGCCGGCGGATGGGCGGTGCTGTACGGGCAGCTGTGTCCCCTGGGGCTGGGGCTGGTCCTGGGCCTGGGGGAGGACTGCTTTGCCGCCTGCGGGGCGGGGGCGGTGCTGGCGCTGCTGCTGCGGGGGCAGGGAGTGCGGGCCGTCTGCCTGATCTGCGCGGTGGGCGGGGCGGTGGCGGCCCGGTGGCTCTGGCCCCGGCGGTATCTGCCGGCGGCGCTGGCCGGGTGCGTCCTGCTGATGGGCAGCGCCTGGTGCTTCAAAGCCTACATCGGCGGGGACGGGCTGCTCTTTTCGGGGGCGGACGCGGTGCTGGCCGCCGGGATGGGATACCTGCTCCGCCGCTCCCCGCCCGAAAAGCAGGGGGCCGGGCGTCTGGTGCTGGTCCTCGGCGGGGCGGCGGCGCTGGGCAGCCTCTTTGCCGGGCCGGTCAGTCTGGGGCTGACGGCGTCGGTGGTCTACACCCTGGCGCTGGCCTGCCGGGGCAAGGGACAGGCGGCCCTCGGCGGGGCGGCCGCCGCCGCGGCCGGCCTCTGCTGCGCCGGGCCGGACCTCGCCTGCGGCGGGGTGGGGGTCTGTCTGGGCGCGGCCCTGGGACTGTTTGCCCAGGGGGACAAGCTGGTCTGCATCGCCTTTTACATGGGCGGGGCGCTGACGGGAATTTTGGCGGTCCAGCCGCCCGGAGCGGCCTTCGGTTATCTGGCGGCCCTCGGGGCGGGGGCCGCAGTCTGCCTGCTTGTGCCCCGCCGGCTGCTGCTGCGGGACGAAAGTCTGGCGCACGACCCCGCCGAGAGCGCCGGACGGCCGCAGCTGTCGGCGGCGGCCACCCGGCTGAACGCGGCGGCCGAGAGCCTTTCCAGCCTGGCCGACACCGTCAACAAGGTCTATGAGGGACTGCCCCGCCGGCAGGAGGGCTGGCGCTGGGTGACCGACACCGTCCACGACGGGCTGTGCGCCAACTGCGGCCGGCGGGAAGCCTGCTGGAAGGAGGAATACGCCGTCACCATGGCGGGCTTTGAGGCGATGCGCCCCATTCTGGAAGAGAAGCAGCAGCTGGAAGCGCAGGACCTGCCGGGGCAGCTGTCCCGCTGCATCCACCCGGCGGCGCTGTCCGGGGCGGCGACCCGGGCTTTCGCCCTCTACAAGAGCCGGCAGGAGGCCCGGGTCCACGCCGAGGCCATGCGCACCGCCCTGACCGAGCAGTACAGCGCGGTGGCCCAGGCCCTCAGCGCCCTGGGAGACCAGATCGGCAGCCCGGGCAGCCCCGAGCCCTACAAGTCGGGGCGGGTGGCGGCCTTCTTCTCCTCGCTGGGGATGCCGCCTCTCGAGTGCGCCGTCACCCTGGACGACCTGGGCCGGACTCGGGCGGCCGTCACTCTGCCGCGGGCGCGGTTCAGTCAGGGGGAGCTGTCGGCCCTGGCGGGGGAGGTGGGGCGGCTGTGCCGCCGCAGCTTCGAGACGCCCCAAAAGCTGAGCTGCAAGGGGGTGACCACCCTGCTGTTCACCGAAAAGCCGCTGCTGCGGGCCCTGTTCGGCTGGGCCGGCGCGGCGGCGCAGGGGGAGGTGTCGGGGGACGCGGTGCAGCAGTTCTGCAGCCCCACCGCCGCCCAGATGATCCTCTGCGACGGGATGGGCACCGGCCGCCCCGCCGCGGTGGACGGCAACCTGGCCGCCGACCTGACCGGCCGGCTGCTGCGGGCCGGCTTTGCCGCCGAGCTGGCGGCAAGGCTGGTCAACGTCGCCCTCGCCCTCAAAAGCGAAGAGGAGAGCGGGGCCACCCTCGACCTGCTCAGCGTCGACCTCTACACCGGGGCGGCCCGGATCTTCAAGGCGGGGGCGGCCCCCGGCTTCATCGTCCACGAGGGGCGCGCCCGGACGGTGGGAGAGGCCGGGCTGCCGGTGGGGGTGCTGGGCGGGGTCAGCGGCCAGAGCAAGATGGTCCGGCTGGCGGCCGGGGACCTGGCCGTCCTCGTCTCGGACGGACTGCTGGTGGACGGCCCCGGCTGGGTCCTCAAACAGCTGGAGCTGTCGGCCGCCGGCGCCGACACCCCCGAACAGATCGCCCAGACCCTGGTCGAAACGGCCCGGGCCCGGGCGGACAAATCCGGCCGCCCCGACGACATCACCGCCGCCGTCCTCCGGCTGGAGCGGTACTGAAAAGCGCCCATAGAAAGTCCCAGTCAGCCGACATGTGCGGATGACTGGGACACCGACAGGGAAATTTGACGGAGAGAGTGTGCGCGCCGCGGCGCGTGCGCGGTTCGACGGCAAATTTTGTCAAAAGGGGGATACCAGGGGGAAAGAATTTCTGACGCGCGGATGCGCGCAGAAATTGGTCCCCCCTGGAGCGTGTCGAAGACACGCTAAAAAAGAGGGCCTGCCGTGTGTTGCGGCAGGCCCTCGGCGCGTTTTTTGTCAGTTTTCGTCCTCGCCGCCGTAGATGCGGATATAGTGGGGGGCGTTTTTGGCCTGGCAGAACAGCAGCAGAGCCGTGGCGGTGACGGCAAGGGTGGTGAGGGTGATGAGAATCGCTTTGAGAACTTTCATGTCTGGACCTCCTACGATCAAGATACAGAAGGCGGCGGCGACAGGTGCGCCGGCCGGCGCTCCATGCCCGGAGCGGATAGTTATTTATAGTATAGCATATTCAAGGGCGGATAGCAAACGGAAGGGAGCATTTCCCGCCGGCAGGGAAGAATCCAAGATTTTGGCAGAACTAACTGCAAATTTTTTTCGCTTTCCACAACTTTTTAGCGCGTTGGGCGTTGACTTAAGGCCGGGAAATGATACAATAAATATATTAGCAAGAAGCTGCCGCGGGGCCGCTCTGCCCTTTTTCGGGGCGCAGCCCCCCGCGGCAAGAAAGCAGAATGGGGGATTGTATAGTTCATGTTGAACAAGCTGAAACGTGCGGCGCTTGGCGCACATACGCCGCATGACAAAGCGACCGCTGCCAGCAAGCCCGTCCCGATGCCACTGCCTGGGCAGGTGCGCATCCTGATGAGCCAGCACATCGGCGCCCCGGCGAAAGCCACGGTCAAAAAGGGCGACGAGGTCTGCGTTGGCACGCTGATCGGTGAGGCCGGCGGCTTCGTCTCGGCCAACATCCACTCCAGCGTGTCGGGCAAGGTGAAAGCTGTCGAGCCGTTCCGCCTGTCGAACGGCAAGCTGTGCGACTCGGTCGTCATCGAGACCGACGGCAAGCAGACGGTCGACCCGTCCATCCAGCCGCCCGTCGTCACCGACAAGGCCAGCTTCCTGGCTGCGGTGCGGGCCAGCGGCCTGGTGGGCCTGGGCGGCGCGGGCTTCCCCACCGACGTCAAGCTGCAGCCCAAGAGCCCGGTGGACACCCTACTCATCAACGCCTCCGAGTGCGAGGTCTGGCTGACCAGCGACACGCAGGAAATGCTGACTTGCCCCGACGACATTGTCCGGGGCATCCAGGCGGTGCTGCAGTATACCGGCATCCCGCGCTGCATCATCGGCATCGAGAAGAATAAGCCCGAGTGCATCGACCTGCTCTGCCAGAAGACCGGCGGCATCTCGAACATCGACGTCAAGCCCCTGCCCAGCGTCTACGGCACCGGCGCGGAGCTGATCCTGATCGAAAAGTGCCTGGGCCGCGAAGTGCCCCACGGCGGCCTGCCCGCCGATGCCGGCGCCATCGTCATGAACGTGACCTCGGTCAGTATGCTGGGCAAGTACCTGGCCACCGGTATGCCGGTGGTGGAGCGGATCGTCACCGTGGACGGCGACGCCTGCGCCAAACCCCAGAACCTGATCGTCCCGGTCGGCACCTCCTACCAGGATGTGGTGAACGCCGCCGGCCTCAAGCCGGACGTCACCCTGGGCAAGGTGATCGCCGGCGGCGCCATGATGGGCCCCGCCGTCGAGGACCTGAACTACCCCACCACCAAGACCACCGGCGGCCTGATCCTGCTGAGCGAGGCGTCCGCGGCGCAGCCCGCCGCCGAGCCCTGCATCCGCTGCGGCCGCTGCATCGAGTACTGCCCGATGGGCCTGGCCCCTGTGGAGGTCAACGCCGCCTACAACGCCCGCGACGTCAAGGAGCTGGGCAATCTGCACGTCGACTACTGCTTCAACTGCGGCTCCTGCTCCTTCGTCTGCCCGGCCAAGCGCCCCTGCACCCAGATGATGAGCCTGGCCAAGGCCTATTACCTGAATGAGATCAAAAAAGGAGGCAATAAGTAAAAATGGATACAAAGCTTATTGTTTCGGCTTCCCCGCATGTCCGCTCGGATGAGACCACCCGGGGCCTGATGGCCAACGTCATCGTGGCGCTGTGCCCGGTGGTGGTCGCTTCGGCGGTCATCTTCGGGCTGCGCGCGCTGCTGGTCACCGCCTTCTCGGTGGTGGTCTGCGTGGCGCTGGAGTGGCTGTACTGCAAGCTGCTCAAGCGTCCCAACCCCGTCGGCGACCTGTCCGCCGTCGTCACCGGCATCATCCTGGCCATGAACGTCCCCGTCGGGATGCCTCTGGGCCAGATCGCGGTCGGCTGCGTGGCGGCCATCATCGTCACCAAGCAGCTGTTCGGCGGCATCGGCATGAACTTTGCCAACCCCGCCCTGGTCGGCCGCATCGTTCTGTTCGTCAGCTTTGCCTCCGAGATGAACGCCTGGGTCTTCCCCGACGCGGCGGTGGACCAGCTGGCCAGCGCCACCCCGCTGCAGGTGGCTGACCCCGCCCGGCTCAACCTGTTCGACCTGTTCATGGGCATCCACGGCGGCGTGCTGGGCGAGACCTGCGCCCTGGCCATCGTCCTGGGCTTTGTCTACCTGGTGGTGACCAAGACCATCAGCCCCGCCATCCCCCTGAGCTATGTGGGCAGCATGTTCGTGTTCTACCTGATCGCCACCGGCAGCGTCCACGAGAGCCTGGTGGAAGTGCTGAGCGGCGGCTTGCTGTTCGGCGCCGTCTTTATGGCCACCGACTACGTCACCAGCCCCTTTACCCTGAAGGGCAAGCTGCTGTACGGCATCTGCCTGGGCGTCGTTACATTTGCCATCCGTTACTGGGGCAGCTACACCGAGGGCGTCTCCTTCGCGCTGCTGTTCATGAACCTGTGGGTGCCCTTCATCAATGACGCCACCCGCCAGACCCCGTACGGCTATGTCAAGCCGGCCAAGAAGGCAGGAAAGGAGGGCGCTTCCAAATGACCAAATCCTCTAACTGGGAGAGCACCATCAAGCCCATCCTGGTGCTGACCATCTGCTCGCTGGTGGCAAGCCTGATGCTGGCGCTGGTCAACTCGGTCACCGCGCCGGTCATCGAGGCAAACGAGAAGGCCGCCACCCTGGTGGCTTACGTCGAGGTGCTGCCCACCGTTTCGGACGCCACCGAGCTGGAAGAGATCACCGACTACACCACCGCCGGCATCACCGGCGCGGTCCGCGCGCCCGACGGCTCCATTGCCATGCAGGCGTCCGAGAGCGGCTACAACGGCGGCATGGTCAACGTCATCATCGGCTTTGACACCACCGGCACCATGACCGGCATCCACGTCGACGCTTCGAGCCAGACCAGCGGCATCGGCACCAATGTGGCGCTGCCCGACTATCTGGCCCAGTTCGACGGACTGACCGCCAGCGAGAACATCGCCAAGGGCCAGGGCTACGACGCCGTGACCGGCGCGACCTACTCGACCGACGCCCTCTTCGCCGCCATCAACGACTGCATCAACTGCTACAACGAGCTCGCATAAAGGAGGCTGAATCAATACAATGGCACAAGAAAAAGTCTCCAAGGTAAGCATCCTTACCAATGGTATCATCAAGGAGAACCCGGTTCTCCGCCTGGTGCTGGGTACCTGCTCGGCCCTGGCGCTGACCACCTCGGTCTCCAACGCGTTCGGCATGGGCGCGGCCTTCACCTTCGTGCTGGTGATGTCCAACATCATCATCGCGATGCTGCGCAAGATCATCCCCGCCAAGGTCCACCTGCCCTGCTACATCGTTGTCATCGCCAGCTTCGTCACCATCGTGCAGATGGTGATGCAGGCCTTTACCCAGAGCCTGTACGACGCCATGGGCGTGTTCATCCCCCTGATCGTCGTCAACTGCATCATTCTGGGCCGCGCCGAGATGTTTGCCTGCAAGAACACCGTCGTTGACTCCGCCATCGACGGCGTCGGCATGGGCATCGGCTACACCCTGACCCTGCTGCTGATGTCCACCATCCGCGAGATTCTGGGCAATGGCACCTGGATGGGCTTCCAGATCATGCCCGAGGGCTATGTGCCCATCGGCATCATGACCCAGTCTCCCGGCGCCTTCCTCTGCTTCGGCCTGCTGATGGGCCTGTGCATCTGGGTGGAAGAAAAGCTGGACGCCCGCATTGAGCGCAAGATCGGCTGCCAGCCGATCAAGGACCTGCAGGAAGGAGAGGATAACAAATGATCGTCAAACTTGCGGCCATCTTCTTCAGCATG
Organism: Candidatus Faecalibacterium intestinigallinarum; assembly: GCA_019113345.1. Lineage (GTDB taxonomy): Bacteria > Bacillota > Clostridia > Oscillospirales > Ruminococcaceae > Faecalibacterium > Faecalibacterium intestinigallinarum. The sequence continues at coordinate 10,474 of DXHQ01000038.1, forward strand.
ATCCTTGTCAACAACTACGTGCTGGTGAAGTTTCTGGGCATCTGCCCCTTCCTGGGCGTGTCCAAAAAGCTGGACTCTGCGCTGGGCATGTCGGGCGCGGTCATCTTCGTCATGCTTATGGCGACGGCCGTCACCTTCCCCATCCAGATCTATGTCCTTGACCCGGCCGGGCTGGGTTATCTGCAAACCATCGTGTTCATTCTGGTCATCGCGGTGCTGGTGCAGTTCATCGAGATCTTCCTGAAAAAGTATATGGTCTCGCTGTACAACGCCCTGGGCGTCTACCTGCCCCTGATCACCACCAACTGCTGCGTGCTGGGCGTGGCCATCCTGGTCGTGGACGACTACGGCGCGGATGTGGCTGCCCTGGGCTTCGGCTGGGCCTACATCGAGTCGCTGGTCTGCGCCGTGGGCGCGGGCGTCGGCTTCATGCTGGCCATGTGCATGTTCAGCTGCGTGCGCAAGCGGGTGGAAGTCTGCGACGCGCCCGGCCCCATGAAGGGTCTGCCCATCACCCTGGTCGCCGCGGCGATCACCAGCCTGTCCTTCATGGGCTTTGGCGGCATCGTCGAGAACCTGTTTAACGTCACACTGTAAGGGAGGAGGAAACGGAATATGAGTATCGTATTGGCTGTTGTCCTCTGTACCGTCGTGGGCGCCCTGGGCGCGGTGATCCTGGTCGCTGCATCCAAGTTCATGGCAGTGGAGGAGGACCCCCGCATCGAGCAGGTGACGGGCTGCCTGGCCGGCGCCAACTGCGGCGGCTGCGGCTACGCGGGCTGCGCCGACTACGCCAAGGCCATCGTCATGGACGGCGTGCCCTGTGACAAGTGCGCCCCCGGCGGCCCCAAGGCTGCCGCCGCCATCGGCAAGATCATGGGCGCCGAGGTGTCGGCCGTCGCCAAAAAGGCGGTGGTCCAGTGCCAGGGCAACAAGGACAACTGCAAGCCCAGCTATGACTACAAGGGCATCCAGAGCTGCGCCGCTGCCGCTGCCCTCTACGGCGGCCCCAAGGACTGCTCCTTTGCCTGCACCGGCCTGGGCGACTGCGTCAAGGCCTGTAAGTTCGACGCCATCCACATCGTCAACGGCGTGGCCGTCGTCGATCAGGACAAGTGCACCGGCTGCGGCGCCTGCGCGGCGGTCTGCCCCAAGCACGTCATCATGATCCAGGCCGCCGGCCCGGACAAGCCGGTGGTCATGTGCTCCAACTGCGACCGCGGCCCGGTGGCCATGAAGGCCTGCGCCACCGCCTGCATCGCCTGCGGCATGTGCCAGCGCAACTGCCCGTCCGACGCCATCCATGTCACCGACAACCTGGCCCGGATCGACTACGACAAGTGCACCGGCTGCGGCACCTGCGTGGCCAAGTGCCCCAAGAAGATCATCACCTACCCGCTGAAAAAGAATGCGTGAGGGATGACCCCGGCCTGAACGGCCCGGGAACGGAACAAACGAACACCCCCGCAGGATGCCCGGCCATGCCGGCCCTTGCGGGGGCTTTTGCGTGAGGAAAAATCATGAACGAACAACAGATCCTGGCCCGCCGGCGCAGCGCGGGCTTTGCGGCCTTTTTCTTCAGCGGCGTCTGCGCCATCTCGAGCGGGGTGGTGGTCAGCCTGCTGCAGGAGCAGTACGGCTTTGCCTACGGCGTCACCGGCACCCTGCTCAGCCTGATGAACATCGGCAACCTGGTGGCCGGCTTTTTGTCCGGAGTGCTGCCCGGACTGCTGGGCGGAATGAAGCGCAGCGTTCTGCTTTTGAGCCTCGGCTACCTGGCGGGCTATGGCCTGATGGGCTTTACCGGCGCGGTGGCCCTGCTGGGGCTGGGCTTTTTCCTGGTGGGCGCGGCCAAGGGGCAGGTCATCAACACCTGCACCGTCCTGGTGGGGGACAGCAGCCCCGACCGCACCCGCGGCATGAACATCATGCACAGCTGCTACGCCTGCGGCGCGCTGCTCTGCCCCTTCGTCATCGCGGCGGCGGGGCGGGCGGGGGAGAAGGCCCCGCTCTTTCTGCTGGCCCTGCTGGGCGCGGCGCTCTGGCTGGCCTTTGCCGTCACCCCGATGGGCCCCGGCGGCAAAAAGGCGGGCGGCAGGATCGACTGGAGCTTTCTGCGCAGCGTCCGCTTCTGGCTGTTGATGGGGCTGATCTTCTGCCAGAACGCCGCCGAGACCAGCGTCACCGGCTGGATGGTCACCTATTTCAAGGACAGCGGCATCATTGCCGGGGTCCTCAGCACCTACACCGTCACCGTCATGTGGGGCGCGACCCTCATCGCCCGGCTGCTGATCGCCTTCGTCTTTCCCTTCAAGAACCCCCGCAAGGCCATGGTGGTGATGGGGGCGGGCTGCATCGTGACCTACTTTGGGCTGATGCTGGCCCGCAGCCAGGGGGCGGCCATCGCGCTGCTGTTCTGCTTTGCCTTTGCAATGGCGGGGATGAACCCCACCGCCGTGGCGGCCGCCGGCCGGATGACCACCGTGACCAGCATTGCGATCCTGCTGCCGGCGGCCAGCCTCGGGGCCATCGTCATGCCCTGGATCATCGGGGTGGTGGCCGAGACGGTGGGTCTCGCCGCCGGAATGGCCTCCAACATCGTGCCCTGCGTGGGGATGCTGCTCTTCGCGGCGCTGGTGGCCCGCCTGCCCGAAGAAGAGGCGGCGTGACGTTTATTCTTTCGCGTCGGGGGCGGCTTGTGCCCGCTGCGCGCTGAAAACGCACCCGCAGTAATCCTGCCGGTAGAGGCCGTATTCGGCCGAGAGCTGCAAAGAGCGCAGGTAGCCGTTTTTCTTTTTGAAATCGGAGGGCAGGTGGGGCACGCCGCATTGGGCGGCCAGCTCCTGCCCGATCTGGTTGATCCGGGCGGCGTCCTTGTGGGGGCTGATGGAGAGAGTGGTGGTGAACCAGTCGAAACCGTTGGCCGCCGCGTATTCCGCCGCCCGGCGCATCCGCAGCCGGTAGCAGGCGGTGCACCGCACCCCCCGCTCGGGCTCGGCTTCCAGGCCGCGGGCCGCGGCGTAAAACTCGTCGGGGTCGTAGCGGTCCTCCACCACCTGCACCCCCAGGGGATGGGCCTCGGCCACAAAGCGCTCCAGCTCTTCCTCCCGGCGGTGATATTCCTCCGCCGGCCAGATGTTGGGGTTATAATACAAAATGGTAATGTCAAAGTGCTGGCACAGCTGTTCCAGCACCGCGCTGGAACAGGGCCCGCAGCAGGCGTGGAGCAAAAGACGCGGCCGCCGGCCGGTAAGGCTTTGCAGCACCTTGTCCATCTCCCGCGCATAGTTGGGTACATTGGGCATCGTTCGTCACCTCGACTGACAGTATAGCACAAAGGAGACTGTATGACAAAGAAAAAGATCGCCCGCATCAACGAACTGGCGAAAAAGAGCAAAACCCCCGCCGGCCTGACCGAGGCCGAAAAGGCCGAGCAGGCCGCCCTGCGGCAGGAGTATGTGGCCGAGATGAAAGCCTCCCTCAGGGCGCAGCTGGACCACACCATGATCCAGGAGCCGGACGGCACCCTGCACCGGCTCGGCCGCAGGCCGGCGGAGCCCAAAACGCCCAAAAACTGAAAAATTTCCCCGCGCCTCTTCCTTCCCGGGGCAAAACGTGCTACAATAAATTTGTATGTGCGGGCAGCGCATCCCGGGCAAGGTGCACGGAAAAGGCTGTCTTTCGTTCAATAAAGAGGTCATTATTATGCTTACTGCAATCACTGGGATCAACTGGGGCGACGAGGGCAAGGGCCGCATGGTCGACCTGCTCAGCCAGGATTACGACATCGTGGTCCGCTACCAGGGCGGCAACAACGCCGGCCACACCGTCAAGAACGAGCGGGGCAAGTTCGTTCTGAACCTGTTGCCCTCCGGCATCCTGCGGCCCGATGTTGTCTGCGTCATGGGCAACGGCATGGTCATTGATCCCCACCACCTCGACGGCGAGATCGCCCACCTGCGCGAGCAGGGCATCGCCGTCAGCCCGGCCAACCTCAAGATCTCGGACCGGGCCACCATCACCATGCCCTACCACGTCCTGCAGGACGGGCTGGAAGAGGCGCGCCTTTCCAAGACCGGCGCGCAGTTCGGCTCCACCAAGCGGGGCATCGCCTATGTCTACGGCGACAAATACATGAAAAAGACCCTCCGCATGGGCGACCTGCTCCATCTGGACGACTCGGTCCGCAAGCGGCTGGAGACCATGGTCGACTCCAAGAACCTGGTGATGGAGGGCAGCTACAACGCCGACCCCATCAGCGTGGACGAGATGTGGACCTGGCTGGAAAAGTACGCCGCCATCTTCAAGGACTACATCTGCGACGCCGGCGCCTACCTCGACGAGGCCGACCGTGCGGGCAAAAAGATCCTCTTTGAGGCACAGCTGGGCGCGTTGCGGGACGTCGATTTCGGCATCTATCCCTACACCACCTCCTCCAACGTCATCGGCGCCTACGCCCCCATCGGCGCGGGCATCCCCGGCCGCAAGCTGGACCATTCCATCGGCATCATGAAGGCCTATTCCTCCTGCGTGGGGGACGGCCCCTTCACCGCCGAGCTGGCCATGACCGAAGAGGAAAAGCACCATCTGCGGGAGGCCGGCCATGAGTACGGCGCGGCCACCGGTCGTCCCCGCCGGGTCGGCCCCGTTGACCTGGTGGCCAGCCGGTACGGCGTGTCCTGCCAGGGCTGCGACGAGGTGGCCTTGACGCTGCTGGACGTGCTGGACTACATGGAGCGGGTGCCGGTGGTCACCGCCTACGCCCTCGAGGATGGCAGCACCACCACCCGTTTCCCGATGGGCAAGGCCCTGGACACCGCCAAGCCGGTGGTGGAGTATCTGCCCGGCTGGCACTGCGACATCACCGCCGTCCGCCGCTGGGAGGACCTGCCCGCCGAAGCGCAGAACTACATCCTCTACCTGGAACAGGCGGTCGGCTGCAAGATCACCTACATCTCGGTGGGCGCCGAGCGGGAGGCCTACATCCACCGCGCCTGACGTCCCCGCATCAGACAGAACGGGGGGAAGAAAACCGTGTTCGATATCATCACCGACAGCGCCTGCGACCTGACGCCCGAGATGGCGCGCCAGCTGAATCTGACCGTGGTGCCTTTCTACGTCTCCACCGACGGGGAACACTATCTGAAAGAGGGGCAGGAGATCGCCGTCCGGGACTTCTACCAGTTTATGGTGGACCATCCCGAGACCCTGCCCAAGACCAGCCTGCCCTCGCTGGAGGACTATGAGCGGGTCTTTCGGGAGAAGGCGGTCGCCGGCCGCGAGGTGCTCTGCCTGTGCTTTACCGGCAAGATGAGCGGCGGGGTGGGCAGCGCCCGCAACGCCCGCGAGCTGGTGCTGGAGGAGTATCCCGACGCCGTCATCGAGGTGGTGGACACCGCCGCCGCCACCGTCAGCGAGGGGGCGACCGTCCTCAACGCCGCCGCCATGCGGGACGCCGGCTGCACCCTGGCCGAGACCCTGACCTGGCTGGAGGGCACCCGGCCCACCAACCAGATCTTTTTCACGGTGGGCAATCTCGACTACCTCATCAAGGGCGGGCGGATCGGCAAGGTGACCGGCCTTGCGGCCAACTTCCTCAACGTCAAGCCGATGATCCATTTCGCCGAGGGGGAGATCTTCTCGGGCGGGATGGCCCGCGGCCGCCAGAAGAGCATGGAAAAGGCCATCGACCAGCTGCTGGGCTACCTCGCCGAGCGCAAGGCCAACCCCGACGATTACCGCATCATCGCAGGTTACGGCTACGACGCCGACGAGGGCCGCCGCTTCTGGATGCAGCTGCGCGCCGCCCTGCGGGCCAAGTACCCCGCCAGCGCCTGCGACGCCGAGCTTTTGCAGATCGGCGCGACCATCGCCGTCCACACCGGGCCCTATGCGCTGGGGGTGGGCGTGATGCGCAAGTGGAAGCCCAAATCATGACAAAACGGTAAAGAAAAACAGAAATTATTTACAATTCGCCTCCATTTTGGTACACTTGGTGTAGCTATCGAACTTGTTCGGATAACTACAGGACAAGGGTATTGAGAAATGGAGGCTTTTTATGAAAAAACGGATCCTGGCAGGGGTCATGGGGCTGGCAATGCTTCTGACCGCCTGCGGCGGCGGGGCGTCTTCGTCCACCGCAGCAAGCACCCCGGCATCTTCGGCTGCATCCTCTGCGGCTGCCGTGTCGGGCACCTTTGAAGGTTCCTCGGTCGGTATGCAGGGCACCGTCACGGTGTCCATGACCGTCGAGGACGGCAAGATCACGGCTGTCGAGCTGACCGAGTGCCATGAGACCCCGTCCATCGCGTCGGTGGCCATGGAGCGGCTGCCCCAGCTGATGGTCGAGCATCAGACCACCACCCTCGACAACGTCACCGGCGCGACCCTGGCCAGCGGCGCCATCATGCGGGCGGCCACCGCCGCCGCTGAGGCTGCCGGCCTGGACATGGACCAGCTGGAAGCCAACGCCTACTCCGAGCCGGCCGGCGAGGATGAGACCTGGGATACCGACGTCCTGGTCGTGGGCGGCGGCGGCGCAGGCTTCTCCTCCGCCATCACCGCAGCCCAGGAGGGCGCGAACGTCATCCTGATCGAGAAGAGCTCCGCGCTGGGCGGCAACACCCTGATGCAGGGCGGCGCCTTCAACGCGGTGGACACCGCGGCTCAGTCCGAGGTCATCCTGACCGAGGCCCAGAAGGGCACCCTGGACAGCTACCTGGCGCTGAGCACCGACGATCCCGACCTCCACTTTGACGAGTTCCCCGAGTGGGCCGAGGTCCTGACCCAGCTGCAGAGCGACATCAACACCTTCTACGCCGAGAACGCGGGCACCACCGCCGGCGTCGATATGCCCGGCTTTGACTCCATCGCCCTGCATATGTGGCACATCTATGTAGGCGGCCTGCGCCAGATGAACGACGGCACCTGGATGGCCTCCGACATCGACCTGGCCCGCCAGCTGGCCGAGAGCGCCCTGGGCACCTTCGAGTGGATGCGGGACGGCTTGGGCCTGAACGCACCCTCCGGCGAGGGCGCGGGCAGCGACCTGTTCACCGTTCTGGGCGCCATGTGGCCCCGGACCCATCCGGTCGAGACCAGCACCGAGCTGATCGACAAGCTGCGCGACGTGGCTGAGGCAGCCGGCGTCACCATCTACACCGAGACCGCCGCCACCAGCCTGCTGACCGACGACACCGGCCGGGTCATCGGCGCGACCGCCGAGCAGGCCAACGGCACCAAGATCACCATCAACACCACCAAGGGCGTCGTGCTTGCCAGCGGCGGCTACTGCGCCAACCCCGCCATGGTCAAGGAGTACGACAAGTACTGGGGCGACGACCTGTCCGACCACACCCTGACCACCAACGTGGGCACCAATGAGGGCGACGGCATCATCATGGCGCAGGCCATCGGCGCCGACGTCGTGGGCATGGAAGTGGCCCAGATGATGCCTTCTTCCTCCCCGCTCAAGGGCACCATGACCGACGGCGCCTGGGGCGACGCTTCGGAGCAGATCTGGATCGACGGTGAGGGCAACCGCTTCGTCGACGAGTACGCCGAGCGCGACGTTCTGGCCAAGGCTTCTCTGGCGCTTGAGGACGGCATCTTCTACATCATCTACGCCGGCACCAACCGTGCCAGCGCCGGCGACACCACCGTCAAGGGCGCTTCCCTGGACGACGTGATGTTCGGCACCTCCATTCAGGACATGGTCGACAACGGCCACGTCTGGTACGGCGACACCCTGGCCGAGCTGGCTGAGGCCACCGCCACCAGCGCCGGCGGCGCTGCTCCTGCCTTCACCGAGGAGGCCCTGCGCAACACCATCGAGAAGTACAACAGCTACGTGGAGGCCCAGGAGGACCCCGACTTCCACAAGGAAGTCCTGGCCGGTGCCATCGACATCGAGGCCATCGACGCTGACCCCAACGTGGGCTACGTCATCTCGCCCCGCAAGGCGTCCCTGCACCACACCATGGGCGGCCTGAAGATCGACACCGAGGCCCAGGTCATCAACACCGAGGGCGAAGTAATCCCCGGCCTGTGGGCAGCGGGTGAGGTCACCGGCGGCATCCACGCCGGCAACCGTCTGGGCGGCAACGCCGTGGCCGATATCTTCACCTACGGCCACATCGCGGGCGCCAACGCAGCCGCGGGCAACTGATCCGCCCCGCTGCGCCTGTTGTAGGCACACAGAAATCGAGGGCTGCCGCGTTTGCGGCGGCCCTCTTCTGTATGGAGAGACTGCATGAACAAAGAACGCAAAAACCAGAACCTGAAAAAGAACCTGATCTTCGCGGCGGCGGTGCTGCTTCTGGCGGCGGTCATCGGCGGCTATTACCTCATCCGGCGGGCGAACCGCCCCGACAAGGTGGCCCACCTGGTCTACGGCACCTTTGACCGGGCCCAGACCGACATCGACCTGCGGGAGGACGCCGACTACAGCTTCCAGTCCAACGGCTACGAGATCCATCTGCAGGTCCGGGACGGGGCCATCGCCTTTGTGGACAGCCCCTGCCCCGACCACGTCTGCGAGCAGTTCGGCCAGCTGAGCGAGGTCTACGACTGGGCCGCCTGCATCCCGGCGCAGGCCATGCTGACCATCGAACCGGTGGAGTAACGCGCCCAAAACAAACGAAAAACCGCATCGTCAGGAATTCCCGGCGGTGCGGTTTTGCTGTCAGTTTTTACGGATGGTGGACGTATTGGAGCTCCTGCGCGCTGTCCTGGGCGCTCTGGCCGCAGCGGTCGCAGACATAGTGCTTGACGGCGGTGCGCTCCAGCACCTCGTCGCGCCGCCAGGGGTCGTGATGGACGCAGGGGACGGCCCCCTCCACGCCGTGGGAGACCCAAGACGTGTACTCGGCGCCGGTCAAAATCAGGTGGCCCTGACCGCAGCTCTCGCAGACGGCATCGGTGACGACGCCGTCTTTCATGGCGGCGGCAATGGCGGCATTGACAGCCTTGTGATGGGCGGCGGTTTCGCCGCCGGCATCGCTGGCGAAAGCGGGCAGGGCCAGCAGGGCGGCCAGAGCCAGCGCAGCGGCGGCAGGTTGGATGCGTTTCATGGCGGACCTCCTTTGCTTTGTGAAAAGTAAGTGGAAACTACTTTCAGTATAGCATGAGGGTGTGCGATTTTCAACGGATTTATGTAAAATTCTTGTAAAATGCGGCGAAACCGGGCGAAGGCGGCGCGGTTTTGCCTTCTGTTTGCCATTTTGGCCCGCGCGTGATACAATAAAAGAACCTATGAAATTTTTTCTGAACGAGGTAGAAGGCAGAGAATGGCGAGAACAAAACGCAAATCATCCGCCCGGGGCCGCAGGGCGAACCGCCGCGGCGGGCAGCAGGCGCAGCGCCGGCTGCTGGCCAGCAGCGCGACCCTTTTTGCGGGCATCCTGCTGGGGCTGCTGGCCTTTGTAGACGGACAGGCCGCCTGGCACACCGCCCACGACATCCTGTTCGGGCTGTTTGGGGCGGGCAGCTTTGTGCTGGGGCCGGCGGTCTGCTATATGGCCGTCCTCACCGCGCGGGAAGAGCCGGTGGCCCCCTGCGCGGGCAAGCTGCTGCTGGGGCTGGCGTTTCTCAGCGGGGCGGCAGTGGTCTTTTCGGACATCCCCGCCCAGGGGCTGACGGTGGCCCAGATGGGGGTGGCCTGCTACGACAACGGGGTCAGCGCCTGGTTTGGCGGCGGCTCGATGGGCGGCCTTTTGGGCGGCACCCTGCTGCTGCTCTGCGGCCGGCCGGCGGCCAACCTGATCGTGATCGCGCTGGCCGTCTGCGCCAGCTGTTATATCTTTGATATCACCCCGGCCGACATCTGGCAGTGGCTGGCCGGGGCGGCCGACGGCGCGCGGGAAAAGGGACTGGCCGTCTATGCCGACGGCCGCGCCGCCCATGAGGAGCGCCGGGCCGCCCGTCTGGCCGCCCGCGCCGAGGCCGAAGCCGCCGCCCTGGCCGAGGCCGAAGCGGAGGAAGCCGCAGACGCCGAGGTCGCCGAGGAGATGCTGCTGGACGGCGACCCCGACGCCGCGCCGGCGGGCGGCTTCCACATCGGGATGCCGGCCTGGCTCAAGAACATCTTCGGGCACGGCAGCCTGCCGGGTGCGGAGGGGAGCGAGGCGGACCCCAGGCCCGAGTCCCCCCTGCAGTCGGCGGCGGTCAGCCACCCGCGCGCCCCCTTTGACATCGACCTTGGGCCCGACCCGGCGTCGGTCACCGACGGGGGCAGCGAGCCCATCGAGCCCATCATCCCGGGCCCGGGCGGCACCTTTGGGCTGAATCCGCTGCGGCCCGCCCCGGCGGCCCAGACCCAGCCGGCTCCGGCGGCCGGCGTCCCGGCGGCAGATACGCCGCCCGCCCCCCACGCGGCCCTGTACGACCAGGACAAGGATGACGGGACCCTGCCCGCCGCGCCGGTCGTGCCGGCTGCGCCGCCCGCACAGCCTGCGCCGCCGGTGGACGGCAGCGAGGACGAGGACGGCTGGATCACGGTGGACGACACCGTCCCGCAGGACACCGGCGACATCGCCACCCTGGTGGCGGCGGCCATGGAAAAGCCGGCCGACGCCGAACAGGCGGCCGCGGCAGCCGCCCCCTCCGCCCCGGAGGAGCCGGAGGTCCCCGCCGCCTACGAATACCCGCCCATCGAATTGTTTGACAAAGCCCCCGAGGACGCCGACGAGGGCGCGACCGCCGAACTGCAGGCCAACGCCCAGAAACTGGTGGACACCCTCGAGAGCTTCGGGGTCAAGACGCGGGTGCTCGATATCTCCCGCGGCCCCGCCGTCACCCGGTACGAGGTGCAGCCGATGGCCGGCGTCAAGATCAGCCGGATCACCTCCCTTGCCGACGACCTGGCCTTGAACCTTGCCGTGGCCGATATCCGGATGGAGGCGCCCATCCCCGGCAAGCCGGCGGTGGGCATCGAGGTGCCCAACCGCAAGCGGTCGGCCGTCAGCATCCGCAGCATTTTTGAGAGCCAGAGCTTCCGCCGGATGACCAGCCCGCTGACCCTCGCCCTCGGCAAAGACATCGCCGGCGTGGCCCAGGTGGCCGACCTGTGCAAGATGCCCCACCTGCTCATCGCGGGCAGCACCGGCAGCGGCAAGTCGGTCTGCGTCAACAGCATCATCATGAGCGTGGTCTTCCGCTCGGGGCCCGAGGACGTCAAACTGATCCTGATCGATCCCAAGGTGGTCGAGCTGGCCGAGTACAACGGCATTCCCCACCTGCTGATGCCGGTCATCACCGAGCCCAAAAAGGCCGCCGGCGCGCTGAGCTCGGCGGTGGCCGAGATGGAGCGGCGCTACCGCCTCTTTGCCGACAACAACGTCCGCGACATCAAGACCTTCAACAAACTGGCCGCTTCGGACCCCATGCTGGAAAAGCTGCCCTACATCGCCATCGTCATCGACGAGCTGGCCGACCTGATGATGGTGGTGGGCAAGGATGTGGAGGATTCGATCTGCCGCATCGCCCAGAAGGCCCGCGCCGCCGGGATGCACCTGATCGTGGCCACCCAGCGGCCCAGCGTGGACGTCATCACCGGCCTGATCAAGGCCAACATCCCCAGCCGCATCGCCTTTGCGGTGTCCAGCCAGGTGGACAGCCGCACCATTCTGGACGGCGCGGGCGCCGAAAAGCTGCTGGGCATGGGCGATATGCTCTTCATGCCGGTGGGCGCGCCCAAGCCCATCCGCATCCAGGGCACCTACGTCACCGACGAGGAGATCAGCCGGGTGCTGACCTTCATCAAGGCGTCGGGCACCGTCCAGTACGACGAGGCCATGATCCGCGCCATGGAGGAGCACGCCACCCAGGACAAGAACGGCAAGGACCGCGACGACGAGGAGGGCGGCGCCGACGACCCGATGCTGAAAGCCGCCGTCGAGGTGGTCATCGACGCGGGGCAGGCCTCCACCAGCCTTTTGCAGCGGCGCTGCAAGCTGGGCTACGCCCGCGCCGCCCGCATCATGGACGAGATGGAACAGAAGGGGATCATCGGCCCCTACGAGGGCGCGAAACCCCGCGCCGTCCTCATCAGCCGCCAGCAGTGGCTGGAAATGTGCATGAACCAACCCGATAACCCGTAAGGGAGGAGCGCTATGAACGACACGACCTACACCCCGTACACCGAGTTCCTGCCTATCTGCCGCGCCGACATGGAGGCGCGCGGCTGGGATCAGCTGGACTTTGTGGTGGTGGGCGGCGACGCCTACGTCGACCACCCCAGCTTTGGCACCGCCATCATCAGCCGCCTGCTGGAAGCCGAGGGCTACCGGGTGGGGGTGCTGGCCCAGCCCCGCTACACCGACTGCGAGGACTTCAAGCGGTTCGGCAAACCGAAGTACGGCTTTTTCATCGGCGGCGGCAACGTGGACAGCATGGTCAGCCACTACTCGGTGGCCAAGATCCCCCGGGCCGAGGACGAATATTCCCCCGGCGGCAGGGCCGGCGCCCGGCCCGACCGCAGCGCCACCGTTTACACCCGGCTGGCCAAGCAGGCATACCCCGACCTGCCGGTCGTTCTGGGCGGGCTGGAGGCCTCGCTGCGGCGGTTTGCCCATTATGACTACTGGCTGGACACCGTCCTGCCCAGCATCGCCGAGGACGCCGGCTGCGACCTCATCAGCTTCGGGATGGGGGAGCACCAGACCGTCGAGATCGCCCGCCGGCTGGCGGCCGGGGAGCCCATTGAGAGCATCACCGACGTGGCCGGCACCTGTTACATGACCGACTTTGAGCATCTGCCCGAGCGGTACGTCGAGTGCGCCGGCTACAAAAAGGTGGCCGCGGACAAGGTGGCCTACGCCAAAGCCTGCCGCATCCAGATGGACAACCAGGACGTGGTCAGCGGGCAGATCATCGTCCAGAAGCAGAGCGAAAAGTATCTGGTCCAGAACCTGCCCGCCAAACCGCTGGTCCGCTGGGAGCTGGACAAGGTCTACGCCCTGCCCTATACCCGCCGCTACCACCCCATCTATGAGCCGATGGGCGGGGTGCCCGCCATCCGGGAGGTGCAGTTCTCCATCATCCAGAACCGCGGGTGCTTCGGCGGGTGCAACTTCTGCGCCATCCAGCTGCACCAGGGCCGGCGGGTGACCAGCCGCAGCGCCGACAGCATCGTGGCCGAGGCCGAGCGGATGACCCACGAGCCCGATTTCAAGGGCTACATCCACGACGTGGGCGGCCCGACCGCCAATTTCCGCTTCCCGTCCTGCGGGCAGCAGATGAAAAAGGGGATGTGCACCGGAGGCAAGCACTGCCTGGCCCCGCAGCCCTGCCCCCACCTGATCGTCGACCACAAGGATTACCTCAATATCCTGCGCCGGCTGCGGGCGCTGCCGGGGGTCAAAAAGGTGTTTGTCCGCAGCGGCATCCGCTTCGACTACCTGATGGCCGACCCCGACGAGACCTTCTTCCAGGAGCTGGTGGAGCACCACGTCTCGGGCCAGCTCAAGGTGGCCCCCGAGCACTGCGCCCCCAACACCCTGGCCTATATGGGCAAGCCGCCCATCGAGGTCTTTAACCGGTTCAAGGACAAGTTCTACGAGCTCAGCCGCAGGGCGGGCAAAAAACAGTATCTGGTGCCCTACCTGATGTCCAGCCACCCGGGCAGCACCTTGAAGGACGCGGTCTATCTGGCCGAGTACCTCTACAAAAACCATATGCGCCCCGAGCAGGTGCAAGATTTTTACCCGACGCCGGGCACCGTCAGCACCTGTATGTTCTACACCGGCCTTGACCCCTACACCCTCAAGCCGGTCTTTGTGGAAAAGACCGCCGAGGGCAAGGCGCTGCAGCGGGCGCTGCTGCAATACTACGAGCCCCGCAACGCCGAAAAGGTGGTCAAGGCCCTCAAGATGACCCACCGGGAGGACCTGATCCCCCTGCTGGTGCCGGCCGCCGGCCGCCGCGCCGTGCAGCGGACCGCCCGCAAGGCCGCTGCCCGGGACGTCACCATCCATTCGGACGGCAGCTACACCGTCCACCCGGGGGCGCGCTTTGCCCCCCGCACCAAACCAAACAAAAAGAAGGGGAACAAGAGCAAATGAAGGAACACCGCAATCATACAGCCCTGACCGCGCTGCTGCGCCGGGTCGCTGCGCTGGCGCTGGCCGCCGCGCTGGTTCTCAGCCTGGCCGGCTGTCAGGACCTGCTGACTGCCCTGCAGCAGGCGCAGCAGCCCGCCGCCAGCACCGCGCAGCCCGTTCAACCCGCCGAGGGCGGCGGCTTTTCGATCGACTTCATCGACGTGGGACAGGCCCTGAGCGTCCTGGTGACCTGCGACGGGCAGAGTATGCTCTACGACGGCGGCAACGTCGAGGACGGCAGTCTGGTCGTCTCCTACCTGCAAAATAAAGGCGTCACCCGGCTGGAGTACGTCTTTTGCAGCCACGCCCACGAGGACCACGTCGGGGGCCTCGCGGCGGTGATGGCCAAGTTCCCGGCGGGGCACGCCTACGCGCCGGTGACCACGGCCGACACCCAGTGCTTTCAGGACTTTGTCAGCTACACCCAGCAGCAGGGGCTGACCCTCGAGGTGCCCGCCGTCGGCGCCGTCTGGCAGCTGGGCAGCGCCACTGTCCAGTTGCTGGGCCCGGTGACGCAGTATGACGACACCAACGACACCTCTCTGGTGCTGCGGATCGACTACGGCGAGACCAGCTTCCTCCTGACCGGCGACATGGAGCAGGACGCCGAGGACGACCTGGTCGCCTCGGGCGCGCCCCTCGATGTGGACGTGCTGCAGGTGGGCCACCACGGCAGCGAGACGTCCACCGGCTACGTCTTTCTGAACGCCGTTCTGCCCGAGGTGGGGGTCATTTCGGTGGGGGAGGGGAACAGCTACGGCCACCCCCATGAGGCGGCCCTCAGCCGCCTGCGGGACGCCGGGGTGGACGTCTGGCGCACCGACCTTGCGGGCACCGTCCGCATCCTCTCGGACGGGGTCAACTACACCGTCGCCGCCGACAGGGACGTTGCGCCCGAGCAGCAGAACCCCACCCTCTCGGACGGCAGCGGCCAGCAGGCGTCCAGCCAGCCGGCCATTCAGGCTTACATCGGCAACGTCAACTCGAAAAAATTCCACCTGCCCAGCTGTCCCAACCTGCCCGACCCGTCCAACCAGACCCTCTTTTCCAGCTACGAGCAGGCCGTCGAGGCCGGCTATACCCCCTGCGGGAACTGTCTGGGCTGACCTCTCTGTGTAAAAGTCCTGCCTGGATTTGGAGAACCCTCTGAAAGAAAGACTGACTTTTCAAAACGTCCCGCCTGGACGACATGTGCGTACAGGCGGGACACCTCCAGGGAAATTTGACGGAGAGAGTGTGCGAGCCCGCAGGGCGAGTGCGCGGTTCGACGGCAAATTTTGTCCCCAGGGGGATACTAGGGGGAAGGAATTTCTGTCCCGCAACTGCGGGCAGAAATGGGTTCCCCCTAGAGCGTGTCGGAGACACGCAGGTCTATGCCCTAGAAGTATGGTAGGATATGCAATACAGGTATTTGCTTTCCGGAAGGGTTCGTGCTATAGTATGGTAGCCCCGAAGTATCTGAAACCCCTGAGAAAAGGCTGAGTATATGATCGAAACATTGCTGCAAAACCGCACCGTACAGGTGCTGATCGAATCCTTTCCCCGCATTCTGCTGCCGGGACTGGCCGTCACCATCCCGCTGACGGTGCTCTCGTTTGCGTTTGCGCTGGTCATCGCGGCGGCGGTGGCTCTGGTGCAGTATGCGCAGGTGCCGGTGCTGCGCCAGCTGGCCCGGCTGTATATCTGGGTGGTGCGCGGCACCCCGCTGCTGGTCCAGCTCTTTATCATCTTTTACGGGCTGCCCAGCATGGGCATCGTGCTGGACGCTTTCCCCACCGCGGTGATCGCCTTCTCCATCAACGAGGGGGCCTACTGCGCCGAGACCATCCGCGCCGCGCTGGAATCGGTGCCCGCCGGTCAGCTGGAGGCGGGCTACTGCGTCGGGATGTCCTGGTGGCAGGTCATGCGGCGGATCATCCTGCCGCAGGCGCTGCGCACCGCCTTCCCGCCGTTGTCCAACTCCCTGATCGGCATGGTCAAGGACACCTCCCTCGCGGCCAACATCACCGTCGCCGAGATGTTCATGGCGACCCAGCGGGTGGCGTCCTACACCTACCAGTTCCTGCCGGTCTACTGCGAGCTGGCCGTCATCTACCTGATGTTCTGCACCGTGCTGACCTGGGTGCAGAAGCGGGGCGAAAAATATTTGAACGCCCATGGTTTCAACTGAGGAGGGACGGCCCATGCCGATGCTGGAAGTACATGATATCCGCAAATCCTTTGGCCCGCGCGAGGTGCTGAAAGGGGTGGACCTGACCGTCGAAAAGGGGGCGGTGGTGGCCATCCTGGGGCCCTCCGGCTCGGGCAAGACCACCCTGCTGCGCTGCATCAACTTTCTGGAAAAGGCGGACGGCGGCAGCCTGGTTTTTGACGGGGAAAAGGTGGACCTGGCCCGCGTTTCCCACGCCGACGTCGCCCGGCTGCGCCGCAAGACCGCCTTTGTGTTCCAGAGCTACAACCTGTTCCGGAACAAGACGGTGCTGCAGAACGTGACCGAGGGACTGATCGTGGCCCGCAAAATGCCCAAAGCCGAGGCCGAGGCGGTGGCCGTCCGGATGCTGGAAAAGGTCGGGATGGCCGACCGGTGCAGCCAGTACCCCCACCAGCTCTCGGGCGGGCAGCAGCAGCGGGTGGCCATCGCCCGCGCCCTCGCCACCAGCCCCGAGATCATCTATTTCGACGAGCCCACCTCGGCGCTCGACCCCGAATTGACCGGCGAGGTGCTGGACGTCATGCGGCAGCTGGCCGCCGAGGGGATGACCATGCTGGTGGTGACCCACGAGATGGCCTTTGCCCGGGACGTGTCCAGCCAGGTCATCTTTATGGAGGACGGCCGGGTGGTCGAGAGCGCCCCTTCGGACGCCTTCTTCGCCGATCCCAAACAGGAACGCACCCGCGCCTTCCTGAGCCGGATCGCCAACCGATAAAAAGCATAGAGAGGTGTTTTTGCTATGAAGAGAAGAAACTTTATCTCCCTGCTGGCCGTTATGGCCGCCGCCGGCGCGCTGAGCGCCTGCGGGGCTTCCTCGTCGGCGGAGGGCGCCGGCAGCACGGCCGCCTCCGCCGGAAGCGAAGCCGATGACCGCCTGGCCGCCGCCCAGGCCCGCGGCACCCTGATCGTCGCGCTGGAGGGCGCGTGGTCCCCTTGGTGCTACCACGACGACACCGACACCCTGGTGGGCTACGACGTTGAGGTCTCCCGCGCCATTGCCGGGCAGCTGGGCCTCGAGCCCGAGTACGTCGAGGGCGAGTGGGACGGCCTCTTCGCCGGGCTGGACGCCGGCCGCTACGACATCGTCTGCAACGGCGTCGAGGTGACCGAGGAGCGGGCCAAGAGCTACGATTTCTCGCAGCCCTACGCCTACATCCACACCGCCCTGGCCGTCCGGGAGGACAACACCGACATCACCAGCTTTGAGGACCTGGCCGGCAGGACCACTGCCAACTCGATCGCCAGCACCTACATGACCCTGGCCGAGAGCTACGGCGCCGAGGTGCTGGGGGTTGACACCCTGGACGAGACCATCCAGATGCTGCTGGCCGGCCGGGTGGACGCCACCCTCAACGCCGACGTCTCCTTCTACGACTACCTGAACGTCCATCCCGACGCCGCCTTCAAGCTGGTGGCCGAGACGGAGGAGGCTTCCCACGTCTGCATCCCGGTCCGGAACGACGGCAGCGCCGACACCCTGCTGGCCGCCGTCAACGAGGCCATCGACGCGCTGCGCGCCGACGGCACCCTGGCCGAAATTTCGGAGAAGTATTTCGGCAGCGATATCTCCAGCGAGGATTGAGTTTGTATACCAGGCCCTTTCGCCTTTGGCGGGAGGGCTTTTTGCATATCCGGCCGCCGGCCCGCATAAGGATAGGCTGTACCCAAAAACGAGCAGAGCGTGGGGAGGCAGAACTATGTTTGTGGTGACATTGAACCGGGCGCGGCTGCGCCAGATCGGCGTAGGGGCCATGTGCTGCGCGGTGGTGGTATGCAGCGCCCTGCTGGGGCGGTACATCAGCACACGCACCGTGGAGGCGGCGGCCGGCGCGGCCGGCCAGAAGGCCAGGATCGAAACGGCCCAGGATATCCAGACCTGGTTTACCGGCTACGGCATCGAGGTGGACGGCGCGTCCATCACGGCCGACAAGGTCAAGATCCCCCGCAAGTGGGACGACAGCTTTTCGGCTTTCAACACGGTGGTGGGGCAGAGCGGGCTGGATCTGGAGCGCTACAAGGGCAAGACGGTGGAAAAATGGCAGGCTCTGATCCCGTCGGCCTCGACCGGGGAGGAGAGCTGCTACGGCGTCCTGCTGGTCTACAAGAAAAAGCCGGTGGGGGCCTACCTGCTGGCAAAGCCATCGGGGCTGGTGACCGGGCTGGGGGACGCGCAGGCCGCCATGGCTGAGGCCGCCGCCAGCGCGGAACAGGCCGCCGCCGCGGCAGAGCAGCCGGCCGCGGCAGACCCCGGCGAGCCGGTGCAGGAGACGTCGGGGGAGCCGGAGGTCTATGAAGAGAGCACCGCCCCCTACACCGACCTGCCCCTCGATCTGGAAGGATACCCTGTGGAATAGCCAGCAGCGGCCCCGTCCGGCGCAGTTTTGCGCGCCGGACGGGGTTTTGCGCTGCCATTTTGTGGTTTGGGTGGGCAAAAATGGGACGGTTATGCACAGTTCTGTTCAAATGACACAAAAATTTGAGCAAAAAATTGGCAAAATGAAAGGGTGCAAAAATTCCGTGCAGGGTTTATAATAATGATATCGAAACGTGTGTATCGCTTGTCTGCACATGGATCAAGGGGCAGCTGCGCTGCCGCAAGTTTACACGAATATAAGGAGAAATGATCTATGAAGGAATTCCAGTATACCATTAAGGATGCCTGCGGCATCCATGCCCGTCCCGCCGGCCTGCTCGTCAAGGTCGTCAAGAGCCATGCCAGCACCGCCACCATCGAGAAGGACGGCAAGAGCTGCGATATGCGCAAGCTGATGGCCCTCATGGGCATGGGCGTCAAGCAGGGCGACACCGTTACCATCAAGGTCGAGGGTGACGATGAGGACGCCGCCGCCGAAGCCATCCAGAAGTTCATGACCGAGAACCTCTGAGCAGTACGTTCTATTGAGCCCTCGCGGAAAACTGCGGGGGCTTTTTTTGAAGGGGACCGCCGGCCCTGACGCTTTGTCAGGCGGAGCGGCGGAGAAAGGATGAGAAGATATGCAGGTAGGAACCGGTAAAAGCGTATTGAACGGCATTGCCATCGGCAAGCTGAAGATCTATAAGAAAAAGGACACCACCATTTCCACCACCCCCGTGACCGACACCGGCGCGGAGCTGCTCCGCTTTGAGGACGCGCAGCAGAAGGCCATCCAGCAGCAGACCGCCCTCTACGAGAAGGCCCTGGCTGAAGCCGGCGAGGACATCGCCGAGGTGTTCAACATCCACGCCATGATGCTGGAGGACGACGATTTCGTCGACGCCATCAAGGAGATCATCACCAAGCAGAAGATGTGCGCCGAGTATGCGGTCAAGACCGCCGGCACCAACCAGGCCGCCGTCTTTGCCGCCATGGACGACCCGTATCTGCAGGCCCGCAGCGCCGACGTCATGGATATCGCCCAGGCCATGCTGGACATCCTGCAGGGCACCGACGTCGACAGCATGCAGGGCACCGAGCCCTCCATCCTGGTGGCCGAGGATCTGGCCCCGTCCGAGACGGTGCGGCTGGACAAGAGCCTGCTGCTGGGCTTTATCACCCGGGAGGGCAGCGCCAACAGCCACACCGCCATCCTGGCCCGCAGCATGAACATCCCCGCCTTGATCCAGTGCAAGGAGATCACCGACGACTGGGACGGCAAGATGGCGGTCATCGACGGCTACAACGCCTGCGTCTACGTCGACCCCACCCCCGACCTGCTCAAGAGCCTGCAGAAGCGGCAGCAGGAGGATAAGAAGAAGCTGGCCCTGCTGCAGGAGCTGAAGGGCAAGCCCAACACCACCCTGGACGGCACCACCATCAACGTCTACGCCAACATC
Source organism: Candidatus Faecalibacterium intestinigallinarum (assembly GCA_019113345.1). Classification (GTDB taxonomy): domain Bacteria; phylum Bacillota; class Clostridia; order Oscillospirales; family Ruminococcaceae; genus Faecalibacterium; species Faecalibacterium intestinigallinarum. The sequence continues at coordinate 30,598 of DXHQ01000038.1, forward strand.
GGCGGCATCGGCGACGTGGGCGCGGTGCAGCAGAACGACGCCGGCGGCGTCGGGCTGTTCCGCTCCGAGTTCGTCTACCTGAACAGCAAGGACTACCCCACCGAGGAGTACCAGTTCGAGGCCTACAAGCAGGTGGTCGAGACCCTGGCCCCCAAAAAGGTCATCATCCGCACCTGCGACATCGGCGCGGACAAGACGGTCGACTATATGAAGCTGGACCACGAGGAGAACCCCGCCCTGGGCTACCGCGCCATCCGCATCTGCCTGACCCGTAAGGACTTCTTCAAGACCCAGCTGCGGGCGCTGCTGCGGGCTTCGGCCTACGGCAACCTGGGCATCATGTTCCCCATGATCACCAGCCTGCGCGAGCTGCACGACGCCAAGAACATTCTGGACGAGTGCAAGGTGGAGCTGGCCGCCGAGGGCAAGAAGATCGGCGAGGTCGAGGTCGGCACCATGATCGAGACCCCCGCCGCCGTCCTGGTGGCCGACGATCTGGCCGAGGAGTGCGATTTCTTCTCGATCGGCACCAACGACCTGACCCAGTACACCTGCGCCCTCGACCGGCAGAACGCCAAGCTCGAACCCTTTGCCAACCCCCACCACCCCGCCGTCCTGCGGGAGATCAAGATGACCATCGACGCCGGCCACCGGCACGGCATCTGGGTCGGCATCTGCGGCGAGCTGGGCGCCGACGAGTCGCTGGTCGAGACCTTCCTGCGGATGGGCATCGACGAGCTGTCGGTCAACCCCAAGAGCATCCTGCCGCTGCGCAAGAAGATCCGCAGCATCGACCTGTCCAAGCCGGCCGTGCCCGTCGAGGGCGACGAGCCCGCGGCCCCCAAGGCCGAGGACAAGCCCAAGGCCAAAAAGGCTGAGAAGGCCAAGGCCTGATTAACGCATCTCTGCCCCCGGGGCCGCCAAACGCCTGCGGGGGCTTTTTGAAAAAAACAAGGAGGAGACGAACTATGGGACTGCCTGAAAATTTCCTGTGGGGCGGTGCGACCGCGGCCAACCAGTGCGAGGGCGCGTACAACGAGGGCGGGCGCGGTCTGTCCACCGTGGACGTCGTGCCCTTTGGGCCCGACCGCTTCCCGGTCATGCGGGGCGAAATGAAGATGCTGGACTGCGACGCAGACCACACCTACCCCGCGCACCAGGCCATTGATATGTACCATCACTACAAGGAGGACATCAAGCTGTTCGCCGAGATGGGCTTCAAGTGCTACCGGCTGTCCATCGCCTGGACCCGCATCCTGCCGGGCGGCGACGACGACACCCCCAACGAAGAGGGCCTGGCCTTCTACGACAGCCTGTTCGACGAGTGCCATAAGTACGGCATCGAGCCGCTGGTCACCATCTGCCACTTCGACACCCCCGTCGCCCTCATCAAGAAGTACGGCGGCTGGAAGGACCGCCGGATGATCGACGCCTACCTCAAGTACTGCGCCGCCATCTTTGCCCGCTACAAGGACAAGGTGAAATACTGGCTGACCTTCAACGAGATCAACATGCTGCTGCACCTGCCCTTCACCGGCGCGGGCATCCTCTTTGAGGAGGGCGAGGACCCCACCGAGGTCAAGTACCGCGCCGCCCACTACGAGATCGTGGCCAGCGCCAAGGCGGTCCGGATGGCCCACGAGATGATGCCGGGCGCGATGGTGGGCTGCATGCTGGCCGCCGGCCAGTTCTACCCTCGCACCTGCAGCCCTGATGACGTCTGGGCCGCACAGGAAGCCGACCGGGACAACTACTTCTTCATCGACGCGCAGGCCCGCGGCGCCTACCCCGTCTGGGCCAAAAAGCGGATGGAGAAGGCCGGCGTCCATCTGGACTGCACCCCCGAGGACGAGGCCGATATGCAGGCCGGCACGGTCGACTTCATCTCCTTCAGCTACTATTCCAGCCGCTGCATCACCACCGACAAGGAGCTGCTGGCCAAAGAGGGGGCAGAGGGCAACGCCGTCTTTGACAGCGTCAAGAACCCCTACCTCAAGACCAGCGAGTGGGGCTGGGCCATCGACCCGCAGGGCCTGCGCACCACCATGAACAGCCTCTACGACCGCTACCAGAAGCCCCTCTTCATCGTCGAGAACGGCCTGGGCGCAGTCGACACCGTCGAGCCGGATGGCAGCATCCACGACGGCTACCGCATCGAGTATATGCGGGCCCACATCAAGGAGCTGATCAAGGCGGTGGACGAGGACGGCCTGCCGGTGCTGGGCTACACCATGTGGGGCCCCATCGACCTGGTCTCGGCCTCGACCGGCGAGATGAAGAAACGCTACGGCTTCATCTACGTGGACAAGGACAACGCCGGCAACGGCACCCTGGCCCGCAGCCGCAAGGATAGTTTCTACTGGTACAAACAGGTCATCGCCTCGAACGGCGCCGACTTGGGCGAGTAAATCATACAGAACGTGCAAAGGGCGTCCGGTTTGGCCGGGCGCCCTTTTTGTAACAAAAAGGTCACGAAAAGCTTGGAGAAAAATGCCTGTTTTTGGCCGGCCGGCTGTGCTATAATGGCAATAAAGAAGTGAAAACACTTGCCTGTCCGCCGCCGGGCGGAGAAAGGAGGCCCCCATGCTGCGCGACTTTTTGAACCGTCTGCTGTTCGACCGCTATGTGGAAGCATACAACACCTACAATCTGCGCGACAAGGCGCGGGTGGGGGCGCGGCTTCAGGCGGCCAGGATCCCGTACCGGATACGGGTGCGGGGCGCGAGCGGGCCGATGCGCTCGGCCCGGGGGCTGATCCCCACCATCGG
>DXHQ01000007.1 GCA_019113345.1 Candidatus Faecalibacterium intestinigallinarum
GTGAGCAGGAACTCCTGCCCGGCCAGGTCGGCCAGGGTCAGCCCCTGCCGCCCGGCCAGCGGGTGGCCCGCCGGCGCGAGGAAGCAACAGGGCTCCGGCTCGTCCAGCAGCCGGACAAAGGACGGGTGGGTGACCGGCTGGTCGAAGGTATAGGCCAGGTCGGCCCGGTTGGCCGACAGCAGGTCCTGCATCTCCTGGGTGGTGGCGGTGCGCAGGCTGACCTCCACCCGGGGGCAGAGAGCGTGGAACCGCTCCAGCAGGGACGGCATCAGGGCGCTGCACAGGCTGTCGGCGATGGCCACCCGCAGGGTGCCGCTGGCCTCGGGGGCGGGCTGCAGGGCCGCCTTGGCCTGCTGCGCCGTGGTCAGCAGGGTGCGGGCATAGCGGAGAAAGGTCTGGCCCGCGTCGGTCAGCCGGACCGTCTTGCCCACCCGGTCAAAGAGGGGGACGGCCAGCTCCTCTTCCAGCTGGGCGATCTGGCTGGACACCGCCGACTGGGAGTAGTCCAGTTCCCGGGCCGCCCGGGAAAAGCTGTGCAGCTCGGCGACGTGCAGAAAGGTGTTGATGTTGCGCAGTTCCATGGTCTAGCCCTCCGGTGCGATCTCGCGGACGGTCAGCACCCCGCCCGCCACCGTGAACCGCACCTGCCAGCCCGCAAACCGCATCCCGTAGACCCGGTCGGGGTCGTCCTGGTAGGAGGGGCGGGGGTCGCCGGCCAGGACGCCGGACAGCGCCTCCCACTGTTCCGGCGCGAGGGGGGCGCGCAGCGCCTCGGGGCAGCGCACCTCCAAGTGATAGGCCCGGGTCTGGGCGGTATAGCCCTCGGCCGCGTCGGGGTGGCTGTCAGCAAAGGGGATATAGGGTTTGATGTCGTAGATGGGGGTGCCGTCCAGCAGGTCGGCGCCGCGGACGATGAGGACGGGGCCGCAGACAGGGTCCTGCTCGACGGCTTCCAGCCGGACGCAGGACAGCCCGATGGGGTTGGGCCGGAAGGGAGACCGCGTGGCAAAGATCCCCACCCGGGTGTTGCCCCCCAGCCGGGGCGGACGGACGGTGGGGGACCAGCCCTCCCGCACCGCCTGGGTGAACTGCCAGAGCAGCCAGATGTGGCTGAACTGCTCGATCCCCCGCAGGGCGCTGGGGTCGCGGTAGGGCGGTTCCAGGACGACCCGCGCCCGCAGCGCGTCCACCAGGCCGCTCTGGCGGGGGATGCCGAACTTTTCGGCAAAGTCGCTCTCGATGTGGGCGACGGCGTGCATGGTAAAATCCTTGTCTGCCATAGGGCGCCTCCTCACAAGCCGCGGCAGAGGCCGACGGCCCTGCCTTCGATCTGCAGCTCGGCCAGCTGCGGCCCGGCGTAGATCATGGGCGGGCAGACGGCGGCGTTGTCAGCCAGCAGGACGACGGCGTCCCCCTGCCGGTGGAAATGTTTCAGGGTGGCCTCTTCCCCGATGCGCACCGCCGCGATCTGCCCCTGTTCCACCTCGGGCTGCCGGCGGATGCAGACGATGTCCCCGTCCTGGATGGTGGGGGCCATGCTGTCCCCGTGGCAGGTCAGGGCAAAGTCGGCGTGCCAGTCGGCGGGCACCCCGATGTAGCGCTCGATGTTCTGTTCGGCGGTGATGGGGGTGCCGCAGGCGATGGAGCCCACCAGGGGCACCCGCGTCATCCGGGGGATGGGGTCGAACCCCGGCGGGACGGCGGCCGTCTCGCCGCCCTCCAGCCCCAGCAGCCAGGCGGTGGAGGTCTCGAGGGCGGCGGCGAAATCCTCCAGCTTGTTCTGGGGGATATCATTGATCCCTTTTTCGATCTTGGTGATGGAGGATTTGGAACGGTAACCCATCCGGGCAGCCAGCTCTTCCTGGCTGATGCCCAGCTCCTCCCGGCGCTGGCGGATACGGGCCGATAGGACTGACATACAGATGCTCCTTTGCGGTGTCTTGTTGTGTTTGGCTGTGTCTGGTTGTATCTTGTTGGGTCTTGTTGTGTTTAGTATAGCATAAAAGTGCTTTTGAATCAACATTTCAAGAAAATTTGTCTCGGCGGGTTGACTTTAAGTGGCCGATGTGCTAGACTGTGGATAGATTCAAAATCAACCAAAGGAGGCACAGTATGATCGACCGGGAACGGCTGAACGCACAGGTCGCAGCCAGCGGCTACAAGAAAAAATATCTGGCCCAGGCCATGGGGATGAGCGCAGCGACGCTGCAAAACAAGCTGCACGGCAAAAGCGAGTTCAAGCTGGGCGAAGCGCAGCAGCTCGGCTTTCTTCTGGGGCTGAGCGAGGAGGAGCAGGCCCAGTGTTTCTGGGCGCTGAAGTAGACTGTCCGTCACCGGACGGGGGAGGAGGAACCATGACCGAAGAACACCGGCGGCGCTGCCGCACCGCCCTCTGGCACTGGCGGCTGATCGAGCGGCAGCCCGGTCCCGAAAACGAGTGCTGGGCCCACGCGTTGCGCCAGACGGCAGCCTATTACGAGCGGCGCGACCCCATCCGCGCCGGCATTCTGGAGCAGCGCTACCGCCGCCACCTGACCGAAGAGCAGGTGCAGGCGCAGCTGCACATCGGACGCACCACCTACCAGAAAGCCAACACCGACCTGCTGAGCACCCTGGCGGTCTACGCCGCCCGGGAGGGGGTGCTGTAGAACAGCAAAGCCCCCGCCGCAGGGGCAGGGGCGCCGGCTTCAGCCGTCCTTTTTATCCTTGGGATTTTCGCAGCGCTGGTGGCAGGAGGCGCAGTTGCCGCCGCAGCCTTCGCCCTTCCAGCCGCCGTTTTTCGAGATCCAGATCACCGCCAGGGTGAACAGCACGATCAACACCAGCAGGGTGACCACCCCGCGTACCGTCAGCATAAGGCAAACCTCTTTTCTTTGCAGGTTAGCTCCAGTATACACGATTTTGCCCGCCGGGGCAATGCCCGCACGCAAAAAACAGCCGTCAAAAAGCACTTTTTTGGCCGGCGCCCGGATTTTTTGCCCCGCCGCGCAAAAAGGGCTTGCATTTTGCCCGCAGCCGTGCTATAATATCCCTGTTCCGATTCGGAGGATTAGCTCAGCTGGTTAGAGCACCTGCATCACACGCAGGGGGTCTGGGGTTCGAGTCCCTAATTCTCCACCAT
>DXHQ01000039.1 GCA_019113345.1 Candidatus Faecalibacterium intestinigallinarum
TCATCCAACTGCTTGTTCCAACGTATTTTGTAAGAAGTTTCAGAGCTCATCCAACTCGAAGCCCCGACACAGTCCCTCGTCGGCTGGATCACCGCCGGGCAGTGCTTTCTGATGGAAGCCAACGGCCGCCCCGGGGCCTGGTTCGTTTTGCAGCTCTACGCTCCGGACGCCCTATCCTGCCGCTAGCAAACGAAAAGGCGGCGCGAAGACAGCGGCCTCCACGCCGTTACCCCGCGCCACCATGCGGGGGCCTATACTGATCCCCATTTTGCAGGTGCCTCCGGGCACATGCTGGCTTTCTGCAAAGTCTGCTGCCCGCGGCTGTCCATCGAGGCGCCGCTGGATGATTCCCTCAGCCGATTCCACCTGTCTAACTGGCTGGACCAGGGCTTTGTGCCGGAGGCACGGGTGGCGGGCGGCAAAGCGGTTTTCCTTGTCTTACGCAATCGACGCATTTGGTTCTCCACCCCAGTCACGGATTGTGCTATAATATGGCTAACAGATGGCAGGTAGCGCCACTCCAGCGTGGAAAACCAGTCAGGGAGGTGGAGAACCATGAGCTACAAGGATGAATGGTTGATGATTGAGGCAAACGACGACATCGACGAGGACTTCCACCGGGAGCCGACCGAGGAATTTTTGTTTTACCGGGCGGTGGCCAACGGCGATGTGGAGACAGTGCGCCGCAACTGTGAGCAGGCCCGGTTTGAAGATCAGGAGGGGGTGGGCGTTTTGTCCCGCAACCCGGTGACCAACATGAAATACCACTTTGTGGTCACCACCGCGATGATCACCCGGATGTGCCGGCAATACGGCATGGAGCTGGAGCAGGCTTTCCGGCTCAGCGATTTTTATATCCGGCAGCTGGACGATATCCATACCGAGTCGGAGGTCTGCCGCCTGCACGACGAGATGGTGATGGACTACACCGAAAGGATGCGCAAATACCGGCACAGCAACGCCAATTCCAAACATATCAACGCCTGCAGGGAGTATATCTATTCCCACATCAAGGAGCGCATCACCATCGAGGACCTGGCCGACGCCCTGGGCGTTTCGGCCAGTTACCTGTCCCGCCTGTTCAAGAAGGAAACCGGGGTTTCGGTCAGCGCCTACATCCGGGATCGGAAGATCGACATGGCCAAGAACCTGCTGCGGTTCAGCGACGCCTCGATGATCGACATTGCCAACCGGCTGGCCTTTTCTTCCCAGAGCCATTTTATCCAGCAATTCAAGGAATCGGTGGGCATGACCCCCAAAAAATACCGGGACAAATACTATATGGTGGAGTGGAACATCGAGTCGGAACCCGACGCCCCGACGCAGGACGGATGCGGCAAGCCGCCCGCCGGGCCGGATAAGCCCTGACGGGCGCTGTTCCCACAACCGATAGAAAAACGCACAGCGGGAGGCATGAAAATATGCCTCCCGCTGTGGTTGTAAGGAGAAAAGCGTTCGTTAAAAATGGACGGGGCGCAGGCCAATCCAGCGCGGGCGCCTGCTGCGAGTCACAGAATCAGGCAAACCTCGGTTTCGCGGGTCAGCAGCGCGGCCGGGATGTAGGCGTTGGGCAGCTCCCGGCCGTTGACAGTCAGGCTGGTAAAGCCGCTTTCGCGGTGGTGGGGATTCTCCACCCGGATGTGCAGCCGGCAGCCGCGGAAATCCTTGTCCATTGTAAAGCCCGTCCATTCGCGGGGGATGGCCGGTGCCAGGCGCAGCCCATCCAGGTCAGGGCGCAGCCCCAGGATGCCCTCGACGCAGCCCACCATGACGGTGGAGGCTGTGCCGGTCAGCCAGTGCACCTGGGAGCGGCCAAAATGTTTGCTGGCCGGCCCTTCGGTGAACTGGCCGTAGCAGTAGGGTTCCAGCCGGCGCACCTCGGCTCGGTCGTTCTGGGCTGCGGGGGCGTTCTCGGTAAAGTAGGCGAAGGCCCGTTCGCCGTGTCCGCAGAGGGCCTCGGCCAGGATCAGCCAGCCCTGGGACTGGGAGAAGATGCCGGCGTTCTCCTTGCAGCCGGGGTTATAGATGACGGCCAGCGCCCCGTCGAAGGCGTGGGCGTGGTAGGGCGGGTCCATCAGCACCGCGCCGTAGGCGGTGTTCAGCCGGCGGCTGACCCCCTCCATGACCGTCTCGCGCTGCGCCGGGGTGGCCAGCCCGCTGATGACGGCCCAGCTCTGGGGGTTGAGCCAGAAGTTGGCCTCGGGGTCGCCGGCGGCGCCGATCCGCTCGCCCGCCTCGGTGTAGCCCCGGATGAAGCGGTCGCCGTCCCAGCACAGCCGCTGGATCTTTTCGCCGTATTCGGCCAGCGTTTCATCCAGCCAGGCGGCGTCCGCATCCAGCCCCTTGAAGGCGGCAAAGCTGCGCAGAGTGGCCAGCGCGTAATAGAACTGGAAGGCCACAAAGGCGCTCTCGCCGTTTGCGCCGAGGCGCAGGCAGTCGTTCCAGTCGGCGTAGAGGCCGGCCGGCAGGCCGTGGGGGCCCAGATGGTCCAGCGAGAACTGCACCGCCCGCTTGAGGTGCTCGTAGACGGTGCCCTCGTCCTTGTTGGCGAAGGGGATCACCTCGTCCAGAAAGGCGGTGTTGCCGCTCTCGGCCAGGTATTTGTAGACGGTGGGGAAGAGCCACAGCGCGTCATCGGCCCGGTAGGCGGGATGGCCCGTCTCCTTGACGTAGGAGGGGTCGTCGGGGGTATCCTCATGCCCGGGGTTGTGGGTGAACTTGACCAGGGGCAGGCCGCCGCCGTTGTCGACCTGGGCCGAGAGCATGAAGCGGATCTTCTCGCAGGCCATCTCGGGCTCGAGGTGGATAATGCCCTGGATGTCCTGCACCGTGTCGCGGTAGCCGTAGCCGTTGCGCAGCCCGCAGTAGATGAGGGAGGCCGCCCGCGACCAGACAAAGGTGATAAAGCAGTTGTAGGCGTTCCAGGTGTTGATCATGGTGTTGAAGGCCGGGTCGGGGGTCTGGACCTTCAGGTGGTCGAGCCGGCTGTACCAGTGGGCCTTCAGGGCCTCGATCTCGGCGGTCACCGCCGGGGCGGGGTCGGCGTAGCGGGCCAGGATGGCGGCCGCCTCGGCCGAGGGCTTCATCCCCAGGACAAAGGCCACCGTCCGGCGCTCGCCGGGGGCCAGCTCGATCTGGCAGGACAGGGCGCCGCAGCTGTTCTCGTTGTAGCTGTCGGTGTTGCCCAGGTCGCCGCAGGCCACCCCGGCGGGGTCGCCATAGCCGTGGTAGGGCCCCAGGAAGGCGGCCTTGTCCCCGCAGTAGGAGGAAACCGGCGCGCCTGCCAGCCCGAAGAAGCGTTCGGTGACCGTCTTTTCGTCCACCTCTTCCCCGTCGTGGAGGGCGTCCAGGTTGCCGTGGATCTTCTGGGTGACGCGGTCGCCCTCAAACACCGTCCGCCCGATGAAGAGGGAATACTGCAAGTTGACCTGGTCCTGCTCATAGTTGCTGTGATTGGTGAACTCGGCGTAGCCGGTCAGGGTCAGGCGGCGGGGACGGTCCGAATCGTTTGCTACCGTCAGGGCCCAGACCTCGTGGGCGCTGTCCTGGGGCACATAGTAGACCGCCTCGGACGCGATGCCGGCGTACCGGGCCTTCATCCGGGTGTAGCCCATGCCGTGGCGGCACTCGCTGGCGTACTGGTCCAGCGGCTTGCCCACCGGCTGCCAGGAGGCGGACCAGTAGTCGCCGCTGTCGTTGTCCCGCAGATAGAGGTAGCGGCCGGGCTGGTCGAACTGGTTGAACACATAGCGCAGGATGCGCCCGTTTGCCCCCGAGCGGGCAAAGCTGTAGCCGCCCGCGTTGTTGGAGATGATCGCGCCGTATTCCGGGCTGCCCAGATAGTTGACCCAGGGGGCCGGGGTATCGGGGCGGTCGATCACATACTCCCGCGCGGCGTCGTCAAAAAAACCGTATCTCATAGAATGTTTCGCTTTCTGCCATTTGCGGCATATCGTTTTTTTATAAAAACCCTGTCTGCCTTATCGGGGAATGAGGGTGACCGTGATGCGGTGGACCGGCCCGGCTGCCAGCGCCTCGACCGTCGTGCGGGGGACCAGCAGGCAGCGCTCGCCGCCGGAGGTCCACTCCGCGCCGTCGCACAGCACCTGCCCGATCTGGTAGCTCCCCCAGTCCAGGCCGTCGGGGTTCCGGCAGCACACTTCCAGCCGGCGGCCCGCAAAGGTGACGCAGACGGCGGCAAGGCCCGCTGCGTCGAACTGGCCGGCGGTCAGTTTGGGCTCCAGCGCGAGGTCGCCTGCTTCGCCCCGCACGCCGAACGCCTGGGTGATCATGGTCATCATATACCAGCTGGCCGCGCCGGTCAGGTAGTGGTACATCCCCCGCCCGTCGGCGCGGAAGTATTCGGGGATGCCGGGGTAGATATGGCTGGTGTCAAAGTCCAGCGCGGTGTCCGCCAGGGTCTTCAGGGCTTTCCAGCCCTCCTGCACGAAGCCGCGGCGGTAGAGCGCGTTGGCATACATCACAGCCATGTGGGAAAAGACGGCGCCGTTCTCCTTTTCGCCGTAGGCAAAGCCGAACATCCGCCCCAGGTCGAACTTGAGCTCGTGGAAGTTGGTGTTCAGCCGGTAGCCGCCGATCTCGGGGCGGTAGAGGTAGCGGTCGGCGGCCCGGGTGATCTGCCCGGCCTGGCCGTCGCTGGCCACCCCGCTCATGATGGCAAAGACCTGTCCGGTCAGCATCATCCGCACCCCGTCGGGGAAGACCCCCTCCACCCGGCGGCCGCTGTTGTCGTAGTAGCTGTTGTACCAGCCTTCGCCCTCGCCGGCGTCGATCCACTCGTGGGCCCGCAGCCAGCCGGTCAGCCAGTCGGCTTTCTGCTCCAGCCCTTCGGCCAGGGCGGCCAGGGAGACCCGGACCCGCCGTCCGCTGACCCGGTGGCTGCAGCGGGCGGCATACTGCTCCAGGACGCCGGCCTTGGCGGCCGGGTCGCCGAAGGTCTCCGGCCCGGCATCCAGCAGGACCTGCAGTTCTTCCAGCAGCTCGACGCTCCGCACACCGGTCCGCGCCTCCAGCAGGCGGATCAGCCCGGCCAGCTCCCGCAGGTTGCCGGCGTAGGCGCAGGTGAAAGCCACGCTCTCGCCCCGCTCGGCGGCCATATCCAGCGCATCGTTCCAGTCTGCGCCCCGCAGCCGGTAGATGTTGTGCTCTCCGACCTCATAGAAGGCGGCGAGCTGCTGGATCAGCAGATGCTCCAGGATGGTGCCGGTGTAGACGCCGCCCGCCTCGTCGGTCTGCCAGCAGCCCTGCTCGGGCCGGTAGCGTTTGTCGATGGCGGCGCCCCGCATGGCCTGCGCATCCTTAAAATAGGGGGCCTGCCGGGTGAGGATGTCCACGTCGCCGGTCTGGTCGATGTAGAGCTTTGTGGTCATCTGGGGCCAGAGGGCGTGGTCCATCCAGACGCGGGCGATGCCGTTGCGGTCGGCGATGAAGTTGCCGTCGCCCGCCCCGATGATGGTGGCATTGGTGCCGTCGATCCGCACCCCGCCAAAGTTCTTTTCGATCATCTGCCCGACGCCGCCGGGGTCCATCAGCAGCAGGGAGAGGCAGTCCTGCCAGAGGTCCCGCCAGCCGCGGCCGCCGCGGCCGTAGTCGTGGTGGGGCAGGAAGGAGCAGCCGAACAGCCGCCGCAGGAAAGGCTGAAAGCAGACCCACTTCATCAGCCGGTCAAAGCCGGGCTCGCCGGTGCGGAAGCTGACGTTGACCTTCTCCTGCCAGGTCGCCTGGGTGTCGGCCAGGGCGGCGGCCGCTTTGGCGGGGCTGCCATAGCGCTGCCAGACGCCGGCCGCGGCCTCCTCGCTGTCCGCGATGCCCAGGGCCAGGAGATAGCTTGCCTCGGCGCCGGGGGCCAGGGTCAGGTCGGGGAAGCGGAAGGCGCCCATCGCCTCCCGGCCTTCGGCGGTGCTGCCGGCCGGCAGGCCGGGCCGGCGCTCGGCCAGGGCCCGGGGACGCAGGTAGCTGCCGCCTTCCCCGAGGAAGTCCTCGACGGTGGGGTAGAAGCCCGCCGGTTTCTGCCCGTCCGGGCCGCAGCCGCATACATAATAAAGAATGTGGTTGGGCCGGTGGCCCCGCTCGTCAAAGGACATGGTGGGCCGGACAAAGACCCCGTCCACGGTGGTCCAGATGCGGTGGAGCATCGAGGTGACGTTGCGGTGGTCCCGGATGTTGTCGGCGCTGCGGCCGTAGAGGGGCACCGCTGCCACCGGGGTCAGGCGGCGGGGGGCTGCGCCGGTGTTGCGCACCTTCACCAGCAGGAGCTCGGCGTTGTCCTGCCGGGGGCAGAAGGCGGTGATCTCGGCGGCAAGGTCGAGGGCGGGGCAGGTGCGCTCCAGCTTGTGCCACATCAGCCCGGCGGTCAGGCGGCTGTCGTCCTCCTGCGGGGTGAAGCGGGCGGCCTCCTGCCAGGCGGAAGCCCCGACGGCCGAAAAGGCGGTCCCGTCCTCGCAGACCAGCCAGAAATTGCGCACCCCGCGGTTATTGTGCAGGTTTTCGGCGCTGACCGGCTCCAGCAGGAAGGTCTCCTGGTCGAGCTTGGCGTCGCCGCCCAGGCTGGGCGTGACGGCGCTCTTCATCCCCGTCTCGGAGGCCAGGGGAAAGTACAGATAACTGGTATGGTCCGGCTTGTCCAGGGCAAAGCTGCCCTGCTCGTCCACAAAGCGCAGATGGTTCAAAGTGTTGCATCCCCTTTCGTGTGTGTTTGGATGCCTCTATTATATAGAAACAGGCCGCCGGCAAAAATCAGAACCATGTGCAAAATATCAGAATCATGACGCTATTTATCTCTATTCCCAAAACCTGTGCAAGGATTTGATATTTTTTATGGAATTGTTATATATTCGGCGCAAAATCTTCCGCTATAATAAGGCCACAAGAAGGGCCGGGCGCAAAGGCCCGGCCGCAAGATCAAAGAGGAGGTACGTAAACTATGAGTAACAAGACATCCCGTGCGATCAGCCGCCGCTCTTTCCTGAAGGGCGTGGGCGCTGTGGGCGCCACCGGCCTGCTGGCAGCCTGCGGCGGCGGTGACTCCACCGCCGCATCCGGCAGCACCGGCGAAGCCGCCGGCGGCGCTTCGGCCGAGGGCAAGGTAATCAACATCTACAGCTGGAACGACGAGTTCCGCACCCGTCTGGAAGCCGTTTACCCCGAGGTGGTGAGCACCTCGGACGACGGCACCGTTACCACCCTGAAGGACGGCACCGAGATCCACTGGGTCATCAACCCCAACCAGGACGGTGTCTATCAGCAGAAGCTGGACGAGGCCCTGCTCAACCAGGCCGGCGCCTCTGCCGACGACAAGGTCGACATCTTCCTGTCCGAGACCGACTACGTCTTTAAGTATACCGACGCCGCGGCCGACGTGGCCATGCCCCTGACCGACCTGGGCATCGACCCCGACACCGACCTGGCCGACCAGTACCCCTTCACCAAGACCACCGCCTCGGACGCCAACGGCGTGCAGCGCGGCTCCACCTGGCAGTGCTGCCCCGGCCTGCTGGTCTACCGCCGGGACATCGCCCTGGACACCTTCGGAACCGACGATCCGGTGGCCATCGGCGAAAAGGTCAAGGACTGGGATACCTTCAAGGCGAGCGCCGAGGAGCTGAAGGCCAAGGGCTACTATGCCCTGGCCTCCTACGCCGACACCTTCCGCCTGTACGGCAACAGCATCAGCCAGCCCTGGGGCGTCGAGGGCAGCGGCACCATCACCGTCGACCCCCAGATCATGCAGTGGGTCAGCGACTCCAAGGAGTGGCTGGACGCCGGCTATCTGAACAAGACGGTCAAGGGCCAGTTCAACGACGACTGGAACAAGGCCATGGGCTCGGCCTCCAAGGTCTTTGCCTTCCTGCTGCCGGCCTGGGGCATCGACTTCACCCTGGCCCCCAACTGGGACGGCCCCGCCGGCTCCTGGGCGGTCACCAACCCCCCGCAGGAATACAACTGGGGCGGCTCCTACATCCACGCCTGCCAGGGCACCGATAACCCCGAACACGTCCGCGACATCATCCTGGCCCTGACCGCCACCAAGGACAACCTGATCAAGATCTCGAAGGACTACATGGACTTCACCAACACCATGAGCGGGATGCAGGAAGCCGCCACCGACGACTCCTTTGCCTCCGAGTTCCTGGGCGGCCAGAACGCCTACGAGTACTTCTCGCCGGTGGCCGAGAACATCGTCATCGCGCCGCTGTCCTCCTACGACCAGGGCTGCGTCGAGCTGATCCAGAACGCCTTCAGCGACTACTACCAGGGCAACGTCGACTTCGACCGCGCCAAGGAGAACTTTGAGACCGCCATCAAGGAGCGCTACCCCGATATCACCACCGTTGTGTGGCCCGACTGACCGCAGCCTCGGCGGCTTTGCTGAAAAGACTGTCCGCCGTGCCGGGCGCGGCGGCAGCCTTTCTACAGAAAGGAACGGTGACCTATGAAACAAAAGCGCAAGCATCTGAGCTACGCAAAATGGGGCTACATCTTCATCATCCCGTTTTTCGTAACCTTCTTCATCTTTTCCTTTATCCCTCTGGTGGACACCATCCGCTACAGCTTTTATGAGTACTACCGCTCCGGCATCAAGGAGATCGGCCCCAACTTCATCGGCCTGGAAAACTACAAGGCCCTGTTTGAGTCCGACCTGCTGAAATACGCCGGCAACACCCTGCTGCTGTGGCTGATCGGCTTCATCCCTCAGATCGTCATCGCCCTGCTGCTGGCCAACTGGTTTACCGATATGCGGCTCAAGCTGCGCGGCCAGCAGTTCTTCAAGGTGGTCATCTACCTGCCCAACCTGATCATGGCCTCGGCGTTTGCCATGCTGTTCTTCGCCCTGTTCTCCAACAGCGGCCCCATCAACTCGATCCTGATGTCGCTGGGCATCACCAGCGAGCCCATCGACTTCATGGGCACAGCGTTCGGCACCCGGTCCCTGGTCGGCCTGATGAACTTCCTGATGTGGTTCGGCAACACCACCATCATGCTGATGGCCGCCATCATGGGCATCAGCCCCGAGATCTTCGAGGCGGCCGAGCTGGACGGCTGCGGCAGCGTCAAGCGGTTCTTCTCCATCACCCTGCCCCTGATCCGGCCCATCCTGGCCTACACCCTGATCACCTCCATCATCGGCGGCCTGCAGATGTTCGACGTGCCGCAGATCCTGACCAACGGCCAGGGCAGCCCCGACCGCACCTCGATGACCCTCATCATGTTCCTGAACAACCACCTCAAGAGCCGCAACTACGGCATGGCCGGCGCGCTGTCCGTCTTCCTGTTCATCGTCAGCGGCATCCTCTGCTTCTTTGTCTACCGGATGACCAACGGCAGCGACACCACCGCCTCGAAACCTGAAAAGCACCACAAGCAGAAAGGGGGCGCCAAGGCATGAACAAGACCCACGTCAAACGCGCCGGCACCGCGGAGAAGATCCTCGCCTATGCCGTGCTGGCAGTCCTGTCCTTTTTGTGCCTGTTCTTCTTCTACATCCTGATCGTCAACTCCACCCGCTCCCACGCCGACCTGCAGAAGGGCTTTTCCTGGCTGCCGGGCAACTACTTCTTTGAGAACCTCAAGAACGTCGCCAACGACGGCAGCTTCCCGATGTTCAAGGGCATCCTGAACAGCCTGATCGTCTCCTCCAGCTCGGCGGCGCTGTGCACCTACTTTTCGGCGCTGACGGCCTACGGCCTCTACGCCTACAACTTCCGGCTCAAAAAGTTCGCGTTCACCTTCATCATGGCCATTCTGGTCATGCCCACCCAGGTGACGGCGATGGGCTTTCTGCGCCTGATCACCAACATGGGCCTGTACGACACCCTGTGGCCCCTGATCATCCCCTCCATCGCATCGCCCTCCATCTTCTACTTCATGTACAGCTACCTGAAGTCGTCGCTGCCCCTGTCCCTGGTGGAAGCGGCCCGCATCGACGGCTCGGGCGAGTTCATGACCTTCAACCGCATCGTCCTGCCTATCATGAAGCCCGCCATCGCGGTGCAGGCCATCTTCTCCTTCGTGGGCTCGTGGAACAACTACTTCGTTCCCGCCCTCATCATCCAGTCCAAGGACAAGATGACGGTGCCCATCCTGATCGCCACCCTGCGCGGCGCCGATTACATGAACTTTGACCAGGGCAAGATCTACATGATGATTACGGTGGCCATCGTGCCCATCATCATCGTCTACCTGCTGCTGTCCAAGTACATCATCGCGGGCATTACTCTGGGCGGCGTCAAAGAGTAAAGCTTCCCTTTGCGCATTTCTCCTTCACACATGCTTCTTCAAGACGGAAAGCCGCCATAGTCCGCAGCTATGGCGGCTTTTCGCCGCGTATCAAACAGATCGGGAGGTCAACCCATGACACACTTGCACAAACACAGCGGCTGCCTGCACCAGGAACCCTCCGCCCGCGAACAGGCCCATGCGCGCCTGGCCCGCCGGGCCGCGGCAGCCGGCATCGTCCTGCTCAAGAACACCGGCATCCTGCCGCTCGACCCTGCCGCCCCCATCGCCCTGCTGGGGGCCGGCGCGGGCCGGACCGTCAAAGGCGGCATCGGCTCGGGGGACGTGAACAACCGCGCCAACGTCACCATTTACCAGGGCCTGCGGGAAGCGGGGGCCAAAATCACCAGCGAGGGCTGGCTGGCCGACTACGAGACCCGCTACCAGGCCGCCCGGCTGGCCTGGAAGGACAAGATCCTGGCCGACGCCAAACAGGTCGAAAACCCCTTCGACGCCTATGCGGCCAACCCCTTCGTCCTGCCGCAGGGCCGGCCGGTGGCCGCCCAGGACCTGAAAAAGGCGGCCGCAGCCCTCTACGTCATCAGCCGCATCTCGGGCGAGGGCAAGGACCGCCGGCTGGAAAAAGGAGACTACTACCTCAGCGACGCCGAGCGCGCCGACCTGCTGACCCTGGACCGGCTGGGCCTGCCCATCGTCCTGCTGCTGAACGCCGGCGGCCCGGTCGAGCTGACCGGCCTGCTGGAGGAGACCAGCCACATCGAGGCGATCCTCCAGCTCTCCCAGCTGGGGCAGGAGGGGGGCCACGCCGTGGCCGACGTCCTGCTGGGAAAGACCACGCCCGAGGGCAAGCTGACCGCCACCTGGGCCCGCCGCTACGAGGATTACCCCGACGCCGGCCGCTTCAGCTACCTGGACGGTGATCTGGACAAGGCCGTCTACACTGAGGGCATCTATGTGGGCTACCGCTACTTTGACAGCTTTGGGGTGCAGCCGCTGTTCCCCTTTGGGCACGGGCTGTCCTACACCAGCTTTCAGATCTCCTTTGAAAAGCTGGAGGTGCAGCCCGCCGGCGCCGACGTGACCCTGACGGTGCGGAACAACGGCATCTGCTTTTCCGGCCGGGAGACGGCGCAGATCTATCTGTCCTGCCCGCAGAACGGCCGGGCGCGGGAATACCGGCGTCTGGCCGGCTTTGCCAAGACCCGCCTGCTGGCCCCCGGCGAAGAAGAGACCCTGACCATCCGCATCCCCCAAAAGCAGCTGGCCTCCTTCGACCCGCAGCGGTCCGGCTGGGTGGTGGAGCAGGGGACCTACGGCGTCTGGGCGGGCAACAGCAGCGCCCAGCTGCAGCTGTGCGCCCTGCTGCGGGTGGAACAGGACACCGTCATCGAGCAGACCCGCCCCATCTGCCCGGTGCAGCATCCCTTTGAGGAGCTGGGCGCGTCGGCCATCCTGGCCGCGGGCGGGCAGAGCGCCGGCCTGCCCGCCTATACCTTCCGGCCGCAGCCCGAACCGGTCCGCCCGGCAGGCGGCGCGCCGGAGGCCGAAGGCCCGGCGGAGGAGCTGGTCCCCCTGCTGTACGGCAACATCACCCAGGGAGCCAGCACCCTCGGCTCGGCCGGCAAGCGGGTGCCCGGCTCGGCGGGCGAGACCAGCGAGGCGCTGGAGGACAGGGGAGTGCCCTCCCTGATCATGGCGGACGGCCCCGCCGGCCTGCGGCTGCGCCAGAGCTACCAGGTGGACCGGGCAAGCGGCGCAGTGTACGGCGCGGGGGTGCTCAGCTCGCTGGAAAACGGCTTTCTGGAGACGCCGCCCCTGCACGAAAACGCCGACACCTATTATCAGTACTGCACTGCCTTCCCGGTGGGAACCGCCCTGGCCCAGACCTGGGACCTGGCGCTGATGCGCGCCTTTGGCCGGGCGATCGCCCAGGAAATGGAGGAGTTCGGGGTCGACCTGTGGCTGGCCCCCGGCATGAACATCCACCGCAACCCTCTCTGCGGGCGCAATTTTGAGTACTACGCCGAGGACCCGCTGCTGACCGGCCTGCTGGCCGCCGCCGTCACCCAGGGGGTGCAGGGGTCGGGCCGCTGCGGCGTCACCCTCAAGCACTTTGCCTGCAACAACCAGGAGGACCACCGGATGGGTGTGGACGTCCAGGTCTCGGAACGCGCCCTGCGGGAGATCTACCTGCGCGGCTTCGAGATCGCGGTTAAGGAGGCGGCGCCCGCCGCCGTCATGACCTCCTACAACCGGATCAACGGGGTCTACTCGGCCAACAACCCCGACCTGTGCACCGAGCTGCTGCGGCAGGAGTGGGGCTTTGACGGCCTGGTCATGACCGACTGGAACACCACCGTCCCGGCGGACGGCAGCACCCCCTGGCGCTGCGCTGCCGCCGGCAACGACGTCATCATGCCCGGCAACCCCGGCGACGACGCCGACATCCGCCGCGCCCTGCGGGAAGGGCAGCTGTCCGAAGCGGCCGTCCGCGGCTGCGCCGGCCGGCTGACGGCCCTGACCCGCCGTCTGCGCGGCCCGGCGGCAGAGTAAACCGAACCGCGTCAGCCAGTGCAAAAAAAGATCCCCCGGCAAAAACGGAGGACCGTGACAGAACAACAGACATATGATATGGGCCCCGGACGCTGCGGCATCCGGGGCCTGTTTGTCTGGTTTTATTTTGGATGCTGCTCCAACGCTTGCTCCAGACGTTCTGCGGCGGCCGCGTCCTGCGGTGTGGCGCACTCCCCGTACCGGGCTTTGAGATAGAGATGGCGCAGCTGCCGTTCGGCCTCTTGATCCAGAAAGGGCGTCCGGCCCAAACGGTCCAGGCTGGTTTCGGATGGGGTCCGGGTCACACCGTGCTGGGCCTGCCGATCCAAATATCTGCTGTGGGCCCGCCGGATGCGGGCGTTGGGGCTGAGGAAAAAGGCGGGCCGCCGGTGGGCCCGGCGCGGGAGCTTCCGGGTCTGCGTTTGGTCTGTCTGAGCCAAAGAGGACGGGCTTGTTTTGTTTGCCTGGAGCAGCCGGCGGAACAGCCATGCGCAGCCGGCCGCCAGCAGAACAAGGCCCAGGATGGCCAGCAGCTGTTCTCCGTCCATCAGCGGTTCCCCGGCTGGGGGAAGGTTCTGACCCGCGGAGGGCTGACCGGGCAGGCTTTCCAAAAGGTCCGGGTCGGGGTTCCCGCTTCTGGCGGCGATCCAGCGCAGAAGAGACGTCATGGCGGGCAGCAGAACGTGTTCCGCCAGCCAGGCCAGCAGGGCCAGCGGAAGGGTCAGGACGGGAACCGCCAGACCGAAGTAGACCGTTTTTACCGCAGCCTGCGCCCCGCCCAGCACTGCAGGGCGGCTGAGCAGAAAGCCCAACGCGGCCAGAGCCGCCAGCGAACCGGCGCTGCGCACCAGGTACGAAGGCTTTTGATACACGGCAGGAGCCTGCCGCAGCACCCGCATCAGAAAGACTTGCAGGAAAGCGGCCCAGACGGCCAGAGGCAGCGAAACCGTAAGCATGGCGTCCGCGTCCCAGATGATGCCAAAGGCGGCGGAAAAGACGGGGTAAATCTTGCAGAATAAAAGGAACACATCCGATTGCCGGCCATCCGAAAGGGGATAGTCCCCCTTCCAGGCAAGGTATAGGGCGTAGAAAACGGCGGGCAGGAAGGCTGCCCGGTCTATCCAGCCAGACGCCAGCAGCCCCAACAGGGATATGGCTGTGCAGCCCGTCCGCAGGGCGCGGCGCTGGGAAAAGCAGGCGGACACCCCATAACAGAACGCAGGCAAAAGCAGAAGCAACGGCACAGAGCCGCCGCCCAGACAGGCGGCAAAAAAGGACGCAAAGGCGCCGTAGATCAGCAGGTCCCCCAGCATCCGCAGCCCATGGAGAAAAGCGGTGGTCATGGGGCATCCTCTCTTTCCGTTGGCTGTTCCGGGCGCAGAACCAAAAGCCTGCGGCCTGCCGGCAGGTGCAGATAGGGCCGCACCGTTTCTTGCGGTTCGGTGGTGATGAGGATGCAGCTGTCCTGCCTGCCGGGGCCGAAATATTCCATACAGAAGCGCTCCCAGGGTTCCGCAGGCTGACCGGTGGCCCGGCCCAGAATTTCCAGCGCCCGGCGGAAATGTTCCGGCCCATATCCCTGGCCGGTTTCCAGAGGTTTGTTCCACGGGTTGCCCGCCACCAGAGCGCCGCTTATGAGGACATCAAAGGTGGAATTGACCGCCAGCCGGTACGATATCGCCTTTTCTTCCAGCATCCGGCAGACCGTCCGCGCCATGGAATAGCAATCTTCCACCGCCTGCATTTGTTCTTCCAAAGAGGCATCGGCATGGACCAGCACCGTCACCCGCGGCTCGGTGGTGGCGTCGTAGTTTTTGCTGATAAGGCCCATGCCGCGGGCGCTCTGCTTCCAGGAGATGGAGCGCATGGGATCCTGGCTGGTATACGGACGGTACCCCGCTGTCAGAATGGGGTCCTGATACAAAAAGCGGTTGACCGACAGTTCCCCCAGAAAGCCGCCCATGGCTGCATCCAGTGCCGGCAGAAACCGCTCCTGGGGCGGGACGATCAGCTTCTGCAGGGCGGTGGCCCGCCGGGTCTGTTCACGCATCCCGAGAAAGTCGCCGCTGCCCAGATACAAAGGCTCCAGCAGATACCGTCCCCGGCTGGCAAGACGCACTTCCAGGTTCCAGGATGCCTCCTGATGGGGTTTGAGCCAGGTGACGTACTGGACCGTGTGTCCTTTGCCCAGAATGTCCTTCTGGACACAGTCCGCATCCTGTATTTCAAAGGACGGATGCAGGTGAAGTTTCAGAGAGACCAGAGGCCGCGGCCAGCCCTTTTGGTTGCGCAGCGTCAGATGAAGGCAGACCGGCTCGCCGGGTTCGGCCAACAGATCTTCCGGCATCATCCCGGCCTCCAGGCCGTCCAGTGCGTGTTTTTGGGTATATGCCTCGAGCGCCAGCACCAGGACCACCAGCACAGCCGCAAATACCAGGCTCGTCACAGCGCTTCCAGCGGCACCGAAATGCTTTGCAGCAGCTGCTGCATTCGGTGGGCCGCCGCCTCCGCGTTCATGCCGCCGCCCAGGGTCAGGCGGTGGCACAGCACGGCCGGAGCCAGTTCCTTGATGTCCTCCGGAATGACATAGTCCCGGCCCCGCACCGCAGCCAGGGATTGGGACGCCTTGTACAGAGCAATGGCGCCCCGGGTGAAAACGCCGCCCGCAAAACTGCTGCGGGTGCGGGTGGCCTCCACAAGGTCCATCAGATACTGTTTGACATCATCGCTCACCTTGACTTCGGTATAGGCCGACCGCACATAAGCAGTTTGTTCCGGCGTCACCAGAGTTTCCAGACCATCCAGAACAGCCTGGGTGGAAGGCCGGGCAATGACTTCCAGTTCCTGCTGCCGCTGCATATACCCCAGGGACAGCCGCATGAAAAAACGATCCATCTGGGCATCCGGCAGCGGAAAGGTGCCGAAGGACTCCAGCGGGTTCTGGGTGGCCAGCACCATAAAAGGTTCTTCCAGCCGGGTAGTAACGCCGTCTACCGTGATCTGCCGTTCCGCCATGGCTTCCAGCAGGGCAGACTGCGTCCGCGGCGTGGCGCGGTTCAGCTCATCCGCCAGCACAAAATGACTGAACAGCGGCCCGGGCCGGAACTCAAATTCGCCGGTTTTCTGGTTATAAAAGTTGATGCCGGTCAAGTCGGAAGGAAGCAGGTCCGGCGTGCACTGCACCCGCCTGCAGTCCCCGCCTACCGTCCGGGCAAACGCCCGCAGCAGCATGGTCTTGCCTGTGCCGGGCCTGTCCTCCAGCAGCACATGGCCGGAACAGATAAAACAGACCAGGATCTTTTCAATCACATCTTCCTTGCCCACAATCACTCTGGAACAGTTGGAAAGGACTTTTTGCGCATAACCGGTAAATATGGATGTTTCCATGGGCGTTTCCTCCCTTGCCTTCTGCGATAACCTGTAGGGCGCCATGAACGCGGCTGATTTTTCTGATGGCAACTGCTTTTGCCGGCATGGAGCTGCCGGCTTTATAACTGTATTATACTATCAGCAGCCCCGGAAAACAATGCTGCGAATGGCTGAATTTGGCGGGGCAAAGTCGTGTGCCGCGGCTTCTGCGCGGCCGATTCAATTTCCGGGGGGCGGCGCGGTCTGCACATCAGCGCCCGCAGCAGTCCGGCGTGCGGGCTGCCGGTTCGGGCCATCCAATTCCTTCCATGGAAAACCGATATATGATATAATATCATTGGCCGTTTCAATTGCATGAAGGGAGGATGAATCCATATGAAACCGTACCAGGGTATCTTAGCTTTTATCGGTTATCTTGTATTGCAGATCATCGTGTCTGCCCGCATCTCGATGGATTATTGCGAGGTCATTTCCGGGATCATCGCATTGATCGCATTTGGATGGCTGCTGCACAAAAAGAAGATGCTGCCTATGAGCAGCCGGGACTTGAAGGGTTCTCGGCTCCTCTTTTGTCTGGGAATTGGCTTTGGCCTGGCTCTGGTTTCCAAAACAGCGATTGTTCTTGGAGTTTTGAGCGGAGCGCCAATCCCTGAAAGGTTTCTTCCGGATGGTTTTCTTTGGATTCCAACCGTTGTGGTGCTGATTCCAATTGTGGAGGAGCTCTTGTTCCGGGGGATCCTGTTTGGATCATTTTGCAGGTCCTTCTCTTACAAAGCAGCCATCGTACTCTCGGCGATTCTTTTTGCGATGGTACACTACATGGTTTCCTGGCCGTCGGCGTTTGTCATTGGCGTCCTGCTGGCCTGGCTCTATTGGCGGACCGATAACCTTGCGGTCGCCATGGTGATTCATTGCACGATCAATCTTGGCACCTTCTTGTCGATGCCGCTCTACGCCCTGTTGACCACCCACCGGACCATCGGGGTGG
>DXHQ01000040.1 GCA_019113345.1 Candidatus Faecalibacterium intestinigallinarum
GGCAGCCTGAGCAAGACCGGCGCGCTGGTGGTCACCACCGGCAAGTACACCGGCCGCTCGCCCAACGACAAGTTCATCGTGGATACCGAGGGCGTCCACAATGAGATCGCCTGGGGCAAGGTGAACAAGCCCATCAGCCGCGAGAAGTTCGACGCCATCAAGGGCAAGGTGGCCGCTTACCTGCAGGGCCGCGAGATCTTCATCTTCGACGGCTACGCCGGCGCCGACCCCAAGTACACCAAGAAGTTCCGCATCATCAACGAGCTGGCCAGCCAGAACCTGTTCATCCATCAGCTGCTGATCCGGCCCACCGCCGAGCAGCTGGCCGAGTACGGCGAGCCCGACTACACCATGCTGGTGGCCCCCGGCTTCAAGTGCGACCCCGAGGTCGACGGCGTCAACAGCGAGGCCGCCATCATGATCGACTATGAGGCCCACATGATCGTCATCGCCGGCAGCCAGTACAGCGGCGAGATCAAGAAGAGCGTCTTCTCCACCATGAACTACGTCATGACCAAGGAGAACGTTCTGCCCATGCACTGCTCGGCCAACATGGACCCCGAGACCCATGAGACCGCCGTCTTCTTCGGCCTGTCCGGCACCGGCAAGACCACCCTGTCCGCCGACCCCGGCCGCAAGCTGATCGGCGACGACGAGCACGGCTGGAGCCCCGACGGCATCTTCAACTTTGAGGGCGGCTGCTACGCCAAGTGCATCAACCTGAAGGAAGAGAACGAGCCTGACATCTTCCG
Organism: Candidatus Faecalibacterium intestinigallinarum; assembly: GCA_019113345.1. Taxonomy (GTDB): domain Bacteria; phylum Bacillota; class Clostridia; order Oscillospirales; family Ruminococcaceae; genus Faecalibacterium; species Faecalibacterium intestinigallinarum. The sequence goes on from DXHQ01000040.1 coordinate 753, forward strand.
GGCCATCAAGTTCGGCTCCCTGGTCGAGAACGTGGTCATGGACCCCGCCACCCGCGAGCTGGACTTTGACGACGACAGCCTGACCGAGAACACCCGTGTGGGCTATCCCGTCGACTATATCTCCAACGCCCAGATCCCCGGCGAGGGCGGCATCCCCAAGGTGGTCATCTTCCTGACCGCCGACGCCTTCGGCGTCCTGCCCCCGATCAGCCGCCTGAGCAAGGAAGCCGCCATGTACCACTTCGTGACCGGCTTCACCTCCAAGCTGGCCGGCACCGAGCGCGGCATCACCGAGCCGCAGCCCACCTTCTCCACCCTGTTCGGCGAGCCCTTCATGCCGATGGACCCCCAGGTCTACGCCAAGATGCTGGGCGACAAGCTGGACCAGTACGGCACCAAGGTCTACCTGGTCAACACCGGCTGGGCCGGCGGCAGCGCCGCTGCGGGCGCCAAGCGGATGAAGCTGAGCTACACCCGCGCCATGGTCACCGCCGCCCTGAACGGCAGCTTTGACAGCGTCGAGTTCAAGCACCACGACGTCTTCAACGTCGACTACCCCACCAGCTGCCCCGGCGTGCCCGCCGAGATGCTGGACGCCCGCGGCATGTGGGCCGACAAGGCAGCCTACGACGAGCAGGCCAACAAGCTGGCCAACATGTTCGCCGAGAACTTTGCCAAGAAGTATCCCCACATGGCTCCCGAGATCGCCAATGCCGGCCCCCGCGCCAAGTAATGGCATCCGCTGAAAGGTAAAACGATCTGAAAACGCCCTGTCTCCTTTGGTGGGAGGCAGGGCGTTTTTCAAATGACGTAGTGGTCGCCGGTTTGGGCGGGGCGGGCCAGGTCGGCGAGGGTGATCTTGTCCAGATAGTCGCGGATGACCTCGTCCAGGCCGCGCCACAGCTCGTAGGTGCGGCACTCGGCCAGCCGGGCGCAGCCGGCCGCGCCCGGTTCCAGGCAGGCCACCGGCGCGAGGCTGCCCTCGGTCAGCAGCAGGATGTCCGAGATGCGGTACTGGGCGGCCGGGCGGGTCAGCCGGTAGCCGCCGCCCTTGCCCCGCAGCCCCTGCAGCAGCCCGTGCTGGACCAGGGATTTGAGGATGTTTTCGAGGTATTTTTCCGAGATGCCCTGCCGGGCCGCGATGGCTTTGAGGGGAATGTATTTTTCGGACTGATTTTCGGCCAGGTCGATCATGACGCGCAGCGCGTACCGGCCTTTTGTCGAAACGATCATAACCATTGCTCCTTCTGGGGTGCTTTTAACCTATTATACAATAGGGTAAATTGCTTTTCAACTGCAACATGAAACATTGTTGACAAAACCCGCCGCCGACGTTATAATGCCGGTAAAGAAACCGGTTAAATGGGTAAGAGGAGGACGCCCTATGCGCAAGATCTATACCTCGGCCGAACAGCTGATCGGCCGCACCCCCCTGCTGGAACTGACCCACATCGAGCAGAAGGACAAGCTGGAAGCCCGCGTTTTGGCCAAGATCGAATCGGTCAACCCCGGCGGATCGGTCAAGGACCGGGTGGCCAAGGCCATGCTGGACGACGCCGAGGCCAGGGGACTGCTCAAGCCGGGCGCGGTCATCATCGAGCCCACCTCGGGCAACACCGGCATCGGGCTGGCCAGCGTGGGCGCAGCCCGGGGCTACCGGGTCATCATCGTGATGCCCGAGACCATGAGCCTGGAACGCCGCCTGCTGATGAAAGCCTACGGCGCAGAGCTGGTCCTGACCGAGGGCAGCAAGGGGATGAGCGGGGCCATCGCCCGCGCCAACGAGCTGGCCGCCGAAATTCCCGGGGCGTTCGTGCCGGGGCAGTTCGATAACCCGGCCAACCCCGCCGCCCACGAGGCCACCACCGGCCCCGAGATCTGGGAGGACACCGACGGCCAGGTGGACATCTTTGTGGCGGGCATCGGCACCGGCGGCACCATCACCGGGGTGGGGCGGTATCTGAAAAGCAAAAACCCCGCCGTCCGGGTGGTGGGGGTCGAACCGGCCACTTCGGCGGTGCTGAGCGGCGGCGCCCCCGGCCGCCACGACCTGCAGGGTCTGGGCGCGGGCTTTGTGCCCAAGGTGCTGGACACCGCCGTGTACGACGAGATCCTCCCGGTGGCGGACGAGGAAGCCTACGCCGCCGGCCGCCGGCT
>DXHQ01000041.1 GCA_019113345.1 Candidatus Faecalibacterium intestinigallinarum
TCCCGATGGATTACATCCTACTTTGATTTGGTTCGCGGTTTTTCCGCATTTGGGGCATCTTTTCCATGCCTCTTCTGTCGCTTTTCTCATGTCTCTTATTATATCATAACATTTTTATTTTGGACACTCCCAAATTGCTATGACAATGCATTGGCTGAAAATTTCTTCGGCATCCTGAAAACTGAGTGCATATACAGACACAAGCCTGAGACTTTTGAACAAGCCAATAAAATGATCGACGACTACATTTACTTCTACAACCACGAGCGCATTCAATTGAAAACAGGACTAGCTCCGCTTGCGCTTCGCCAGTCCTGTTGACATCCCCGCTATACGAGGTGCTTTTTATTCATGTCTACCAATTCTGGGGCAGTTCAACCGGGGCCCCTTCGGGGAGCTCTTTTGTTGGATGAACAAAAAATTGCCGCAATCTTTGTACAAATTCATCATGGACAATTCATGAACGATTTGTTAATATAATTACAGCAAGATTGTTACTCCTGTGAGGCATTACTTGTGACCCTGTACTTAAAATCACCCCTGTATCGGCAGAGGCATTTTCGGTATGGGGTTCGGGGATTGTTGCTTCTGCGGGAGTTTTTTTGTTGCTTTTTTACGCTCCGGCGCCAAAATGGGGCGGCTGTTGGGCCGCAGGCGGGCGGGAGCGGCGGATATGTGCGCCGGACGCGCAGGCAGAACAAGGTCCACGAAACGGGCCTGCGCGCCGGGAAGGAAGAGAACGGAGAGCGCAATGCAGATCGTCAAGAAAATCAACAATAACGTCGCGCTGGCTCTGGACGGCAGAGGCAACGAGCTGGTGGTGTTCGGCAAGGGGGTGGGCTTTCCCGCCATGCCTTACGAGCTGGACGATCTCGACCGGGTGCAGCGCACCTTCTACAACGTCAGCAAGCGGTACATCGACCTGCTGCCCGACCTGCCCGAGGCGCTGATGCTGGCGGCCGACGACATCGTGGAGGACGCGCAGGACGAGCTGGACTGCGAGCTGAACCCAAACCTGCCCTTTATCCTGGCCGACCACCTGAATTTTGCCATCCAGCGCATCCGGCAGGGGGTGCCCCTGCAAAGCCCCTTGTGCTACGACGTCAAGCACCTCTACCCGCGGGAGTATCAGATCGCGGCGCGCGGGGTGCGCCAGCTGTGCGAGACGGCCGGCGTCCAGCTGCCCGAGAGCGAGACGGTCAGCGTCGCGCTGCATCTCATCAACGCCGAGGGCAAGGCCGGCGATATGCACAGCACCATGGCCAACGTCGAGCTGATCGCCCGGCTGACCGAGATGGTGGAGGAGTATTTCCACATCCGGATCGACCCCGACAGCTTCAACTATTCCCGCCTGGCCATGCACATGCGGTATCTGGTCCAGCGGATGAGCGAGGGCAGCCCCATGCCCGAGGACCCCGCCACCCGCGAACTGTTCCGCTCGGTCAAGATGGAGTATCCCGAGGACTACGACTGCACCCGCCGCATCGCCGACTGGCTGGCCGCAAACCGCGGCTGGCACTGCAACAGCGAAGAGCAGCTCTACCTCGTCATGCACATCCACCGGGTCCGGGTGTCGGCCCAGGGCGGCCAGGACGGGGACTGACGGACGCCTTCTCATTTTTCTCATTTTCAAGATCGGTACGCCCCGGTGCGCACGGGACGTTCGGATAAAACACTGCTTTGACAAAGGAGGAATGCACCATGGCGCAGACGCCTGATCCGGACGGGCTGATGCAGCAGCTGTACCCCCTGCTGGGGGGCAAAGCCAACGTGGTGAAGGAATCCCGGCAGAGCAGCTGCCTCATCTTTGCCATCAAGGACCAGAGCCTTGCGGACACCGCGGCCCTGGCCGCCCTGCCCGCCGTGGCCTCGTGCAGCCAGCGGGGCGGCAGGGTGCGGGTGGAGCTTGAGGCAAAAACATACGAAAAAGCAATAAAGGAGAACACGCTTATGGCAAGCAAGTACGACGGTCTTGCGCGGATCATCATCCAGAATGTCGGCGGCAAGTCCAACATCATTTCCCTGACCCACTGCGTCACCCGCCTTCGCTTCAAGCTGAAGGACGAGAGCAAGGCCCAGACCGACGTCCTCAAGGACACCGACGGCATCGTCACCGTCATCCAGTCGGGCGGGCAGTACATGGTGGTCATCGGCAACCACGTGCCCCAGGTCTACGACGCGGTCTGCGCGGTGGGACACATCACCCCGGGCGGCGCGGTGAACGAGGACGGCTCGGCCGTCGAGGGCGGCGGCGACGCGCCCAAGGGCAAGTTCAACCCCGTCAACGCCTTCATCGGCATCGTCACCGGCGTCTTTACCCCCTGGCTGGGCGTTCTGTCCGCCTGCGGCATCGTCAAGGGCTTTCTGGCCCTGTTCGTGGCGCTGGGCGTGCTGGACGGCGCCGGCGCCACCTACAACATCCTGTACTCCCTGGGCGACTGCTTCTTCTACTTCATGCCCATCATCCTGGCCTACACCGCCGCCAAGAAGTTCGGCCTGCCCGAAGTGGAAGGCATGATCATCGGCGCGGCCATGATCTACCCCTATATGCTGGGCTCTTCGGCCAACGTGCATGACAGCCTGTTCATGATCCCGGTCACCATGCCCTCCTCCGGCGACTACACCTCCAGCGTCATCCCCATCATCTGCGCGGTGGCTTTCGCGGCCTGGTTCGAGAAGATGTATTCCAAGTTCATCCCCGACACCATCAAGCTGTTCGCCATCCCCCTCATCACCTGCACCGTCACCTTCTGCCTGACCTTGTGGGTCATCGGCCCCATCGCCGCCGGCGCGGGCGACCTGCTGGGCGTCTTCTTCAACTGGCTGGCCGACTTCAACGGCGTGCTGCTGGGCGCTGTGGTGGGCGGCCTGTGGCAGGTGCTGGTCATGTTCGGCCTGCACTGGGCCATCGTGCCTATGATGCTGAACAACCTGGCCACCCAGGGCTTTGACACCGCCATGGTGGGCATGTTCGGCACCACCTTTGCCCAGGTGGGCGCTGTGGCCGCCATCTGGATCAAGACCAAGAACAAAAAGACCAAGAGCCTGTGCGCCCCCGCCTTTATCTCGGCCATTGCCGGCGTCACCGAGCCCGCCATCTACGGCATCACCCTGCCCAAAAAGACCCCCTTCATCCTCACCTGCGTGGTGGCGGCCGTCATCGGCGGCCTGCTGATGGCCTTCGGCGTCACCTCCTACACCTCGGCCGGCATGGGCGTGTTCGGCTACACCGCCTACATCAACACCATCACCAACGATATCTCGGGCATGATCACCTCCATCGTGCTGTCCCTGGTGTCGGTGGCCGCGGCCTTTGTGCTGACCTTTGTCACCTACCACGACGAGCCCGCCAAGAAGAAGGGCTGAGCCCGTCCGCACTGACATGAAAAAGGAGCGTACACTGAGATGAGCGTTTTCCGCGACGATTTCCTGTGGGGCGGCGCCTGCGCCGCCAACCAGTTCGAGGGCGCGTGGGACGTGGACGGCAAGGGCGACAGCGTCCCCGACCACTGCACCAACGGCAGCCACACCAGCCCCAAGCGCATCACCGAGGCTTTTGAGCCGGACGCCCTCTACCCCAGCCACGAGGCCATCGACTTCTACCACCACTACGAGGAGGACATCGCCCTCTTTGCCGAGATGGGGTTCAAGGTCTTCCGCACCTCCATCAACTGGACCCGCATCTTCCCCACCGGGGAGGAGACCGAGCCCAACGAAGCGGGCCTTGCCTTCTACGACCGGGTCTTTGACTGCTGCAAACGGCACGGCATCGAGCCGCTGGTCACCATCAGCCACTACGAGCTGCCCTACGCCCTGGCCAAAAAGTACAACGGCTGGGCCGACCGCCGGCTGGTGGGCTATTACATGAACTACTGCAAGGCCATCTTTGAGCGGTACAAGGACAAGGTCAAGTACTGGCTGACCTTCAACGAGATCAACGCCGGCACCATGCGGTTCGGCTCCATCCTCTCGCTGGGCACCTGCCAGGGCTACACCGGCGTCGCCTTCGAGGTGCCGGACGACATCCAGACCCGCTACCAGGCCCTGCACCACCAGTTTGTGGCCAGCGCCGAGGCGGTGGTCTACGCCCACGAGCACTACCCCCAGTTCAAGATGGGCAACATGATCGCCTTCAGCGCCGCCTATCCCCTGACCTGCGACCCCAACGACGTGGTGGCCGCCCAGCAGCAGATGGACAACATGGACTGGTACTGCGGCGACGTCCAGTGCCTGGGCGAGTACCCCTACTTTGCCAAGCGGTTCTGGGCCGAAAACGGCATCCAGCTCCGGATGGAGCCGGGCGACGAGGAGCTGCTCAAGAAGGGCGTGGTGGACTTCTACACCTTCAGCTACTATATGTCCACCTGCATCACCACCCACACCGACGGCCAGGCCATCGAGGGCAATCTGGTGGGCGGCGCCAAGAACCCCTACCTGAAGGCCAGCGACTGGGGCTGGCAGATCGACCCGGTGGGCCTGCGCTGGAGCCTCGACCAGATCTACGCCCGCTACCGCATCCCCCTGATGGTGGTGGAAAACGGCCTGGGCGCCTTCGACGAGAAGGGCCCGGACGGCAAGATCCACGACAGCTATCGCATCGACTACCTGCGCGCCCACATCCAGCAGATGGCCGAGGCGGTCAAGGACGGCGTGGACCTGATGGGCTACACCCCCTGGGGCTGCATCGACCTGGTCAGCGCCTCCACCGGCGAGATGGCCAAGCGCTACGGCTTCATCTACGTCAACAAGTTTGACGACGGCACCGGCGACCTCTCCCGCGAGCGCAAGGACAGCTTCTACTGGTATCAGAAGGTCATCGCCACCAACGGGGAAGAGCTGGACTGAGCCGGGCCGGGCAGACGTGCAAGAAAGAAGGATTTTGAAGAAGGAGTATCCCCTATGAAACGAGTATCGCGCAGGACCTTCCTGGCCGCCACCGGCATGACCGCGCTGGCAGCGGCCGCCGCGCCCGCCGCTTCGGCCGCCGGGAGCGAGAACTGCTTTGCCGCCGAGACCAAGAACGTCCAGCTGATCGGCACCGTGACCGACGCGGGCCAGGTGGTCAGCGGCATGGTCATCGACTACAGCTCCAACCCCCTGGTCACCGTCTCGGGCGTGGACAACGACACCTACACCGTCCACGCCGTCAACAACCTGGACGCCGCCCTGGCCGGCACCGACATTGTCAGCTACGGCGACTACGAGATCGACCGCAAGATCGTCAAGACCGAAGTGAAGGGCAGCCGGGTCACCGTCTACTTTGACCAGTCGGAGGGCGCCACCCTCTGCTACACCTCGGCCTCCCGCAACTATCCCGGCGAGCTGGACTACACCGTCACCCAGAACAAGCCGGTGACCCTCTCGGTGCTGGGGCTGTTCGGCCAGGAGTACACCACCGACTACTTCTGTGACAACACCGTCCAGGACGAGGAAGTGGCCAAGTTCACCTCCGAGATCGTGCCCGGCGGCATCAACTACCAGCTGTATAAGCCCGCGGGCGGCGCCGACAAGCTGGTGGTCTGGTTCCACGGCAACGGCGAGGGCGATATGCTCGGCTCCAACAACAACGTTGCGCAGGTGCTGGGCAACCGCGGCACCGTGGCCTGGGCCAGCGACGAGTTCCAGGCCATTCTGGGCGGCGCCTACGTCATGGCTTTCCAGGCCCCCGACACCTGGTACTACGCCCAGCGGGACGGCCTGCTGGACCAGGCTGCCGCCGAGATTCGGGCGGTCATCTCGGTCTACGGCATCGACCCGGCCAAGGTGCTGCTGTCCGGCTGCTCGGCCGGCGGCTACATGAGCACCCGGATGCTGATCGCCCACCCCGACCTGTTCGCGGCGGCCATGATCAACTGCCCGGCCCTGGACGTCGCCACCGACCGCGGCGGCCAGACCCCCACCGACGACGAGCTGCGCTCCATCAAGGCGTCGGGCGTGCCGGTCTGGCTGGTGCAGGGCGCCACCGACTCCTCGGTGGCCACCGACGAATGCTCCAAGCGGATGTTCGGCCTGCTGACCGAGGGCGAGACCCTGACCGAGACCCGCATCGCCCAGGCCGACCCCAACAACTCGGCCCTGACCACCTGGGAGACCGCCGACGGGCTGTACAAGCTCAGCCTGTACGACACCACCCCCGACGCCATGCTCTGCTTTGCCGAGGACTACGACCTGGACGGCGTGACCACCCAGGTGCAGTACAGCAACCACTGGTCCTGGATCTACACCCTGCGGAATAACCCCCAGGACGCCTCCGGCACCCACATCGTCAACTGGGCCGTCGCCCAGCTGTAACGCGCCGCCAGGGCCTCTGAGCGGCCCTGCGCCGGCCTGACAAGCCATCACCTCCTATTCATCATAAGGGGAACCGTATGCACCGGCCATTTTGGGGCGGGCGGTGCATACGGTTTTC
>DXHQ01000042.1 GCA_019113345.1 Candidatus Faecalibacterium intestinigallinarum
CGGTAGGTCCGCCAGACGATGCAGTCGTAATAGCGGCCCAGCACCCGGGCGGTGTCCCGCAAAGGCTCGCCCCGGCTGGCCTGCAGCTCGGTGGAGGCGTTCAGATAGCTGCCCAGCCCTCCCAGCTGGAACACCCCCACCTCAAAGCTGGTGCGGGTGCGGGTGGAGGTCTTGGAGAACATCAGCGCGACGCTTTTGCCCGCCAGCAGCGGCGGGGTGGAGCCGGCTTTCTGGGCGGCTTTCAGCCGGTCGGCCACGTCCAGGATGTGGTAGACTTCCTCCCGGGAGAGGTCGTTCATTTTCAGCAGATGCTTCATGGCGCCCTCCCGCGGTCAGGGGTGCAGCGGGTCCATCCCGCAGAGCACCTCGTCCAGGATGACCAGCGCCCGCTCGATGTCGTGGGCGGTGACCACCAGCGGCGGCAGCAGCCGAAGCCGGGTCTTAGCCGTCAGGACCAGCAGGCCCCGCTCCCGGCAGGCGGCCAGTACGTCCGCCGCCTGGATGCCTTCCTCAAACTGGACGCCCAGCATCAGGCCCAGGCCCGACACTTCGGTGACGTGGGGCAGCTTCTCCAGCCCGGCGCGCAGCTGGGCCGCGTGCTCCCGCACCCCGGCCAGGAAGCGCTCGTCCAGCCGGCTGAGCACCACGTTGGCCCCGGCGCAGACCACCGGGTTGCCCCCGAAGGTGGAGCCGTGGGTGCCGGGACCCATCCCGGCGGCGACCTTGTCGCTGACCAGCACCGCACCAATGGGCAGCCCGCCGCCCAGGCCCTTGGCCAGGGTGACGATGTCGGGCCGCAGGTTATACTGCTCGCAGGCCAGGAAGGTGCCGGTCCGGCCGACGCCGGTCTGCACCTCGTCCACGATCAGGCAGAGGTCCTTTTCGTCGCAGAGGCTGCGCACCTGGCGGACAAAGAGGGGGTCGAGCGCGACCACGCCGCCCTCGCCCTGCACCAGCTCCAGCATGATGGCGCAGGTGCGGTCGTTGACCAGCTTGGTCAGCCCGTCGATGTCGCCGGCGGCCGCGTAGACAAAGCCCTCGTTGAAGGGCCCGAAGTACTGGTGGAAGCCGGCCTGCCCGGTGGCGGTCAGGGTGGCGAGGGTGCGGCCGTGGAAGCTGTTGACCAGGGTGATGACGGTGCTGCGGCCGTCGCCGTAGCGGTCATGGCTGTACTTGCGGGCGGCCTTGATGGCGCCCTCGTTGGCCTCGGCGCCCGAGTTGGCAAAAAAGACCTTGCTCAGCCCGGTGCGGCGGCAGAGGTTTTTGGCCAGTTTGGAGCAGGGGGCGGTGTAGTAGAGGTTGGAGGTGTGCTGCAGCTTGTGGGCCTGCCGGGAGACGGCCTCGGCCCACTCCAGGTCGCAGTAGCCCAGGCTGTTGACCCCGATGCCGCTGGTAAAATCGAGATAGCTCTGCCCCTCGGGGCCGTAGGCGTGCAGGCCGTGGCCCTTTTCGAGGACGATGGGGTTGCGGTTATAGGTGTGCAGGATGTAGTTGTTGTCCCGCGCAATGACTTTTTCAGAATCCATGGTATTGCCTCACTCTCTGTGGCTTCTGCGGTAGAAGCGGGTGCCCGAGCCGCGGTTGGAGAACAGCTCGAGCAGCACCGTGTGGGGGACCCGCCCGTCGATGATGACGGCCTCGTGCACCCCCTGGTAGATGGCGTCGGCCATGCCGCCGATCTTGGGGATCATGCCGCCCGCGATGATGCCGGCGGCCTTGTAGCCCTCAATCTCGCTGACCTCCACCTCGGGGATGAGGGTGCTCTCGTCGTCCTTGTCGCGCAGCAGGCCGGCGATGTCGGTCATCGAGACCAGCTTTTCGGCCTTGAGGGCGATGGCGATCTGGGCCGCGGCGGTGTCGGCGTTGACGTTGTAGGGCTGGCCGAGGTCGTCCATCCCCACCGTGGCGATGACCGGGATGTACCCCCCGTCCAGCAGGCTGGAAATCAGGGTGGTGTCGACGTGGGTGATCTCGCCGACATAGCCCAGGCGGCCGTCCAGCTCGGCGCAGCGCAGCATCTGGCCGTCCATGCCGCACAGGCCGACCCCGCGGCCCCGCAGCTTTGCCACCAGGTCCTTGTTCACCTTGCCGGCCAGCACCTGCTGGACGATCTCCATGGTGGGGCCGTCGGTCACCCGCAGGCCGCCCACAAAGCGGCTTTCGACTCCCACCTTCTTGAGCATCTCGTTGATGGCCGGGCCGCCGCCGTGGACCAGCACCACCCGCACCCCCAAAAGGGTGAGGGTGACCAGGTCGTTCATGACGGCGTCCTTGAGGGTCTCGTTGATCATGGCGTTGCCGCCGTATTTGATGACCATGGTCTTGCCATGGTATTTCTGGATGTAGGGCGTCGCCTCGGAAAAGAGGCGGGCCATTTCTTCGTTTTTCATCTCGTCGCCCCTCTCAGGTCCGGTAGTCGCCGTTGATCTTGACGTAATCGTAGGTCAAATCGCAGCCCCAGGCTTTGGCGGATGCGCCGCCCAGGCCCATGTCCACCCTGACCAGGATGTCGTGCTCGGCAAGGACTTTGGCGGCCTCCTCCTCGCTGTAGGGGTGGTAGGCGGCGTTCTCGCAGACGTACACTTCGCCCGCCGCGCTGGACAGCCAGACGCAGACCTTGTCGATGGAAAAATCCCCCGGCGTATAGCCGATGGCGCAGAGGATGCGGCCCCAGTTGGCGTCCCGGCCAAAGACCGCCGCCTTGAACAGGTTGGAGCAGACCACGCTGCGGGAGACCGCCCGGGCGGTCTTGAGGTCGGGCGCGCCGGTCACCTCGCAGGTGATGAGGTGGGTGGCGCCCTCGCCGTCGCCGGCGTGCTCGGCGCACATATGCTCGGCGATGGCGGTCAGGGCGGCGACAAAGGCGTCGTAGTCCGCCCCCTCGGCCTCGATGGGCTTGTTGCCGGCCAGACCCGACGCCATCAGGATCAGGGTGTCGTTGGTGGAGGTGTCGAGGTCGACGCTCATCTGGTTGTAGGTGCCGGGCACCACCTGCCGCAGCGCCTTTTGCAGCATGGCCGGGCTGACGGCGGCGTCGGTGGTGTAGAAGGCCAGCATGGTGGCCATGTTGGGGGCGATCATCCCGCTGCCCTTGCCGATGGCGCCGACGGTGCAGGGCACGCCCCCCAGCTCAAACCGGATGGCGTACTCCTTTTTGTGGGTGTCGGTGGTCATGATGGCGGTGGCGGCGTCGGCGCTGCCGGCAGCGGTGTGGGCCAGTTTGGCGGCTGCCGCCGGGATGCCGGCCGCAAAGGGCGCGATGGTCATGGGCTGGCCGATGACGCCGGTGGAGGAGGGCAGAACGTCCTCGGCCGGGATGCCGAGGGCCGCGCCCGCCAGGCGGCAGCATTCCTCGGCCAGATCGACCCCGTTGGCGGCGCAGGTGTTGGCGTTGCCGCTGTTGACCAGGATGGCTTGGGCATAGCCGTCGGCCAGGTGGGCACGGTCCACCTTGATGGGTGCGCCGCAGACCTTGTTGGTGGTGTAGACCCCCGCCGCCGCACAGCGGACGTCGGCCTTGATGAGGGCCAGGTCATACTTCGAGTGGTTGGCGCGGATGCCGCAGTGGACCCCCGCCGCCGCAAAGCCTTTGGGGGCGCAGACGCCGCCCGTGACCTCCTGATACTGCATAGCTGTTTTCCTCCTATGGCGCCCCTCTCGTGCACCCTCTCAGTCGCCTGCGGCGACAGCTCTCCGCACGCGAGGGAACGTAAGCGGTAGGGACTTTTTGAAATAACTTCCTTATGACCTCCCACGCGTGCGGGGGAGGTGCCGGGCAAAGCGAGGCGGAGGGGGCCTTTATTCCAGCCCCGCCGTCTCGTCCAGGCCGAGCAGCAGGTTCATGCACTGGACCGCCGCGCCCGACGAGCCTTTGCCGAGGTTGTCGAACAGGCTGACCAGCAGCATCTGGCTGCCGTCGGGGCTGGCGGTGCAATAGAGCTCCATCCGGTCGGTGCCCTGTAAAGCGCCGGCGGCCAGCATCCCGTCGCCGGGCACTTCGCCCAGCGGGTGGACGGTGAAGAGGGCTTCGCCGGCGTAGTAATCCGCCAGCGCTTCGGCGACCTGCGCCGGGGTGACGCCGGGCAGCAGTTCCATCCGCAGCGGGACGGTGACCTCCATGCCGGAATAGTAGTCGTCCACGATGGGACAGAAAACGGGCGGCGCGGTCAGGCCGGAGACGGCCTGCATCTCGGGCAGGTGCTTGTGGTGCAGCGTCAGCCCGTAGGCCCGCGGGGTGTCGTAGAGGGCGGGCCGGCGGCTGTCCTCATATTCGGCGATCATCTTTTTGCCGCCGCCCGAATAGCCGGTCAGGCTGTGGCAGGTGAAGGGATAATCCGCCGGCACAAGGCCCAGCTCGACCAGGGGCCGGGCCAGCGCGATGAAGCCGGAGGCGTGGCAGCCCGGCACCGCCACCCGGTTGGCGGCGCGCAGCTTTTCCCGCTGGCCGTGCAGCTCGGGGAAGCCGTAGACCCACCCCGGCGCGGTGCGGAAGGCGGTGGAGGTGTCCAGCACCTTGACGCGGCTGTCGATGAGGGGGACGACCTCCCGGGAGGCGGCGTCGGGCAGGCAGAGGAAGGCGAGGTCGGCAGAATTGATGACCTCGGCCCGGCGGGCCGGGTCCTTGCGGTCGGCCTCCGAAATGTGCAGCAGCTCGAGCTCGGGGCGGCCGGCCAGCCGCTCGGCGATCCGCAGGCCGGTGGTGCCGGACGAGCCATCGATGAATACCTGATAGCTCATGCCTTGTCACCTGCCTCCCAAGCGTCGAGGGCGGCCAGCGCCTGCTCGATCTGCCGCCGGACGCTGGCGGCGCTGGGGCCGCCGTAGCTGGTGCGGCCCTCGCAGCAGTTGACCAGATCGATGGCCTGGTAGACGTCGGCTGCGAAGAGGGGGCTGTAGGCGGCAAATTCCTCGAGGGTCAGTTCCTCCAGCACCTTGCCGGAGGCGATGCAGTCGGCCACCATCTGGCCGGTCAGCTTGTAGGCGTCCCGGAAGGGCATCCCCTTTTTGGTCAGGTAGTCGGCGCAGTCGGTGGCGTTGATGAAGCCGGCGGCCGCCGCCCGGCGCATATTGGCCGGCAGGGTGCGCATGGTGTCCAGCATGGGGGTGATGGTGGTCAGGCAGAGGGAGAGGGTGTCCACCGCGTCAAAGACGGCCTCCTTGTCCTCCTGCATATCCTTGTTGTA
>DXHQ01000043.1 GCA_019113345.1 Candidatus Faecalibacterium intestinigallinarum
TTGCCGATCATCTTGGCGGGCACCGCCAGCTTGGAGATGCTGACCTGCTCGCTCAGCTGGACAAAGTCCAGCATCCCGGTGGTCTCCAGCCGGTGGGCCAGACGGATGGCCATGTCGTGCTCGGGGTAGACCACCTGGGCGCCCAGCTTGCGCAGGACCTGGCCCTGCTCCTCGCTGGCGGCCTTGGCGATGACGGTGGGGATGCCCATGCTGACCAGGTGCAGGGTGGTCAGGATGGAGACGTCCATCTTCTCGCCGATGCAGACGACGGCGACGTCGCAGTTCTGAATGCCGGTCTCCTCCAGGGTCTTTTTGTCCAGGCTGTTGACCACATAGGCGGCCTCGGTGTAGTCCCGCATGATGCGGACCTTTTCCTCTTCCTGGTCCAGGACCACCAGGTCCTCGCCGGCTTCGGCCAGCTCGATGGCCAGCGCCAGGCCGAACCGGCCCAGGCCCACAATGCCGTAGGAAGCTTTTGCTTTCTTTGCTTTACCAAACATTTTTGTTTCCTCCTGTCAGCCGATGGCGATGTTGCCTTCGGGGTAACGGACCCGCTCGCCCTTGTCAAAGTACCAGACCGAGGCGATGGTCAGGGGGCCAAGGCGGCCAATATACATGGTAAGGATGGACACCAGCTTGGCGGGCACCCCCAGGGTGGTGGTGATGCCGGTCGAAAGGCCGACGGTGCCAAAGGCGCTGGTGAGCTCGAACAGGGCGTCGACCAGCCGCAGCTGCGGCTCAAAGACCATGGTCAGCCAGGTGCCGGTCAGCACCACGCTGATGGCGATCAGGGTGATGACCGCGGCCTTGCGGAAGGCGCCGGAGGGGATGGAGTAGCGGAAAGCCTTCTCGCCCCGGTTGGTGGCGGCCGACTTGATGCCCTGCAGCAGGACGAAGAAGGTGCTGGTCTTGATGCCGCCGCCGGTCGATCCGGGGGAGGCGCCGATGAACATCAGCACGATCAGCACCAGCAGGCCGGCGCTGTTCCACTCGCCCAGCGCGTAGGTCGAAAAGCCGGCGGTACGGGCCGATACGCTGTGGAAGAAGGCTGCCAGCCAGGTGATGTCCTCGGTCAGCTTGAGCAGCACCGCGCCCACCACGATCAGCACCGCGCTGACCGAGATGACCACCTTGGTGTGCATCGAGAACTTCTTCCAGCGGAAACGGTTGTGCAGCACGTCCCGGATGACCAGAAAGCCGATGCCGCCGAAGATGATCAGCCCGCAGGTGATCAGGTTGAGGGGCACGTTGTCCCGGTAGGGGATCAGGTTCTGGTAGTTGCCCAGGATATCAAAGCCCGAGTTGTTGAAGGCTGCGACCGAGTGGAAGATGCTGATCCACAGCGCCCGCAGGGGCGGGTAATCCTGCACAAAGACCAGAAAGCTGAGCGCCGCGCCCGCGCCCTCGAAACAGAGGGTCATCAGGAAGATGCTCTTGAGGAAGCGGAGGATGCCCTGGGCCGAATCGAGGTTGAGAGCCTCCTGCAGGACGCTGCGCTCCTTCAGGTTGATCTTGCGGCCCATCGCCAGGATGATGCCCGCGCCCACCGAAGTGACGCCGAGGCCGCCCACCTGGATCAGCAGCATCAGGATGAACTGCCCGATGAAGGTGAAGGTGTCGCCCGCGTCGGTGGCGATCAGGCCGGTGACGCAGACCGCGCTCGTCGAGGTGTAGAGGGTGTCGATGTAGGCTACGTCCACGCCTTCCTGTACGCTGAAAGGCATGATGAGCAGCACCGAACCCAGCAGGATCACCAGTGCAAAGCCCAGGGCAATGACCCGCACCGGCGACTGCTTTTTGATGAACTCAAACATAAAATCTCCTTGCTTGCCGTTGCGGCCCGTGCGCCGGGCCGCGCCATTGAAGACTGGGGATCGCGGCTCGAAAGGCCGGTTTGTTCAGGAAACTGACCTGTCGAGTCACCCCATAGTATAGCAGGAAATATCCAAAAGGGAAGAGCCTTTTTTCGCTTTTCTGGAAAAAAGCGGGGTGAAAGTTTTTCGGTTTCCACATTACTGCTTTGAAAAGGGGCCTGTGCCCCCAAAGGCGGGAACACAGGCCCATTTCAAAAAGGCAGGGAGGACAGCGCGCAGGCTCAGGCAGCCTGCTTGCTCATGCCGCGCTGGATGGCCTTGACGATCTCCACGATGGGGATGACCACAAAAGCGAGGGCCAGGGCGACCAGGTACTCGTTCAGGTCGACGGGGGTGAAGCCGAACATATTGGCAACGAAGGGCACCTCCAGCACCACGGTGGTCAGCACCAGGCTGCCCAGCATGGCGCCCCACAGCACCTTGTTGTGGCTGTGCAGGGTAAAGACGCTCTTGCGCTGGCTGCGCATATTGAAGCTGTGGAAGATCTCGCACATGCTCATGGTCAGGAAGGCCATGGTCATGCCGTCGTCGCTGACGCCGTGGGGCATCTCAAAGTAGCCCACTTCCATGCAGTGGCCGATGATATAGGAGGCCAGGGTGATGATCGCGATCAGCAGGCCCTGGTAGGCGATGTCGAAGCCCAGACCGCCGGCAAAAATGCCGTCCTTGGAGTTGCGGGGCTTGCGCTTCATGATGTCGGACTCGCCCTGCTCCATGCCGAGGGCCAGAGCGGGGAAGCAGTCGGTGATCAGGTTGATAAACAGCAGGTGGACGGGGTTGAGCAGGGTAAAGCCCAGCAGGGTGGCGCAGAAGACGCCCAGCACCTCGCTCATGTTGGAGGCCAGCAGGAACTGGATGGCCTTGCGGATGTTGGCGTAGATGCGGCGGCCCTCTTCGACGGCGCCCACGATGGTGGCAAAGTTGTCGTCGGCCAGGACCATGTCGGCGACGTTCTTGGTGACGTCGGTGCCGGTGATGCCCATGCCCACGCCGATGTCGGCCGACTTGATGGAGGGCGCGTCGTTGACGCCGTCGCCGGTCATGGCGGTGATGGCGCCGTTGCCCTTCCAGGCGGTGACGATGCGCACCTTGTGCTCAGGCTGGACGCGGGCGTAGACGCCGTACTTCTTGACGGCCTCGCCGATCTCGCTGTCGGGGATCTTGTCCAGCTCGGCGCCGGTGATGGCCTGGCTGGCGTCGGTGATGATGCCCAGTTCCTTGGCGATGGCGACGGCGGTGTCCTTGTGGTCGCCGGTGATCATGACGGGGCGGATGCCGGCCTCACGGCACTCGACGATGGCGGGTTTGACCTCGGGACGGACCGGGTCGATCATGCCGGTCAGGCCCAGGAAGCACAGATCCTGCTCGAGGAAGGCCGGCTCGTTGCT
The DNA here is from genome assembly GCA_019113345.1 of Candidatus Faecalibacterium intestinigallinarum. Lineage (GTDB taxonomy): Bacteria > Bacillota > Clostridia > Oscillospirales > Ruminococcaceae > Faecalibacterium > Faecalibacterium intestinigallinarum. Next base: position 3,263 of record DXHQ01000043.1, read on the forward strand.
GGCCGGCTTTTCGGCCCAGTCGCGCTTGGAGGCGGCCAGCACGCGCAGGGCCTGGTCGGCCATGTTCTTGTTGGCGGCCAGGATCTCGGCGCGCTTGGCGTCGGTCATGGGCAGCACCTTGCCGTTTTCAAGGTAGCTGGTGCAGCGCTTGAGGATCTCGTCGGGCGCGCCCTTGGTGTACTGGACAAAGCCCTTGCCCGCGGCGTGGATGGTGCTCATCATCTTGCGGGAAGAATCAAAGGGCGCCTCGTCCACACGGGGCTCGGCGGCGGACAGCTGGCCCTTGGGCAGGCCCTCCTTGGCCGCAAAGTTGACCAGGGCGGCCTCGGTGGGCTCGCCCTCGGCCTGGCCGGCGTCGTTCAGGTTGGCGTCGCTGCACAGGGCCATGGCGGTGGCCAGGGGGATGGTGTCGCCCACGTGCTGGACGACGGTCATCTTGTTCTGGGTCAGGGTGCCGGTCTTATCCGAGCAGATGACCTGGGTGCAGCCCAGGGTCTCGACGGCGGTCAGCCGGCGGATGACGGCGTTGCGGTGGCTCATGTTGGTCACGCCGATGGACAGCACGACGGTGACGACGGTGGCCAGGCCCTCGGGGATGGCGGCCACGGCCAGCGAAACGGCCACCATGAAGGTGGACAGGACCGAATCCAGGGTGAAGGAGCCGGCCACGATCAGGTCAAAGACAAAGATGAACAGGCAGATGCCCAGCACCAGCTTGGAGAGGATGGTGCTCAGCTGCTCCAGCTGACGCTGCAGCGGGGTCTGCTCCTGCTCGGTGTTGGCCAGGGCGCCGGCGATCTTGCCCATCTCGGTGTCCATGCCGGTGCGGGTGATCAGGGCCTTGCCGCGGCCGTAGACCACGGTGGAACCCATATAGCACATATTCTTGCGGTCGCCCAGAGGCACCTCGCTCTGGTCCTTGCCCAGGCCCAGCGCGTCGATGATCTTGTTGACGGGGACGCTCTCGCCGGTCAGAGCGGCCTCCTCGATCTTGAGGCTGGCGCTCTCCAGCAGACGGCCGTCGGCGGGGACGGCGTCGCCGGCTTCCAGCAGCACCACGTCGCCGGGCACCAGCTGGTCGCTGTGGATGGAGACCTGTTTGCCGTCCCGCAGCACCTTGCAGGTGGCGGCGGTCATGGTCTGCAGGGCTTCGATGGCGGCTTCAGCCTTGCTCTCTTGAAAGACGCCCAGGATCGCGTTCAGCAGCACGACGATCAGGATGATAAAGACCTCGGCAAAGCTCTCGCCCGAGATGAAGTTGGTCACCGCCGAGACGGCGGCCGCGATCATCAGGATGATGAGCATGGGGTCCTTCAGCTGCTCGATGAAGCGCTGGAGCAGGGTGGGCTTCTCAGCGTCCTTGAGCTTGTTGGGGCCGTACTTTTCGAGCCGGGCAGCGGCCTCCGCGCTGCTCAGACCGTCGGCGCTGGTGTTCAGCCCGGCGATCAGCTCTTCTGGGGTTTGCACGTACTCCTGTTTCATTTCTCAGTTTACTCCTTCTGACAGTGTACAGTGGGTGTGCATGGGAGAATGCCGGCGAAAGGATAAAAAAAGACCCATGCACTGGATGGTTCCGGTGCATGAGTCTCATTCTGGTCAAGGACTTCCCGGACCCCTTTTTCTCAAGGGGTCGTGCTGTCGGGCTGGCCTCACGCTCCCGCGTGGAATTACTCCCTCATGTGCCTCCTATTATAGAGGACGGAAGGAATGTTGTCAATGGACAATTCGCACAAGTGTGAAACAACCTGTATTTTGGGGCCTGCACGGCCTGTACAAAACTGGAACGGCCTGTCCTTATTCCACGCTGATCATATAGTAGTAGACCGGCTGGCCGCCCCGGATGTGGCTGACTTCCACGTGGCCGGGGCACTTGGACTTGATGATCTCGGTGGTGCGCTCGGCATCCTCGTCGCTGACGTCGCAGCCCGAAATGACGGTGACAAAGCTGGAATCCTTCCTGCACATGCTGCGGGCCAGGCGGTAGGCGGCCTTGGTCAGGTCGTTGGAGGTGGCCACGATCTTGCCGTTTTCGAGGGACATGATCTCGCCCTTGCGGATCCGCTTGCCGTCGTACTCGCTGTCGCGGGCGGCGTAGGTGATCAGGCCGGTGGAGACGTTGTCGGCGGCCTTCATCATGCTGATGGTGTTGGCTTCGACCGAGGCGGTGGGGTCAAAGTTGAGCATGGCGGTGATGCCCATCGGGATGGTGCGGGTGGGCAGGACCACCACCCGGCGGTCGGCCAGCTTTTCGGCCTGCTCGGCGGCCATGATGATGTTCTTGTTGTTGGGCAGCACAAAGACGGTCTTGGCCGGCACGCTCTGGACGGCGGCCAGGATGTCCTCGGTGGCGGGGTTCATGGTCTGGCCGCCCGAGACGACGGCGTCGACGGCCAGATCGGTAAAGACGGCCTTGAGGCCCTCGCCGGCGGCCACCGCCACAAAGCCGTAGTCGCGGCTGGGGTCGACGGCGGCGTAGATGAACTCGCTGGCGATGGAGTCGGAAGCCTTCTGCTTCTGCTCGGCCTCGGCCTGCTTTTCCAGGCTCTTGCCCTGCTTCTGCCGGGCAAGGAACTGCTCGTGCATATTCTCGATCTTGAAGTTGGTCAGATAGCCGTACTTGATGGCCTCGGACAGGATCTTGCCGGGGTCGGCGGTGTGGACGTGGAGGTTGATGACGTCGTCGTCCTCGATGCAGACGACGCTGTCGCCGTTGGACTCGGCAAAGGCGCGCATCTTGGCGGCGCTGGCGCCGTCCTCCTTGTGGATGAGGAACTGGGTGCAGTAGCCGTTCTTGATATCCTCCACCTTCATCAGGTCGTCGGTAAAGACGCCGCGGCCGGCGTTGGCGGTCGAGAGCTTGGCCTTGTTCTGGGTGGACTCGGCGGCGGGGACCATCCCCTCGCCGTGGAACACCTTGCCCATGCCCTCAAAGATGATCATGATGCCCTGGCCCCCTGCGTCGACGACGCCGGCCTTTTTCAGGACAGGCAGCAGGTTGGGGGTGTCGTCCAGGGCGCGCTGCCCGGCCGACATGACCAGGTCCCACAGCTCCTCCACATCGGCGATGCCGCTGGCGCGGGCCTCCTCCGAGGCGATGCGGGCCACCGTCAGGATGGTCCCCTCGGTGGGCTTCATGACGGCCTTATAGGCGGCCTCGACGCCTTTTTCCAGGGCGGCGACCAGGTCGGGCGCGCCGGCCTCCTTTTTGCCCTCCAGTGCCTTGGAGAAACCGCGGAACAGCAGGCTGGTGATGACGCCCGAGTTGCCCCGCGCTCCCCGCAGCATGGCCGAGGCGGCGGTCTTGGCGGCTTCGCCCACCGTGCAGTCGTCGTCCAGGGCTTCCAGCTCGGGGACGGCTGCGCCGACGGTCATGCCCATGTTGGTGCCGGTGTCGCCGTCCGGCACGGGGAAGACGTTCAGCTCGTCCACGCGGGAGCGCTGGTTGTTGATGTTGTTTGCGCCTGAGATGATGGCGTCACGCAGAATTTTACCACTAATCATTGTTTTTAACTCCTTGTCCTGCCCACGGGCGTGCCCGGGGATGATGTTCCTCAGTCGGTGGGGGCCCTTGTCAGGCGATGACGTCGTCGACCGACACGATCACGCGGGCCACCTTCAGGCCGGTCGAGTGCTCGACCTCGTCCTGCACCCGGTGGGTGATGCTCTGGGCTGCGGTGGCAATATTCAGCCCATAGCCGACAGCGATGTGGATCTCGATGATGAGGCGGCCGTTCTCGACGGTGACGCGGACGCCCTTGTCGGCAAAGTCCTCGCCGCGCACCAGGCTCTTGACCGTATCGGCCACCCCGCGGGGCGCCATGGCAGCCACGCCGTAGCAGCTCTTGGCGGCTTCGCCTACCAGAGTCGAAAAGTATTCGGCGGAAAAGCGGACATCGCCCAAGGGAAAATGGGTAGTGATCATAATCGCTCTGCTCCTTTTTATATAGATTTTTCAAAAGCTGACGCTTTACTGCGCGATGGAAAGGCTGGCCAGGGAATAGTACAGGTCGCTGACGCTGGAGATGACGCCGCTGGTGCGGCGGTTGGACACCGTCACCCCGCCCCGCCACAGCAGGGGGATATAGGGCATCTGTTCGGCAAAGACCCGCTCAAAATCGGGGGCGGCGGCGCTGTCGGCCCGCATCAGGCTGTAGGCATCCAGCAGCTGCTGGGTGACGGCCAGGCCGTAATGGGCGCTGCCGGTCCAGAAGGGGGAGAGGTCATTATTATTATACAACTTCATTTCACCGATGTACAGTTCAAATTGCCGGTCCTGTACCATTTGCAGGTAAGCGCCGAAGTCATCGGCCAAAGTCAGGGTGGTTTCGATGCCGTTTTCCTCCCACTGCTGCTGCACAAGCCGGGCGGAATAGACCCGGTCGGCCGAGCTGCCACAGGCCAGGATGCTGACCTGCGCGGGCCGCCCGTCCGGATCGAGGTAGCGGGCGGACGCCTCGTCCCACCGGTAGCCGAGGGCGGCCATCCGGGAGGCAAAGCCGTCGGGGTCGGCCTCGGCCGAAAGGGGCTGCCGGCCCTGCACGCACTCGTACAGGCTGTTCAGGGCCCCGGCGGCGGGGCTGGCGCTGGCAAACCGGCCGGCCAGGTCCTCCCGGGAGAGAGCGGCGCTGAGGGCCGCGCGGCCCCCGGCGGTGGCGCACAGGGGGTTGTCGGCGCTGCCGTTCACCCCCAGAAAGAGGAGGGTATTGGTGCGGAAATACCGCTCGGAGGTGGCCACGGCAGAGGAGGCGGTCTCCTCGGCGAGGTAGAAGCTGATCTCCCCCATGGCCAGCTGGCTGACCAGCTCGGCGTAGTCGCTGACGGGGGTCAGCCAGATGGTCTCGGGGCCGGCCTCGGGGAAGGGGGCGCGCGGATTCTTCACCAGGGTGTCCCCGCCGCTGCCGTAGACGTACCGCCCGCAGGGGGTGGGCTGGGGAGAGGCCGTCTCGGCCGCCTTCAGGATGGGCAGGTCGAGCAGGTAGGCAAAGAGGCTGTCCGGCTGGGCCAGGGTCAAGACGACGGTGGACGGGTCGGGGGCCTGGACGTCGGTCAGGTTGGCCAGACGTCCGGCGTAAAAGGCGCTTGCCTTGGCGGCCAGCAGGCTGGCGGCCACGTCGGCGGAGGTGAGAGGGGTCCCGTCGGCAAAGATGCAGCCGCTGCGCAGCCGGATGGTCACCGTCAGGCCGCTGGACACCACCGAATCGGCCAGCCGCATCTCCAGCTCCATCCGGGGGGAGATGCGGACCAGTTTTTCAAACAGCAGTCCCGCCGCCTGCTCGGTCAGGGTGTTGGCGGTGAGGTAGGGGTTGTAGCTGCCCTCGCTGACGGCGATGGCAAAGCGGGCGGGCAGGGCGGCGCCGCTGTCCGTCTCCGAGCTGCCGGCCGCGCTCTGCGCCGGCTGGGAGGACGATTCCGGCTGGAGAACCGCCGGGCGGGTGCAGCCCGCAAGCAGCAGGCAGGCGGCGGCCGCCGCGAGAGCCCGCCGGCAGAAGGTGGGGAACAGGTGCATGGGCGGCAGCCTCCTTTCCTTGACAGATTCCGGCGCCGGCGCCTGCTATACTGGGTAGCGGAGCAGGGGCCCGGTCCGGGCAGAAAACAGTAGATACCCTTAGTATAGCACAAAACGGCGCCTTGTGCATGGATTTGGGACGCTTTTTTGCAGGGCGCGCACAGGTTGTGCCAACGAGTTGTGAATAAAATCTAAAAAAACTGTGCGCAACTTTATTTCGATGGGCAAAAGTGCTAAAATAAAAGGGAGAAAGGGGGCGGACATCATGGATGTGAAAACCCCTGCGGCCACCGCCGCAGACAAACCCCAAGCGAGTGCGGCAATACCAAACAGAAGGCAGGAGCTCTTGAGTATATGAATATTTTGTTTTTCCTCTCCCCCAAGCAGGACCTGATGTATGTCTATGACGACTTTACCCTCCGGCAGACCCTTGAAAAGTGGGAGAACAACCGCTACGCCTCCATCTCCATCCTGAACCGCCGGGGGGAGTACGTGGGCACCCTGACCGAAGGGGACATCCTCTGGGGGCTCAAGCGGTACCACGGGCTGGACATCGAAGGCGCTGAGGATATCCCCATCCGCAGCTTTGAGCGCAAGCGGGATTATCTGCCCGTCACCGTCAACACCAGCATGGATCAGCTGGTGGAAGCCGCCATGAACCAGAACTTTGTCCCGGTGGTCGACGACCGGGGGGTGTTCATCGGCATTGTCCGGCGGCAGGCCATCATCAAGTACTGCTATGACAAGTCCCGCCGCGCCGAGGCGGGCAGCCGCCGCGTGCAGAGCGGCGCGCCCGTTTTGGCTGCGGCCCAGACCTGAATCCGCTGCCCCCGTGAACGCGGGGGCAACTTTTTTGCGGAAAAATGCAAAAGTACAAATTATGGGACTTTGTTTCTGCTATCCTGAAAGCGGAAGGAAGGGGAAGAGCCCTTCCCGCAAACGGAAAGGAGAGACAGAAGATGAGCGAATGGGAGATCCGGTACGTGGGCGGCCATGTGGAGGTGTACAGCAACAGCGGGGCGTTCCTCTTTTCTGCCGACACCGTCCGCGAGGCGATGGAAGAGCTGGAAGGCTGACGGCCGCGCCGGTCAGAAGCCGCCGGCGGCGATGACGTCCGGCGCAGCGCAGCGGACGGTGACGCCGGACGGGGCGTATTCGGCGGCAAGGGCGCGGGCAAGGCCGTCCAGCGCCCCCTGCAGGATGCAGGCCGAGGCGGCCTGACCGCCGGCCCGGCGGTCGGGGAAGAGCACCTGTCCCGCGCCGGCTGCCGCCATCTTGGGCAGGAAGGCTTTGCAGAGAACCAGGGCGCTGTCCAGGGCGACCGCCCGCTCGGCGACAAAGCGCTCCTCGTCAAAGGCGGCGTAGGGCGTCTCAAGGGGGCGCAGCGCCGCCAGGTGGACAAAATGGGTGGGGACGGGGTAGCTGTCGGTCAGGTCGCTGAGGAAGGCGCGGACCGCCAGCGGCTGGGTGAAGTCGGCGTCGTAGGGGCGGATGAAGCCGGGCCGCGCCTGGCAGAGGCCGGACAGCCGGGCCAGGTCGCCGCAGCCCTGGGCCAGGATCAGGTCGCCCTCCGCGAGGGCGGGCAGCAGCCGGCCCATCAGGGCCAGACCGGGCGCCGAAGTCGCGCCGGTGATGAGATAGATGTTGGACATAAAAGCCCCTCCTGTGTCATGTTATGCTTACAAGTCAGTATAACCTAACGGCAGGGGGCTGTCAACCGCTCAGGCCCCCAAATCTTCCAGCAGGGTCTCCAGCTCCTGCCGGCTCCAGACGTAGTAACCGGATTTGAAGCGGAGGGCGTCGGCTTCGGGCAGGAGGTTGACGTAGATATCGGTCCGTTCCAGCAGGGCGCGGGGGGTGCCGGCGGCGTCGCAGCGGTAGACCGACAGCCGCCCGCCCTCGTCGCAGAGGTAGTAGCCCTCGGCCTCCTCTTCGACGCCGGACACCGCCGCCCCCGCCCGCAGGGAGGGGCTGCTTGAGGTCTCCCGGGACGGGCTTTCGGCCGGGGGCTGCCCGTCCTGCCGCGGCGGGACGGCCGCCATCCAGTACAGGCTGAACGCAATGGTGAAGGCACACAGGCCATAAAAGAGAAAATACCACAGTTTACGCATAGGGCCGGGCTCCTTTCGGACGTTAGTATGGACGAAAGAGACGGTTTTCACACATTCTGCGCCAAATAAACGCCAAATTTCACCCCGGAGCGCTGTACTTTCCGGGGGCAAGTGTGCTATAATAACCTGGTATCGAAACGAGAACTTGAACGTGCAGGCCCCGTGCTTCGGCTGCCCGGCAGCAGGGCGGGGGAAAGTAGAACAAGGCAGTCTTTCAAAAAGGAGGCGATCTGCTTCGCTATGAATGAAATGAGGCGCATCCACCGCAGCGACGGCGCAGGCGCCCGCAGCGCCGCAGCGGCGCCGGGGCACCGCGTGGTGAATACCACCCACAGCAGAAGGGAATCCGCGCCGCCCCCATCCTCCGGCGGGGGCCGGGGAGCGGGCCATGCCGGCGCGCCCCAGGGCGGCCGCAGCCCCAAACCCAAAAAAGAAAAACCGGAAAAGGCAAAAAGCCGCCACCCCATCCTGAAGGCCATCTTCCGCATCTTTGCCACCCTGTTCTGCGTGGGGGTGATGGCGGGGTGCGCCCTGGCCGTCTGCATGGTCTACTATGTGGTGCAGGCCACCGCCAACGACGGCGACCTGCTCAACCTGGACCAGATCGAGCTGAGCCAGTCCAGCGTGGTGGTGGCCACCGACCCCGACACCGGCGCGCAGATCGAGTACGCCACCCTCCGCTCCTCCAACAGCCACCGGATGTGGGTGGATCTGGAAGAGATCCCCTATTATCTGCAGTATGCCTTCATCTGCACCGAGGACAAGGACTTCTATTCGGAGCCCGGCTTCAACCTCAAGCGGACGGTGGGCGCCATGATCAACGAGTATATCGTCCCCATCTACAGCTCCAAGCAGGGCGCGTCCACCATCGAGCAGCAGCTGATCAAAAACCTGACCGACGACGACAGCGCCAGCGGCATCGAGGGCGCGCTGCGCAAGCTGCGCGAGATCTACCGCGCCTACACCCTCTACCGCAACTATTCCAAAGAGACCATCCTGGAAGCCTACCTGAACACCATCAGCTTTACCGGCACCATCCAGGGCGTCCAGACCGCCTCGCTGGAATATTTCGGCAAGGAAGTCAGCGAGCTCAACCTGTGGGAGTGCGCGGCCATCGCGTCCATCACCAAGAACCCCACCAATTACAACCCCCGCACCAACCCCGAGAACCTGATCAACCGGCGCAATTTTGTCCTCTATAATATGTGGGACCAGGGGATCATCACCGAGGACGTCTACCGCGAGGCCGTCGCCCAGCCCCTTGTCCTGGCCGAGGAGGATACCTCCCGGACCACCGCCACCAACAACTCCTACTTCACCGACGCCCTCTTTGAGGAGGTCGTGCAGGACATCATGGAGAAGGAGGGCATCACCGAGGCGGAGGCCCAGCAGATGCTGTACACCGGCGGCTTTACCATCGAGGCCACCGTCAACCCCAAGATCCAGTCCCAGATGGAAGAGCTGATGCTCAACACCGGCGACGCCTATTTCCCGGCCGGCTGGCATGAGGAGCCGGTGTCCAGCCTCTCGGAGGACGACACCCCCGTCTACAACGAGGACGGCACCCTCAAGACCACCACCGCCGAGGACGGCACCGTCACCTATTACCGGAACGTGCGCACCCAGGCGGCCATGGTCATGCTGGACTACGACGGCAACGTGGTGGCCATGGTGGGCGGCCTGGGCGAAAAGACCCGCGACCTGACCCTCAACCGTGCCTACAATGTGACAAGGCAGACCGGCTCGGCCATCAAGCCGATCGGCGCCTACGCGCTGGGCATCGAGTACGGGCTGGTCAACTGGTCCACCATGCTCAACAACTCCCCCCTCTATCTCAAGAGCGACATGGTCATCCGGGACGACGACTACTGCCGCCGCAACGGCCTGTCGGGCCTGTCGGACGAGGCGCTGCGGGCCTACCCCAACGCCTGGCGCAGCTGGCCCAAGAACTACGGCGGCAACTACGGCGACAACACCGACGTGCCGCTGTGGAACGGCCTGGCCCGCTCCCTGAACACCATCGCCGTCCGGGTGGGCGACCTGGTGGGGGCCAACACCATCTTCAATTTCCTCTATAACACCCTGCAGCTGGATACCCTCGACCCGGTCAATGATGTGGGCCTTGCGCCCCTGGTCATGGGCAGCCAGACCCACGGCGTCAGCCCGCTGGACCTGGCGGCGGCCTTCCAGATCTTCTACGACGGCCAGTACACCACCCCGCGGCTCTACACCCGGGTGCTGGACCGCGACGGCAACATCTATCTCGAAAGCAACGCCACCAGCTACCAGGCCCTGACCCCCCAGACCGCCACCATCATGAATCAGCTGCTGCAGAACGTCCTGTACAGCAGCGTGGGCACGGCGGGCGGACGGTATCCGACCGCGGGCAATATGCGCTCCTTCGGCAAAACGGGTACGGCCACCGACGAGCGGGATCTGTGGTTCGTGGGCGGCACCCCATATTATGTCACCGCCGTCTGGTGGGGTTACGACTCCCCCTACGACATGACCCTGACCCTGGGCAGCCAGGCCAAGACCCGCGTCTGCGTCGAAGCCTGGAAGGCCCTGATGAACACCGTCCAGGAAGGGTACGAGACCAAAGAGTTCCCAATGGCGGAAGGGGTGGTGCAGCGCAGCTACTGCACCGAGAGCGGCCTGCTGGCCGGCCCGGCCTGCACCAGCCGCGCCACCGGCTACTACAAGGCCGACGACCTGCCCGCCACCTGCAACTACGACCACAGCGGCGGCATTCTGTCCGCCCAGGTGGACACCGAAGGGATCATAACCGACTGATAGGGACCCGCAGCAGCCGTTTTACTGTATTGCACTTTCGGCAACAGAAGCAGGGCTGCGCGCCAAAAAACTGTCGAAACTGCCAAAATAGCATCCGTCCTCTTGCAATGCGGGAGGGCGGATGCTATTATATTTCCCGTGAATACAGTTGTGCTTGAGAGGTGAACAAGTTGGAGCGCCGATTTTATCTCGTGGACGCGCAGGTGCTGCCGGAAGTTTTTCTGAAGGTCATCCGCGCCAAGGAGCTGCTGGCCAGCGGCCAGGCCCGGAACATCTCGGCCGCCACCCGGGCGGTGGGGCTGTCCCGCAGCGCCTACTATAAATATAAGGACTGCATTTTCGATTCGGAAAACGGACGGGAGCTGATTACCGTCATGGCCACCCTGCGGGACCAGACCGGCGCGCTGCAGAGCCTGCTGGCCGGCATCAGCAGCGCGGGGGCCAGCATCGTCACCATCAACCAGGCCACGCCGGAAAACGGCACCGCCCAGGTGGCGGTCACCATCCGCACCGACACCATGCAGATGACTCCCGACGAACTGGCGGCCATGCTCTCGCGGCAGAGCACGGTGGTGGGGGTCCGGCTGGGCTACGACCTGTGAGTGAGAAAGAGAAAGGATAGGAGCGAGGCAGACTATGGCTAAGATCGCAATTTTAGGCTTTGGCACCGTGGGCAGCGGCGTGTATGAGGTCCTGGAGCGGAACGCGGCGAGCGTCGCCCGCCGGGCCGGCGAGCCGGTGGAAGTGAAGTACATCCTGGACGTGCGGGACTTTTCGGACCGGCCCGACGCCCATCTCTTTGTCAGGAACATCGACGTCATCCTCGCCGACCCCGAGGTCAAGGTGGTGGTCGAGACCATCGGCGGCACCCGCTTTGCCTACCCCTATGTGCGGCAGGCCCTCGAGAGCGGCCGCAGCGTCTGTACCTCCAACAAGGAGATGGTGGCCACCTACGGCGCCGAGCTGCTGGCCCTGGCCAAGAGCCACAACTGCGCTTTCCTGTTCGAGGCGTCGGTGGGCGGCGGCACCCCCATCATCACCCCCATGCACCAGTGCCTGGCGGCCAACGTCATCACCGAAGTGGAGGGGATCGTCAACGGCACCACCAACTTTATGCTGACCAAGATGGCCCGGGAGAACATGGGCTTTGACGAGGCCCTCAAGATCGCCCAGCAGCTGGGCTACGCCGAGACCAAAGACCCCGGCGACGACGTGGACGGCCGGGACGCCTGCCGCAAGATCGCCATCCTGGCCTCCCTGGTCTGCGGGCACCACATCTACCCCCAGAACATCCCCACCCGGGGCATCCGGGATATCACGGTGGCCGACGTCCAGGCCGCCGGCAAGCTGGGCTGCGTCATCAAGCTGATCGCCTGGATGAAGCTGCTGCCCGGCGGCGGGGTGGCCGCCGGGGTGGAGCCCTGCCTGGTCCCCCACGAGAACCAGCTGGCCGGCGTGGACGACGTCTTCAACGCCGTCAAGGTCAAGGGCGATATGCTGGGCGACGTGGTCTTTTACGGCAAGGGCGCGGGCAAGCTGCCCACCGCCAGCGCCGTGGTGGCCGACGTGGTGGACGCCCTCAAGCACGGGGTGCAGATGCACGACAGCCTGTTCTGGCAGCCGGCTGCGCCCGCCGAGGGGATGCTCACCGACCCGGCCCCGGCGGCATACTATGTGCGTGTGGAGGGGGCCGCCCCCGCGGTGGTTGAGGCCATTTACGGCTCCGGCCAGCTGGTGGCCGAGCATTACGACGGCTGCGCCTACATGGTCGAGCAGGCGGACGACGCCTCCCTCGAAGCGGCGCAGCACAAGATCGAGGCGGTGGGCGGCAGCGTCAAACTGGTGCTGCGCCGCCTGCCCGCCGACGGCTGAGAGGGGGACGCGCTGTGAAGATCAAAGTTTCGGTCCCGGCGACCAGCGCCAACGTGGGCTCCGGTTTCGACGCGGTGGGGCTGGCCGTCACCCTCTACAACACCGCCACCTTTGAGGAGAGCGACAGGCTCGATATCTCGTCTGCCGACGGCACCCGCATCCCGCGCGGCGAGTCGAACCTCATCTACCGCTCGGCCAAGAGCCTGTTCGACCGGGTGGGCAAAAAGATCCCTCCGCTCAGGATCGTCCAGACCAACCCCATCCCGATGGCGCGGGGCCTGGGCTCCTCCTCGGCCTGCATCATCGCGGGTTTGCTGGGGGCCAACCGGATGCTGGGGGACGTGCTCAACACCCAGGAGCTGCTCACCCTCGCCACCGCCATCGAGGGCCACCCCGACAACGTGGCCCCGGCCCTGCTGGGCGGCCTGACCACCAGCGTGTTTGAGGGCGGGGAGGTCTATTCGGTCAAGCGGGCGGTGGACGACAGCCTCTGCTTTGCGGCCGTCGTCCCCGACTACAAGCTGCTGACCGAGGCGGCCCGCGCGGCCCTGCCGGCCCAGGTGGCCCACCGGGACGCGGTGTATAACCTTTCGCGGGCGGCGCTGCTGCCAGCGGCCTTCTGCGATGGCCGGCACGACCTGCTGCCCATCGCCACCGAGGATAAGCTGCACCAGCCCTACCGCATCCCCCTGATGCCCGGCTCGAAGGAAGTCTTTGCCCTGGCCAGGGAGTGCGGGGCGCTGGCCGTCTACGTCTCGGGCGCGGGCAGCACTGTGATGGCGGTGGCCGAGCGGGCCGGGGCGGCGGAATTTTACCGGAAGCTGGAGCAGGGCCTCGAAGCCCTCGAGGGCCTGGACGGATGTGAAGCATTTACACTGCTGCGCCTGGACGCGGACAACACCGGCGCAACGGTTGAATGACAGAGGAACAGGGACGTTTTGACACCTTTGGCCTCTGGGATAGAGGATAGAGAAAGAGGAGAGTGACAAGTATGGCGTTGATCGTACAAAAGTTCGGCGGCTCATCGGTCCGTGACCGCGAGCGTATTTTCAACGTGGCGCGCATCGTGGCCAACACCCACAACGCGGGCAACGACGTGGTGGTCGTGGTGTCCGCCCAGGGCGACACCACCGACGACCTGATTGCAAAGGCGGCGGAGATCACCCACAACCCCTCCGCCCGGGAGATGGATATGCTGCTGGCCTCGGGCGAGCAGATCAGCATCGCCCTGCTGGCCATGGCCCTGAACGAGATCGGCTGCCACGCCACCAGCCTGACCGGCTGGCAGGCGGGCTTCCACACCGACCGGGCCTACACCAAGGCCCGGATCAAGCGGATGGACGTCGAGCGGATCACGTCCGAGCTGGAGCGCAACCGGATCGTGGTGGTGGCGGGCTTCCAGGGCCTCAACAAGCTGGACGACATCACCACCCTGGGCCGCGGCGGCTCGGACACCAGCGCGGTGGCCATCGCGGCGGCGCTGCACGCCGACCGGTGCCAGATCTTCACCGACGTGGAGGGCGTCTACACCGCCGACCCCCGCAAGGTGCGCAATGCCCGCAAGCTGCCCGAGATCACCTTTGACGAGATGCTCGAGCTGGCTTCTCTCGGCGCGCAGGTGCTGAACAACCGCAGCGTCGAGCTGGCCAAGAAATACAATGTGGAGCTGGAGGTCCTCTCCAGCCTGAACCCGGTGCCCGGCACTGTGGTCAAGGAGGTTGCAAAAGACATGGAAGGTATGCTGATCAAGGGTGTCGCCAAGGACACCGACGTCGCCGTCATTTCGATCATGAACGTCCCCGACGAGCCGGGCATGAGCTTTAAGATCTTCGGGATGCTGGCCCAGAAGAAGATCAACGTCGACATCATCCTGCAGTCCACCGGCCGCGACGGCAAGAAGGACGTCATCTTCACCTGCTCGCAGGGTGACGCCCCCATCGCCATGCGCGCGCTCAAGGAAAGCGAGAAGTTCAGCCAGGTCACCTGCTCGAACGAGTACGCCAAGGTCTCCATCGTCGGCGCCGGTATGCAGAGCCACAGCGGCGTGGCCGCCAGCATGTTCGAAGCCCTGGCCAACAACAACATCAACATCCACATGATCTCGACCAGCGAGATCAAGATCTCCTGCATCATCGACCGCGAAGAGGCCGACCGCGCCGTCAGCGCCATCCACGACAGCCTGTTCCACTAAGCGGTTCTTCTGCCGCCGGTTCGCCGGCGGCTTTTTTGTGCGTCCGACACAATTCTTTTACGATTTTTCTCGTTTACAGACCGCCGCAAAAGCGGTATACTAGGGTGTATCTGAAAACTCCCCCACGCTGTTCCATTCTACCAAAAAGCGCCGCCTGCTGCGTTGCACTCGCTTGCATTCCACAAAAAAGGAGTGCGGCGCTCATGCGCCTTGCATCCGGCACTTTTTGGCGAATGTCTCAGCATGTTTGATTTCTCAGATACACCCTGACTCTACACGGGCTCCGGCCCGGATTCGAGCAACTTTACAAGACCACGGAGCGAACTTCATGGAACAACACAATGCACAGCGCCCCGCCGCCGGCCGGCCCCGCCTGACGCGGGAGCAGTGGCTGGCCCGCCGCCGGCGCCGGCGGCTGCGCCTGGTCCGCAACTGGGTGCTTTTTCTGTCGGCCTGCGGCGCGGCGGTGGGGCTGATGACCGGCCTCATCCTCTGGGCGCTGCCCCAGGCGGTTGCCCTGCTGGGAGGCCGGCAGGAGTTTACCGCCCCCAGCTACGATCTGTCCGGCTATCTCTGCGACCCGGACGACCCCCTTCTGATTCTGGTCAACAATAACCTGCCCCTGACCGAAACGCCCGCGCCCGCCCTGGCGGCGGCCGACGACGCCGGCGTCCAGCTGGAAAAACAGGCGGCCGAGGCCTACCGCGCCATGGCCGCGGCGGCGGCGCAGGTGGGCATCCAGCTGCGCCTTGCCGGCGGCTACCAGACCCCCGAGCAGGCGCAGCAGGCGTTCGACGCCTGCAAGCAGGGCTACCTCGACGACGGCATGAGCGACGCCGAGGCCGACGCCCGGGCGGCCTCCATCGTGCCGCGGCCCGGCTGCAACGAGAGCGTCACCGGCTTTGCCGCCGAGATCCTGGCCGAGGGCTACGACACCAAGGACACCGGATTTGCGGACACCGACGCCTTCCGCTGGCTGTCGGCCTACGCCGCCGACTACGGCTTTATCCTGCGCTGGCCGGAGGACCGGCAGGCCGCCACCGGCATGGTCTTTGAGCCCTGGCACTGGCGGTACGTCGGGGTCGAGAACGCCCGCGCCATGTTTGCCAGCGGCCTCTCGCTGGAAGAATTTCTTGCGGTCAGCCGGCTGAGCTGACCCGTTTACGGAGGAGACAGATTGGAACGAAAACAGCTTGCGCCGGGGGTGCACCTCTCCTGTGACCCGGCCGAAAAACTCAACCGATGCCGGATCAGCATCCACTTCACCTTCCCCATCCGGCGCGAGACGGCCACCGCCCACGCCCTGCTGCCCCTGGTGATGGAGCGGGGCTACGCCGGCTGCCCCGACATGACGGGGCTGACCAAAAAGCTGGCCCGCCTCTACGGGGCCGATTTGACGGTGGACGGCCGCCCCATGGGGGCCAACCGCAACCTCTGCGTCAGCGTCACCGGCATCAAGGACCGCTTTGCTCTGGCGGGCGAGGACCTTTGCGCCGCCTACACCGAGCTGGCGCTGGGGGTGGCCTTTCACCCCTGCATCGGGGCGGACGGCTTCGACCCTGAGGCGGTCGCCATCGAAAAGCAGATGCTGCGCCAGTCCCTGGAGGACGAACTGAACGACAAGCGCCTGTACTGTATGCGTCAGACCTCCCGCCTCTTTTTCGGGCCGAGCCCGATGGGCATCCGTCAGGAGGGCAGCCTCGAGGAACTGGACGGCCTGACCGGCGGCAGCCTCGCCGATGTCTACTGTGAGATGCTGCGCACCGCCTCCATCGAGCTGATGGTGCTGGGCTGCACCCCCGCCGAGACCGAGCGGATCACCGCCGCCTTCCTGGCCGAGCTGGCCGGCATCCGCCGGCAGCCTGTGCCCCTCGCGCCCTTCGGGGCCATGCCCCGGCAAGCCCCCGTCCACCGGGTGGAGACCTTCGACATGGTGCAGGCCAAGCTCTGCCTGGCCTTTACCCTGGGCCGGCCGATGGACCTGGATGAGATGGCGGCCTTCCGCCTGGCCATGGCCCTCTACGGCGGCAGCGTCACCAGCCGGCTCTTTCTCAACGTGCGGGAGCGGGACCATCTGTGCTACTACTGTTCCTCCTCCTTCCAGAGCTTTACCGGCAGCATGACGGTGTCCAGCGGGATCGACCCGGGCAGCGCCGCCCGCGCCGAGGAGGCTATCCTGACCGAGCTGGCCGACCTGTGCATCGGGCCCATCACCGCCCGGGAGCTGGAGGACTGCCGGCGCGGCCTCATCAGCGGGCTGGAAGGGATCGAGGATTCGCTGGGCGGCATCGAGAGCTGGTACGGGATGGAGATCATCCGGAATGGGCAGGACAGGCCGGTCACCAGCCCGGCCCAGGCCCGCGCCGACCTGGCCGCCGTCACCGAAGAAGAGGTGCGGGCGGTGCTGCGCCGCTTCAGTTTCTCGGTCAGCTACCTGCTGACCAGAAAGGAGGAGGCCCATGCCTGAACGTCTGGCCATTCTGGACTGCGCCGGCAACGAGCGCTATGTCCTGCCCTCGGGCCTGACCGTCCTGGTCCGGCCCATGCCGGACTATGCCGCCGCCCACGCCATCGTGGCGGCCCGGTTCGGTTCCATCGACGTCCATTTCCGCCTCGGGGAGGAGGAGCTGACCCTGCCCGCGGGGGCGGCCCACTACCTGGAACACAAGATGTTCGAGGACCAGGAGGGGGACGCCTTTGCCAAATTTGCCCGCACCGGGGCCAACGCCAACGCCTTCACCAGCTTTGACCGCACCTGCTACTACTTCACCGCCACCGGCGCGGTGGACGAGAACCTGGATATTTTGCTGGGGATGATCACCCACCCCTACTTCACCGAGGAGACGGTGGCCAAGGAGCAGGGCATCATCGCGCAGGAGATCAAGATGTACGAGGACAGCCCCGACTGGCGGCTGGTCACCGAGCTGTGCCAGTGCCTGTACCACAGCCACCCCATCCGCAGCGACATCGCGGGCAGCTGCGAGAGCATCGCCCAGATTACCCCGTCCATGCTCTACGACTGCTGCCGGGCGTTTTACGCGCCTTCCAACCTGGTGCTGGCCGCGGCCGGCAGCCTGACGGCCGGGCAGGTGCTGGCGGCCTGCGCCCGGGCCGGGCTGGACAAGCCCGCCGCCGCGCCCGCCGCCCGCCGCATCTGGGACGACGAACCTCTGACCCCGGCCGAAACCGAACGGACCCTGCGGATGGCGGTCTCCAAGCCCTGCTTCGGCATCGGCTACAAGGAGGCGCCCCTCGCCCCCGGCGACGGCCGGACCGAGGCCCTGTACGACCTCATCCTCTGCTGCATCTGCGGGGGAATGTCGCCGCTCTACCGCCGCCTTTACGACGAAGGACTGGTCAACCCCGGCTTTGGGGGCGAGGTGCTGCGGGTGGACGGGTGCTGCTGCATCCTCTTCACCGGCGAGAGCGACGACCCCGACACCGTCTGCGCCCTGCTGCAGGACGAGATCGAGCGGGTCCGCGCCGAAGGGGTGGACCGCGAGGTCTTTACCCTCTGCAAGAACGAAAAGTACGGCCAGCTGGTCGAAAATCTGGAAAACGTCGAGGACGCCGCCAGCCAGATGGCGGACTTTGCCCTGCTGGGCCAGACGGTGCCGCAGCAGGTCGAGATGCTGGCCGGCCTGACCGCCGACGACGCCGACCGCGCCCTGCAGGCCATCCTGCGGCCGGACCGGGCGGCCCGCGTCACCATTCTGCCCAACGGGGCTGATACGGAGGAATGAATATGACCAACCTTGTCACCTTCCCGGGTCTCGGCCTCAGCTTTGAGGTCAACCGGGTCGCCTTCACCATCGGAGGCATGAACATCTACTGGTACGGCGTTCTGATCGCCACCGGCATCATCCTGGCCATCCTGTTCGCCTTCCGGCACTGCGCCGAGTTCGGCATCGACGGCGATTCGATGACCGACGTCATCGTGGTGGGCGTGGTGATGGCCATCGTCTCGGCCCGCGCCTACTATGTGGCCATGTCCCCCTACGGATACGACAGCCTGCTGGATATGCTGGACATCCGGCAGGGCGGCCTTGCCATCTACGGCGGCATCATCGGCGCCGTCATTTTCGGCGCGATGGCCTGCCGGTGGCGGAAGATCCACATCCCCGCCATGCTGGACCTGACCGGCATGGGCTTTCTGATCGGGCAGTGCATCGGCCGCTGGGGCAACTTTGTCAACCAGGAAGCCTTCGGCTGCAACACCACCCTGCCCTGGGGGATGTACAGCGCCGCCACCGAGGCTTATCTGCGCGGGGGCACCGTCACCGCGCCGGCCGGCGCCGTCATCGACCCCACCATGCCGGTCCACCCCACCTTCCTGTACGAGAGCCTGTGGTGCCTGGTGGGCTTTGTCGCCCTGCGCCTCTACATGAAAAAGCGCCGCTTCAACGGCGATATCGCCCTGCTGTACGCCATCTGGTACGGCGCGGGCCGCTTCTGGATCGAAGGGCTGCGGACCGACAGCCTGCTGCTGGTGCCCTCGCTGGGGCTGCGCGCTTCGCAGCTGGTGGCCGGCATCGCCGTGGTGGCCGGCATCGCCGCCGAGATCGTCCTCAGCCGCCGGTACGCCGGCAAGGCCCTGATGGTCCCCCTGGCCGTCACCGCCGACAACCGCAAGCTGCAGGCCCAGGTGGCCAAAAAAGAGGGCGTGCCGGCTGACAGCGTCGCCCTGCCGGCGGAGCAGGCCTACGCCGCGCTGCCCCGCGCCGAGTTCCTGGCCCGCACCGCCGCCTACAACGCCGAAGTGAAGGC
Source organism: Candidatus Faecalibacterium intestinigallinarum (assembly GCA_019113345.1). Classification (GTDB taxonomy): domain Bacteria; phylum Bacillota; class Clostridia; order Oscillospirales; family Ruminococcaceae; genus Faecalibacterium; species Faecalibacterium intestinigallinarum. The sequence goes on from DXHQ01000043.1 coordinate 22,503, forward strand.
TGAGCTGGAGGCGAGGCTGCGCGGGGAAAAAGGGGAGGCAGAGGACGAGGCGCAGAAATAAACGCCGGAAAATCGAAAAATCCTCTTGCAATCCGTCCGCGTTTCTGGTATACTATCTAAGCCGCTTGGCGTAGGCGCCCGAAATGGCCCGGGACCCCGGGCCTGCCTCGACGGCCAGCGAGTACAAAGAAAAGGATGAAACACATGTACGCAATCATCGTTACCGGCGGTAAGCAGTACCGCGTGGAGCAGGGCGACATCGTCTACATTGAGAAGCTGGACGCTGAAGCTGACTCCGAAGTGAAGTTCGATCAGGTCCTCGCTGTGGGCGAGGA
>DXHQ01000044.1 GCA_019113345.1 Candidatus Faecalibacterium intestinigallinarum
TCAAACTCTTTATAAAATGATATTTAATCACTTTACTAAAAGTGTTTAAATCCAATCCTCAGCACGCAATCGCTTGCGTCCTGTGAATTACTTCTTTGGAATTTTCAAAGTGTTCCAAAACACTGTAAAAAGGTTCCGTTACAAGTATTCGATATTGTTCAATTTTCAAGGTCCTGCGCCCGCCAGCCGTTTGACCGGCGACCTGTTTATTTTACCACACCGTCCCAGGCTTGTCAAGCACTTTTTTCGAAGTGTTTTCAAGTTTTGGGATTCGGCGGGCCGCTCCGTGGAGCGCTCAAGTATAATACTACAACCCGCGCGCTTTGTCAAGGGTTATTTTACCATTTTTTGATTTTCTTTTTGCGTTCTCCCCGGCAGCTCTATTCTGGGCAGAAAAAGGGCCGCCTATGCAGCGCACAGGCAGCCCTTCCCAATGGTATCTTTTGGCAGTTTGATTTAAACCTCGGCAGGCGTCACAACCGGCTTGCCGTCCTTATCCAGCAGCACCGTCAGGCCGCCGGCATTGCCGGTTCTGTGGTACAGGTAGTTCACACCGGTCTCGGTGTCCACCCAGACCTCCAGCACATCCAGCGCGCCCTGGGTATACACTTTCTTAAAGCGTTCCATCCGTGTCACCTCCTTTCTAATTGGACCGACAGCTCACGCTCAGCGAATCTCAATGTTCAGCTTATACTTGAGGTTGCCCAGGATCTTCTTGACGGCGCGGTCGACCTGCTCGGCGTCCAGTTCCGCCTTGGGATCGGCCAGGACCAGGGAGAAGGCCATGCTCTTCTTGCCCTCGCCCAGGTTCTTGCCGCGGTAGACGTCGAACAGGCTCACCCCGGTGACCAGGGGGCTCGCGCTGCGGATGGTATCCTCGATCTCGCCGCAGGTGACAGCCTCATCGCAGACCAGCGCCAGGTCGCGCTTGACCGGCGCAAAGGGGCTGATGGGGCGGTAATGCAGTTCGCCCTCGACGCAGCCGGACAGTGCCTCGTAGTCCAGCTCGGCCAGATAGATGTTCTGGTTTTCCTTCTCGTCCTTGGCGATCTTGAGCTCGGCGTTGATCTCGTTGGACAGCTTGCCAAAGACGCCCAGCCGCTTGTCCTTGCACCAGACCGAAGCCGCGATGCCGGGGTGCAGCCAGGGGGTGCCGGTCTCCCGCTCGTAGCGGAACGTCAGGCCCAGCGAGGCCGCCAGCGCTTCCAGCGCGCCCTTGACGGTGAAGAAGTCTTCCTCCGGGCCAAAGACGCCCAGGCAGAGGGTCTGCCGCTCGTCGGGCCGCTCGGTCAGGGGCAGGCTCTTGGGCAGGTAGACGGGGGCCATCTCGAAGAGGCGGCCGGCGCCGTTGCCCTTTTTCAGGTTGTCGACGATGACGTTCAGCATCGAGGGGGCCAGCAGGGTCCGCATGATGGACAGGTTCTCGCTGATGGGGTTGAGGATGCGGATGGCCTTGCGGGCCGCATCGCCGGCCGGGATGTGGAGCATATCCAGCTCGGCGGTGGAATAGAACGCCAGGGTGGACGCCTCGTAGAAGCCCTGCCCGGCCAGCATCCGCTTGACCTTGAGGGCGCGCTGCTGTTCGCCGTTCAGGCCGCCGTTGGTGACCGCCGCCGTCTTGAGGAAGGTGGGGACGATATGGTCGTAGCCGTACTCCCGGATGACCTCTTCGGCCAGGTCGGGGTAGCCCTCGACGTCCTCGCGGTAGAGGGGGACGCTGACCTTCCAGCTCCCGTCGGCCTCCACCTCCACCGTGAAGGCAAGGCGGGTCAGGATGTCGATCATGGTCTCATCCGGCACCCGGATGCCCAGCACCGCGCAGATCTTCTCGGGGGTGGTGGTGATCACCTTGCGCTCGGCCGAACGGCCGTCGGTGCAGTCAAAGCTCAGGGTGGTGATGTCGCCGCAGTCCAGCTGCTGGATCAGGTGCAGGGCGCGGGCCAGGCCCAGTTTGGGGGAGCTGAAGTCGACCCCCTTCTCGTACCGGGCCGAGGAATCGCTGGACTGACCCAGGGCGCGGCTGGTCTTGCGGACCGAGTCGCGGGCAAAGGTGGCGCACTCGAACAGCAGGCTGTGGGTCTTGTCGTCCATCCCCGAGTTGGCGCCGCCCATGACGCCGGCCAGCGCCACCGGCTTTTCGGCGTCGCAGATGACCAGGTTGTTCTCGGTCAGGGTGAACTCCTTCTCGTCCAGAGTGACGATCTTCTCGCCGGGGCGGGCGCGGCGGACGTCGATGCAGCGGCCGGCCACCTTGTCCAGGTCAAAGGCGTGCATCGGCTGTCCCATCTCCAGCAGGGTGTGGTTGGTGATGTCCACCACGTTGCTGATGGACCGCAGGCCGCAGAGGGCCAGGTGACGCTTCATCCAGCGGGGGCTCTCCCCCATCCGGATGTTGCGGACATAGTGGGCCATATAGCGGGGGCAGAGGTCGGGGGCTTCCACCGTCACCGAGATGGGCGCATCCGGCTCGCAGACGGGCTGATAGTCGGTGGCGGGCATATGCAGGGGCTTGTGCAGCACGGCAGCCACCTCCCGGGCAATGCCCAGGATGGACTGGCAGTCGGGCCGGTTGGCGGTGATGGAGATATCGAAGATCGAGTCGTCCAGCCCCACCACCGGGCAGATGTCGGCGCCGGGGACGGTGTCCTCGGGCAGGATCAGCAGGCCGTAGACGTCCGAGCCGGGGTACAGGTCGTCGTTCAGGCCCAGCTCCTCACCCGAGCAGAGCATCCCGTTGGATTCAAAGCCCTGCATCATCCGCTTTTTGATCTGGATGCCGCCGGGCAGGGTCGCGCCGTCCAGCGCGGCGGGAACGTGCGCCCCCACAAAGATGTTGGGCGCGCCGGTGGTGATGCGGATATCGTGGCCATATGCGCCGCAGTCGACGACGCAGCGGCTCAGGTGGGTGCCCTCCTGCTTTTCGATGGAGGTGATGACGCCCACCACCACCTTGTCGATGCCGGCGGACAGCTCGATCCGCTCCTCCACCTCAAAGCCGCAGGAGAAGAGCTTTTCCTCCAGTTCCTCGGCCGTAATGTCGATGTCTACCAGCTCTTTCAGCCAGCTGAAAGGTACTTTCATAGCGCTTTCTCCTCCCTCTTATTCGTGGAACTGCCCAAGGAACCGCAGGTCGTTCTCAAACATCAGGCCGATGTTGTTGATGCCGTACTTGAGCATGGCGATCCGCTCGATGCCGATGCCGAAGGCGATGCCCGAGTAGACCTCGGGGTCGATGTTGCAGTTGCGCAGCACCTTCTGGTTGACGACGCCGCCGCCCAGAATTTCGATCCAGCCGGTGTGCTTGCAGAGGCTGCATCCCTTGCCGTGGCACTCAAAGCAGCTGACGTCCACCTCGACGCTGGGCTCGGTGAAGGGGAAGTAGGACGGGCGCAGCCGGGTGCGCACCTCGCTGCCGAACAGCCGCTGGACAAACACGTCCAGCATCCCCTGCAGGTCGCACAGGGTGATTCCCTTATCCACCACAAGGCCCTCCATCTGGTGGAACATGGGGCTGTGGGTGGCGTCCGAGTCGGAGCGGAAGACCCGGCCCGGCACCAGCACCTTGATGGGCGGCCGCTCGGCGTCCATGGTGCGGATCTGGCCGGTGGAGGTCTGGGTCCGCAGCAGCAGCTCGTCGGACAGGTAGAAGGTGTCCTGCATATCCCGGGCGGGGTGATCCTTGGGGACGTTCAGCCGGGTAAAGCAGTGGTCGTCGTCCTCGATCTCGGGCCCCTCGTAGATTTCAAAGCCCATCCCCGCAAAGGCGTCGATGATCTGGTTGCGCACCAGCGTCAGCGGGTGCAGCCCGCCGGCGGGGCGGGTCTTGGCCGGCAGGGTGATGTCCACCGTCTCGGCCGCGTTGCGGGCGGCCAGCTCGGCCTGCCCCACCCGGACGGCGGCCGCGTCGTAGTCGGCCTGCACCTTCTGCTTCAGCTCGTTGATGGCCTTGCCCATGGCGGGGCGCTCGGCCGCGTCGACAGTGCGCAGCTGCTTCATCAGGGCGGGCACCTGCCCGTTTTTGCTCAGGTACTTCTGCCAGAAGGCCGCCAGCGTCTCTTTGGAGGCCACCTGCGCAAGGTCGGCCTCGGCCTGCCGGGCCAGCTCTTCCATGATTTCCTGCATCATTTTCCTCTCCTTTTGTCTTTCCGGTGTCTCGCTTTTCGGGACGGAACAGAAAAGGGCCCCGTCCCCCGGCCGGCAAACGCCAGCCAAGGGACGGAGCCCTGTCAAATACTCCGTGGTACCACCCAAATTCCGCGCAGGGTGCGAAAGCTGCGCGGCACTCTCTGCCTGTAACGGGGCACGCCGTCCCGCACTACCGGGCCGCTTTGCAAAAGCCGCCTTTCCCGCGGGCCGCTCGGGAGCGAACTTCCGCGCCGCTGCCGCTTGGGGGCCCTTGCAGCCGGTGGAGCCCCTCTCTGTCCCGGGCGCACAGCGCGTACTTTCTCCGTCATCGCGTTTTATCTTGTTCGCTTTGCCTATAGTAGCACACTTTGCGGGCTTTTGCAAGCCCTCAGCGTGTCGCGTCTGCGACACGCTCCAGGGGGAACCCATTTCTGCGCACAGTCGCGCGACAGAAATTCCTTCCCCCTGGTATCCCCCTGGGGACAAAATTTAGCGCAGAACCGCGCACTCGGCCCAAAGGGCCTCGCACACTCTCTGCGCTCAATTTCCCTGGTTGTGTCCCATCCATCCGCACATGTCGGCTGGATGGGACTTTTTGACGGTCTGCGGGTTTTTGCAAGCCCTTAACGTGTCGAAAGCGTCACGTCACGGGGTCAGCCGGTTGGGCCCGCGGAACAGGAACATGCACTCCTTGATGCTCAGGCCCACCAGCAGCATAGTCAGCCGGTCGACGCCCAGGCCAAAGCCGCCGTGGGGCGGGCAGCCGTACTTGAAGAACTCAAGGTAGAACTTGACGTCCTCGGCCAGACCCTTCTCCTCGGCCTGCTTCTTCAGCACCTCGTAGCGGTGCTCGCGCTGGGCGCCGGTGGTGATCTCCACCCCGCGCCAGATCAGGTCGTAGCCCTGGGGCACGCCGTTCTCGTCCCGCATGTGGTAGAAAGCCCGCTTTTCGGCGTCGTAGTCGGTCACAAACAGGAACTCGTGGCCATAGTGCTTTTTGACCCAGTCGTAGCTCAGCCGCTCGGCCTCGGTGGTCAGGTCGCCCTTTTCAGCCTCGTCCACGGTATAGCCGAAGTCCTCTTCCAGTCCCTTGTACAGGTCGGCCAGCTTGACCACCGGGAAGGGGGTCTCGGGCACGATGACCGGCAGGCCGAACATCTCCTCGATCTCCTTGCCGTAGGCGTCCTTGACGGCCTGCAGGGCGGCTTTCAGCAGCTCCGCCTCCAGCTGCATGACGTCCCGGTAGGACTGGATGTAGCTGAACTCGAGGTCAAAGCCGGTGAACTCGGTGGTGTGCTTGTTGGTATAGGACTTCTCGGCGCGGAAGACCGGTCCCACCTCAAAGATCCGCTCAAAGCCGCTGGCCATGGCCATCTGCTTGTAGAACTGCGGGCTCTGGGCCAGGTAGGCGTCGCGGTCAAAGTAGTCGACCTTGAACACCTCCGCGCCGCTCTCGCTGGCGGCGGCGATCAGCTTGGGGGTGTGGATCTCGATGAACCGGTGGTCCAGCAGGTACTGGCGCATGGCGTTGACCATCACGGTCTGCGCCTTGAACATCAGCTGGTTCTCGTCGGTGCGCAGGTCGATCCAGCGGTAATCGATCCGCTGGTCGATGCTGGAGCGCTCCACCGCCTTCTTCTTTTTGGTGGCGGCGATCTCCTTGCGGACGATGGGCAGCGGATCGGCGATGCTCTCCACCTCGATCTGCTCGGGGATCATCTCGATGCCGCCCAGTTTGACGTAGTCGTCCAGACGCGCCTTGCCCACCACCGTGATGACCGAATCGCCGGTCAGCTGGTCGATGACGGGGACCAGGTCGGGGTGGTCCTCTTTTTCAATGGTGATCTGCAGTTTGCCGGTGATGTCCTTGAGCACGATGAAGGCCATCGCCTTGCTGCTGCGCAGGTTTTCGATAAAGCCCTGCACCTTGATGGTTTCGCCGACATGCGCGCGGACGTCGGCAAGATAAGTTCGATCCATGCTGGTCCTCCCCAGTGTATCTCAATTTTGCATTTTGGCATACGGTATGCCACAAATTATAGTATACTTCCCGGGCAAAATCAAGGGGGACCCGCGAAACGGGCCCCCTTTGGGTCAATCTTCTTTTTTGTCCGCCTCACCCTGGTCGAAGGGCTGGCGGGTCTTTTCCACCACGGCGGTGTCGACGCGGTGGCCGGTCACATTCTTGACGTTGATCTTCAGGCCGTAGCCCTCGCAGCTGAACTGTTCGCCCTCGTCGGGCACCCGGCCCACAATGCCGCAGACCAGGCCGTTGAAGGTCTCGTGCTCGTCGGTGGGCAGCTGGACGTCCAGCTTTTCGGCCACCTCTTCCAGGTCGGCCGAGCCGCGGATCTCCCAGCGGTCCTCGCCCAGCTGGCGGATCTCCACCTCGCGGACGGTGTCCTCATCGTCCATGTTGCCCACCAGTTCCTCCATCAGGTCGTGGACGGTGACGATGCCGCTCATCCCGCCGTACTCGTCGATGACGATGGCGAAGTATTTGCGTTCCTGCTTCATCCGGCTGAACAGCTGGTCGGCCCGGATGCCCTCGGGCACAAAGAAGGGCTTATCCACCGCGTTCTTCATCACCGACTTGCGGGACAGATCGTCCAGGCGGAAGTAATCCTTGGTGTTCAGCACGCCCACCACGTCGTCCTGGCTCTCGCCGCAGACGGGGAAGTAAGTATAGTGGCTGCCCCGGATGGTGTCGGCCCAGACGCTCATGTCGTCCTCCAGGTACAGGCAGACCACGTCGCGGCGGCGGGTGCTGACCTCCTCGGCGGAGGTATCGTTCATATCAAAGACGTTCTGGATGATCTCATTCTCATCGTTTTCGATGGTGCCCTGCTGGCTGCCCTCCATCAGCATCATCTTGATCTCGTCCTCGGTCACCACCTCGTCATTCTGGTTGGGGTCGATGCCCAGCAGCCGCAGCAGCGCGTTGGTGGACACGGTCAGCAGCCAGACCAGCGGGGCGCAGATCTTGGACATAAAGAAGAGGATGCCGGACAGGCTCAGCGACAGGCTCTCGGTCTTTTTCATGGCCAGCCGCTTGGGCACCAGCTCGCCGAAGACGATGCTGAAGTAGGTCAGCACCAGGGTGATGAGGAACACCACCACCGAGTGGGCCGCCGATCGGGGGATATTCACGCCCAGCGACAGCACCAGATCCACAATGGGGTCGGCGAAGTTCTCAGCCGCAAAGGCGCCGCCCAGCAGACCGGCCAGGGTGATGGCCACCTGGATGGTGGCCAGGAACTTGGCCGGCTGTTTGGTCAGGTTCAAAAGGCGTTTGGCCCGCTTGTCGCCCTCCTCGGACAGCATCTTGAGCCGTGCCTCGCTCATCGAGATCACCGCGATCTCCGAGCTGGCAAACAGCGCGTTGACCGCGATCAGAACAATTTGGATAATCAGTGCGCCAATCATAAATCTTTCTCCATTCTCTCACTGTTATGTGTGTTACGCAAAAAAGCACAGTCCGCCGCTTGCAAAAGCGCAGACCATGCCCTTATAAGTTCAACCGATTCATAACAATGCGCCGCGGAGAAACAAAGGCCGCCGTATGGGGATCCCCATCCGAACCGTCTTCCATGGACCAATCACACCTCCCAATCTGTGTAAATTAGGAGTATTATACCACAGGCCGGTCCGTTTGTCAACTTGTATCCAAGTTTCAGCGTGTCGCAAAAGCGCCACGCTCCAGGGGGGACCCTTTTCTGCCTGCTGCGCAGGTCAGAAAACCTCTTGGTTGCGGTGCCCTGTTTTTGCTGCGCCCGTCGCAGCGGGCTTGCAAAAAGCAGACCGCGGCCCCTGCTCCGCTTCGGCTGCTTCTGCCGCAGGCAGCGCCTCAGCTTCGCAGTCCCCTGGTATCCCCCTTTTAGACAAAATTGAGCGCAGAACCGCGCACTCGGCCCAAAGGGCCTCGCACACTCTCTGCGCTCAATTTTCCTGTCGGTGTCCCGGCCGTACGCACATGTCGTCCGGCCGGGACTTTTTTGACAGTCTGCAACTTATATCCAAGGTTTTCGGCTTTTACACGGGCAGCTCGGCCCCGAGGGCGTCCGCGATGGCCTGCCGGTCCAGCCCCTCGCCGATGACGATGAGCACCGCCTGCCCCTCCCGGATGGGCCGCAAGGCAAAGCTGTCCCGCGCCGCGTTCAGTTCCAGCCAGCCGCCCGGCGTCTGCAAAAAGCCCTTGACCCGGAAGACCCTGCCGCAGGCGGCGTTCCCCCACAGGGCCTGCACCCGGCGGCGCAGCTCTTCGGGCGCACAGTCCATCCCGAGAAAGCAGAGCGACTCAAAGCCGCCGGCATCCGTCAGCCCATCCGGCCGCCGCTTGGCAAAGCGGGCCTGCCGCCAGCCGCAGCCGGCCAGCCGGGCAAAGTCGGCGTCGGTCAGGCTGGCCCAGTCCCTGGCCAGGACGTCCTCCCCCGTCCCGAACCGCCGGGCGCAGCCCACCGCCTGGAGGGCCCGGTCCAGACGGGCCAGGGCGGCGGCGACCTTTTCTTCTCCCGCCTCCCCCGCCCTGCTCAGGACGACGCAGCCGGCGCTCGCCGCCTCGCTGGCCAGCAGGTAGGCGGCCGCCGGAGAGAGCTCCTCTTCCAGCCCGGCGTCCAGAATGGCGATGACGCTGCCCGGCTCATACCACCGGTCAAGCGGCGCTTCGCACAGCGCGTCGAAAAACTCGTCCACGTCGTAGATGCCGGACGGCTCGACCAGTACCCGGTCGTACCCCAGCATCCCCATGGCGATCAGCTTGGTGCGGAAACGCCGCCTGTGGCAGTCGGCGTCGCACCCGCCCGCGATCATGTCCAGGTCGCACTGCGGCCCTTCCAGGTCCTGCAAAAGCATCCGGTCGACGTTGACCGCGCCGTAATCGTTTTCCAAAATGCCGATCTTCTGCCCCTGCGCCATCAGCCAGCGGGCATAGGCGTGGATAAACGTAGTTTTCCCCGCCCCGAGAAATCCGGTGATGAGGTCGATCTTGATCATATCGGGTCAGTCTCTCCAATCTCCATAGTGCTTTTTGTACTTTTTGCGGATCACCAGCGCATAGACCGCCCGGCAGGCCGCCGCCTCCCCCGCGATCCCCGCCACCATCAGCCAGGCGGCCCACCCCGGGATGGGCGCTGCAAGCAGCGGCAGCCCCAGCAGGATGAACACCGCGCCATAGACCATATAGAGTTTTGCCACCGCGTGATTGTATCGCTTCCGATCGGTCACTTCCAGCGGACGGGAAGAAAAGGAAACAGGCTTTTTGCAAAACCATATGTACACGGCCAGCCCCTCAAAAAAGAGCCCCGCCGCGCTCCAGCCAAGAAAGGACAGCAGATTTTTGTCCATCGGACCACCTCCCACTCTTTTTACTTCCGGCTTCTTTTCCGGCGGATCTTCTGCACCGCCGTCCAGAGTGCCCAGGCCATCAGGGCGGCCAGCACAAGCAGGCCGACGCCCCTGCCGGTCTCTCCCTGCCGGATGCACCAGCTCCCGGCCCCAAGGCAAAGCGCCAGCAGGGCCGCACAGAGGATTGCAAACAGCCATACCACTGCTTTGCAGAAGATCCAGCACCATTTCGGCATCCCCTTGAGCTCGGCAAAGTCGAGGCCGAAAGCAAAGACGCCTCCCAGAATATCCAAAAGCCAGTCCAGCATACGACCTTCTCCCTTCAGGCGCAGACTTTTCCTATAGTGTAGAAGAATCGCCGGCGGGTGTCAAGCGGCCGGGAAGAGAAAAGCCCCCGGCCGAAACCGGAGGCGGACGTTGTATCAGGTTATCAGGCGCGCTCGCGGGCGGGCTTTGCCGGGCGCACCAGGCCGGTGACCCGGTTGGCGTGCTCGTTCATGGCGAACATGACCGCCAGAATGGCCAGCAGATAGAGCGGCAGCAGGCTGGTGGTGATGTGCTCGGCGATCAGGCCGAAGAGGGGCGGCATCAGCAGGGTGCCGACGTAGGCCCCGGCCATTTCCAGGCCGATCAGGGCCTGCGAGCGGGCCGCGCCGAAGCGGGCGGGGGTGGCGTGGATGATGCTGGGGTAGATGGGCGCGCAGCCGAGGCCCACCAGCACAAAGCCCGCCTGCATCGCAAAGGCAAAGGGCAGCAGCAGCGCCGCCGCGCCGGCCAGAATGACCGCCTGCCCCAGCCGGATCATCCGCACGTCGCCGAGGGCGCCGGTCATAAAGCCGCACAGCGCCCGGCCCGCCGTGATGCCGATGTAGAACAGGGCGGCCATGGCCGCGGCCTTCTCGGCCGAAAAGCCGCCGTGCAGCACCAGATAGCTGGCGGCCCACAGGCCGGCCGTCTGTTCCAGCGCGCAGTAGCAGAAAAAGGCCAGCACCGCGCTTTTGGCCCCCGGGAGGTGCGCCGCCTGCCGCAGGGTCAGCACCTCGTGGGCGGCGGCCTCTTCCTCCCCGGCGGCGCCCTGCCGCTTCCACAGCGGCAGGCTGAAGACCAGCACCGCCGTCAGGGCCAGCTGCATCAGCGAGATGGTCCGGTAGCCCATCTCCCAGCCCTGCCCGCCCGCCAGGGCATAGCTGATCAGGTTTGGGCCCACCAGGGTGCCCACCCCCCACATACAGTGCAGCCAGCTCATGTGGCGGCTGGCATAGTGGAGGGCGACATAGTTGTTCAGGGCCGCGTCCACGCTGCCCGCGCCCAGACCATAGGGCACCGCCCACAGGCAGAGCATCCAGAACTGCCCCGAAACCGAAAATCCAAACAGGGCCAGCGCCGTCAGGGCGACGCTGCACGCCGTTACCCGGCCGGGGCCGAGGCGGCTGGTCAGCCGGTCGCTGTTCAGGCTGGAGACGATGGTCCCCGCCGAAATAATCATGGAAATGATGCCGGCATAGGAGACCGGCACCCCGAACGCGCCGTACATGGACGGCCAGGCCGACCCGAGCAGCGAATCGGGCAGGCCCAGGCTGATAAAGGCCAGATAAATGACGCCAAGCAGAAGATGGACCATAAAAACCTCCCATTGTCCCCTCCCGGTTTCGCCGGCTTTTGCCCCTGCAGGGCCAGCGCCGCGGCAAAGAGGGATCCCGAAAGATAGAATACAGCCAAGCCCCTCTTGATTCAATGCAAAAAACGCCCTATACTATAAACAAAACGACCAAAACCCACCCACGCACAAGGAGGCTGTCATGAGCCTGAAAGCCTGCGGCATCAACCCCGCCCTCGGCCTCTCGCCCCAGCGGCGGGAACTGAAACCCCAGGGCACCCTGGATTTTCCCTGCGCCGGCTACGCCGAGCACTACGCCCCCGACCCCGCCCACTCGCTGCCCTGGCACTGGCACGACGAGTTCGAGGTGATCTATATCCTGTCCGGGCAGTTGACCGTCGAGACGCCGGGCGCCCAATACCACCTGACCGAAGGGGACTGCATCGCCGTCAACGCCGGGGTGCTGCACAGCGCCAACACCGCCACCGCCTGCGAGATCCGGTCGGTGGTGTTCGGCCAGAGCCTCATCACCGGCGGCAAGGACACCGTCTTTGCCAAAAAGTACATCACCCCGCTGGCCGGCTGCCGGGCCTTTCGGGCCTATGCCTTTGACCGGCAGGCCGAAGCCGCCGTCATCGACAGCTTTGTGGCCGCCTGCGGCGCTCTGGCCGCCGAGGGGCCGGGGTTTGAGTTTGAGGTCCGGGCCCGCCTCTCGGCGGTCTGCCTGGCCCTCTGCCGGCACTTTGCCCCCGACTTTGCGGCCGGCCGGACCAAGCCCAACCAGGACGAGGCCCGCATCCAGCAGATGCTCGCCTTCATCCAGGAGCACTTCGACCGCCCCCTCACCCTGGCCGAGATCGCCAGCGCCGCCGGCATCGGCGAGCGGGAGTGCCTGCGTTGCTTCGGCAAGACCATCCACATCCCGCCCATGCAGTACCTGCTCAAATACCGCATCATGCAGGGGGCCGACGCCCTTCTGGCCCGCCCGGCCGACAGCGTCGCCCAGATCGCCGCGCGCTGCGGCTTTGACAATCCCAGCAACTTTTCCCAGCAGTTCCGCCGCTTTTACGGGTGCAGCCCGCGGGAGTACCGGAACCGGAAGCAGTAACAAACAAAGCCGCGCCCTTTGTGAATGAACTGCACCCTATTTGTTAGACAGTATGGTATACTGGATAACAAGTGGGGTGCTTTATTATGCCAAAAGGAATACCGAACAAACGCTACACGCCGGAATTTAAGCAACTGGTAGTAGAGACAATGCGAAAGGAACACATAAGTGTTCGCGAAGCGATGCGAAGGTTTGAGATCAACAACCATGGCATCATTGAACGGTGGGAGCGGATCTATCTTGAAGAAGGGCCGGAAGGATTGGCGATCGAACGGCGAGGGCGAAAAAATAGCAGCCGGTCTGCCGAGTTGTCTAAGACGGTTGAAGAAGACCTGATCGCCGAGAACCAGCGGCTGCGCGCGGAGAACGAATACCTAAAAAATTTGCAAGCCTTGGTTTTGGAAGAAGAGCGACGCCGGCACAGAAAACGCAGGTGATCCAAACACTGAGGCTGAAATATCCGTTATTGCTTCTGCTTGAAATCGCTCAGCTGCCCAGAGCAACCTTTTACTACTATTTGAAACGGATGCAACGGGCAGACAAATATGCAGGGGCAAAAGAAGAAATCGCCGCTATCTACCACGAAAATAAAGGAAGATACGGATATCGGCGTATCACTATGGTACTTCACAGCCGAGGATTTCTCCTGAACCACAAGACTGTTCAGCGGATGATGAAAGAACTGGGCTTGGTTTGTCGTGTCAGAGTCAAGAAATATCGCTCTTACAAAGGAGAAGTGGGCAAGATTGCGCCCAATCTGCTGAACAGAAACTTCCATGCGGAAAAACCAAATCAAAAGTGGGTCACCGATGTGACAGAGTTCAGCTTGTTTGGTCAGAAACTCTATCTTTCTCCAATCCTGGATCTGCACAATGGGTATTTGGTGAGCTATGCTATCTCTGACCGACCGGTTTTAAGCATGGTAACAACTATGCTCACCAAAGCCTTTGAAACCATACCGGATGCAACCGGACTGGTTCTCCACTCTGACCAAGGCTGGCAATACCAGCACAAGCAGTACCAACGTATGCTGCATGTGAAAGGTATTCGGCAGAGTATGAGCCGCAAAGGGAACTGTCTGGACAATGCGGTGGCAGAAAACTTCTTCGGCTTACTCAAGAGTGAACTGCTTTATCTGCAAGAATTTGAGTCTATGAAACACTTCAAGCAGGAACTTGTGAATTATCTTGAGTATTACAACAACCGCAGAATTAAGACAAAACTAAAGGGCTTGCCGCCCGCTATTCACAGACAACAAGCCCTTTCGGCTGCTTAAACAATTTTTGCTTTCAAATATTGTCTAACTTTTGGGGGTCACTTCAGAACGGGACGCGGCTCTTTTCTTTATTTATTGCGCGGGGAATGTCAGGGCGGCCCCTTCCAGCCGGAGCAGGGCCCGTTTGCGGTCGAGGCCGCCGGCGTAGCCGGTCAGGGACCCGTCCGCCCCCACCACCCGGTGACAGGGCACCAGGATGGAGACGGGGTTGCGCCCCACCGCGCCGCCCACCGCCTGGGCCGACATCCGGTCCAGCCCCTGCCGGGCGGCCAAACGCCGGGCCAGGGTCCCGTAGGTGGTGGTCTGCCCGTAGGGGATGGCCCGCAGCAGCTCCCACACCGCCAGCTGAAAAGCGGTGCCGGTCAGGTGCAGCGGGGGCATAAAGTCAGGTTCCCGCCCGGCAAAGTAGAGATCCAGCCAGCGCCGCGCCCCGGCCAGAGCGGGGCTGTCCCCTTCGGCGCTGCCGGGGCCAAGGCGGGCGGCAAAATGCTTCTGCCCTTCAAACCAGACCCCGGTCACCCCCGCCTCATCGGCCGCCAGCAGCATCGGCCCGAGGGGGGAATCATACCGGCAGAGGTACGGCATCAGGCCAGCGGGTCCCACAGGGGCATGGGCAGGGGCTGCTGGTCCAGCAGGGCGCGCTGTTCCGGCTTGAGCAGGTCCTTGCGGATGACGCACTGGTAGACGTAGGCGGCAAACCACTTCTCGCTGCCGATGAAGTAGCCCTTCTGGCCGGCGGCGTCGCCCCAGCTGTTTTCGATCTTCCAGCGGTCGGGCCGGCCGTCTGCGCCGAGGTTGACCCCGCAGAACATCATGCAGTGGTTCATGGTGCTCTCGCGGCTGGTCAGCCGGGCCGCCTTGTCCATGGCGAGGTCCAGCCCGCCCAGCACCGCCCCATACTGGAAGCTGTCGGGGTCCCAATAGCCGTGGGCGCGGTCGCGGTCGGGGTGGCAGTCGCAGCTGAAGCAGACCGGCTCGCCGGCCTGCAGCTGACGGACGGTCAGCTCCTCCAGCTCTTCCTGGGGGAGGTTGAGCCAGAACATATTTTCCTCCACCACGTCCCCCATAAAGGGCTGGCAGTAGGTGCGGTTCATCTCATGGATGGGCGACGAGATGACCGGCAGGTAGGCGTCGAAATCGTAGTGGACATACTTTTCAAAGAACGCCTGCGGGGTCAGTCCGCGGTCGCAGTGGTAGTGCTTGTCCTTGTCGGTGTACTCGAAGTCAAAGGTCCGGGGCGGCTGGCCGTAGAGGATGCAGAGGGCGTTGTAGTCCTCCTGCAGCATGGCGGCGCGGCGGGCGGCGGTGTCTCTGCCGGCGCGGGCCAGTTCCCGCAGTTCCAGAGCGTCCTTGCGCAGCTTGCGCTCCAGAATGCTGCGGTACTGCGCGGTGCCGGAGGAGTGGACGTTCTCGGGCATGACCCATTCGGGCACCACGCCGTATTTGCGCACCAGGCTTGCCACCATGTCCCACTGGCCGCCGTCGGGCAGGGGGCTGCCCAGCAGCGTCCAGGTCTCGCGGTCGGTGAGCTCCTGCCCGGCAAAGTGCAGGATGTTCTCATAGAAGAGGTTGCACTTTTCCAGCTTGTCGTAGAAAGCCATGTAGGACGCCGAGAAGGCGAAGGATTCGAGGCCGCAGCCCCGGATGACCTCCTCCCGCAGGGCGTTGAGGACCGAGAACATCCAGCAGCGGCCGCTCTTTTTCTGATTGGTGATGCCGGTGGTGGGCACGGTGACCGAGAAGTCCATCCGCAGCTTTGCCGCCGCGGCGGGCACAAAGGCCGCGTCGTCCAAATCGGTGCGGCTGATGGCGTTGGACAGGACGGTCAGGTCCGGCCGGCTCTGGTAGCCCTGCTCCATCTGTGCGAGCAGGGCCGGGGTGATGGGGGTGACGTTCATCGTTTTCACTATCCTTTTGCTTTGATGTATGTCTTACGCCGAAAAATAGGCGTTTTGGACCGCAAGCAGGACGCCGGCGCGGCTGGCTGCAAAGTTCAGCCCGCCCTGCAGATAGCAGGTGTAGGGCGCGCGCATGGGGCCGTCGCAGCTCAGCTCGATGGTACTGCCCTGGGTAAAGCTGCCGCTGGCCATGATCACCTCGTCGGTGTAGCCCGGCTCGGGGCAGGGCTCGGGCAGGGCGTAGCTGTCCACCGGGCTGGCCGCCTGAATGCCCCGGCAGAAACCCACCAGCGCGTCGGCGCTGCCGGCGTCGAAGCAGGTGACGATGTCGTTGTGCGCCTCACAGTAGCGGGGCACGGGCTTTGCCCCGGCCAGCTCCAGCAGGCACTGGGCATAGATGGCGGTCTTGATCGCCTCGCAGACGACGCCGGGCGCGTAGTAAAAGCCCAGGTACATCTCGCGGGCGGTATCGAGGGTGCAGCCCAAGTCCTTGCCGAGGCCGGGGGCGTTGAGCCGGTAGGCGCACTGCTCGACCAGGTCCCGCCGCCCGGCGATGTAGCCGCCGGTGGGAGCGATGCCGCCGCCCGGATTCTTGATGAAGCTGCCGGCGATCAGGTCGGCCCCGGCCGCGCAGGGCTCGGCCGTCTGGGTGAACTCGCCGTAGCAGTTGTCCACAAAGACGATGATCTCAGGGTTGGCGCTGCGGGCGGCGTCGGCCACTTTGCGGATGGTCTCGAGGTCGAAGGCGTTGCGCTGCATATAGCCGCGGCTGCGCTGGATGTGGCAGACTTTGGCCCGGGGAGCCGCCGCCGCAATGGCCTCGTAGTCGGGGGTGAAATCGGGCCGCAGGGGCACTTCCTCGTAGCGGATGCCGTAGTCGGTCAGGGTGCCGGTGCCCTCGCCCTTGCCGTCGATCCCGATCACCCCTTCCAGGGTGTCATAGGGGCGGCCGGTGGCGGCCAGCAGGGTGTCCCCCGCCCGCAGCAGGCCGAAGAGAGCCACCGCCAGCACATGGGTGCCGCTCATGAACTGGCTGCGGACCAGAGCGTCCTCGCAGCCCATGGCCTGGGCAAAGATGGCTTCCAGCTTGGCGCGGCCGGTGTCCCACAGGCCGTAGCCGGTGGTGCCCAGCATATCGGTGGCCGACATCTGGTTGTCGGCAAAGGCCCGCAGCATCTTGAGCTGATTGTAGTCCCGCACCTCTTCGGCCTGGCGGAAGTAGGGCGCGCAGAGGGCCATGGCCTGCTCGTCCAGGGCCAGGACCTCGGGTTTGTAGTCAAAAAAACGTTCCAGCATACAATTCCTTTCTCATGGGGAGAGATAGCGGCCAAGGCTGCCGGCGGCCTGAAAGCCCAGCCGGGTGTAAAAGCCCACCCGCTCGGGGCAGCAGGCCAGACAGACTTCCAGCCCTTCGGCCGCGAGGGCGTTGGCAAAGAGGGCGGCCAGCCGTCCGCCCGCGCCCCGGCCCCGCAGTTCGGGGTCGGTGCAGCCGCAGGCCAGGTAGGCTTTTCCGCCCCGGATGGCGTAGGCCCCGATGGTGGCGGCGATCTGCCCGTCCAGCGTC
The DNA here is from genome assembly GCA_019113345.1 of Candidatus Faecalibacterium intestinigallinarum. Lineage (GTDB taxonomy): Bacteria > Bacillota > Clostridia > Oscillospirales > Ruminococcaceae > Faecalibacterium > Faecalibacterium intestinigallinarum. Next base: position 16,912 of record DXHQ01000044.1, read on the forward strand.
AGGGCCCAGACCCGGGCCAAGCCCCGGCTGCGCTTTGTGCACAGGGCCGAGTAGTAGTCGTCCCGCGCCGGCCCCGCCGGGTAGAGGAAGGCCGCAAGGGCCCCGGCCGCCGGTTCGGTCTCGAGGACGAGGCGTCCCCACAGGGCCTCGTCGGCCGGAGGCAGGGGCAGCAGCCGCCCCGCCGGCAGGGCAAAGCAGGTCAGCTGCCCGGCGCTGCGCCAGCCGGCCGGGGCGGTGCCGCTGGTGATGAGGGAGCCGCAGCCGCAAAAGTGCAAAAAGGCGGCCAGCTCTTCGGGGTCCGCCCCGCCGGCGGCCAGGGCGTCGGCCCCGCCGATGTCCAGCGCCAGCGAAGGTCCGGCATAGAACCGGCCCGGCTGGCTGCGGGCAAAGAGGCTGCGTTCGACCGGCAGCAGCACCTCAAAACAGGGCGCGCCCCGGCAGGCCCGGAGAAAGCGCTTTTTCCCCTGCGGGGTGACGGCCCGGGCGATCACAGGCTGTTGACCACCTGTTTATAGTGGCGGCCCCGGGCCTCGAAGTTGGGGTAGGCGTCGAAGGAAGCCGAAGCCGGCGAGAGGCTGACGATGTCCCCGGGTTTGGCCGCCGCGCGGGCGAGGGCCACCGCCTCCTCCATGCTGCCGGCGTGCAGGATGGCAAGACCGCTGGCTGCAAAGCCGGGCTCGGCCCGGACAGCCTCTTCGATGCGGGGGCCGGTCGCGCCCATCAGGACCAGGGTCTTGACATGGGCCAGCAGTTCGGGGGCCAGCGGCTGGTAGGGGATCTTTTTGTCATAGCCGCCGGCGATCAGGATGATCTTCTGGTCAAAGCTGCGCAGCCCGGCGATGGTCCGGGTGGGGCTGGTGGCGATGGAATCGTTGTACCAGGTCACCCCGTCCAGGGTGCGGACCGGCTCGATCCGGTGTTCCACCCCGGTAAAGGTGCTGCCCACCTGCCGGATGGCCTCCACCGGCACACGCCCCCAGACCGCCGCGGCGGCGGCCAGCAGGTTCTCAATGTTGTGCAGTCCCCGCAGCTTGACCTCCTTCTGGGCGAGGAAGGGAGTCACCGCCCCGCCCTCGGCCATGCAGAGCATCCCGTCCGCCCGCAGGAAAGCGCCGTTGTCTGTCTCGTGCAGCCGGGTGAACCAGACCTGCTCCCCCCTGCAGTCGGCCTGCATGGCGCGGGTGATCTCGTTTTCATACCCCAGCACGGCCCGGCAGGGCGGGGTCTGGTAGAGCAGGATGTTCCGCTTGGCGTCGATATACTCCTGCATATCCTTGTGGTGGTCGAGGTGGTTGGGGGTGACGTTGGTCACCACCGCCACCCGGGGGCTCTTGCGCATACTGATGAGCTGGAAGCTGGACAGCTCCACCACCGCGACGTCCTCCGGGGCCACTTCGGGCAGCATGGGCAGCAGCGCCGCGCCGATGTTGCCGCCCAAATGCACCCGGCGGCCCGCCGCCTTGAACATCTCGCTGATCAGGGTGGTGGTGGTGGTCTTGCCGTCCGAGCCGGTCACCGCCACGATCTCGCAGGGGCAGAAGTCGAAAAAGAGCTCCACCTCGCTGGTCACCATGGCGCCGGCGGCGATGGCGTCCTGCAAAGGCTTCTGGTAATACTCAAAGCCGGGGGTGCGCAGGATGATGTCCTGGCCCTTGAAGCCCTCCATATACCCCTCGCCCAGGCTGAGCCGGACGCCCAGCCGGCGCAGGGTGCCGGCGTACTCGCCGAAGGCCTCCAGCGACGGCTTTTTGTCGCAGAGGGTCACCTCGGCCCCGAGGCCCACAAATTCCTCGATCAGGGTCTTGTGGCTGACCCCCGCGCCGATGAAGGCCACCTTTTTGCCGCGCACCAGTGCGGCGAGCTGCTGCTGTTCTTTCTCCATCACAAACTCCCTCCCGGGGCCCGCAGCCCCTTCTATTGTAGGCACACCGCTCATTATACATCTTTTAGAAGCCGTTGGCAACGGGTTTGTGCCCCGCCGCGCCGCAGCCGGCCGGGAAGGGCGCAGGCAACGAAATTTCCAAAAGAGGCGTCAAATGTCGGTTGTCATTTCATGGCGTTTCTGCTACACTGGGGGTGTATCTTCTTGACAGAAAGGACGCAAACCTTGAAACATATTCTGCAACGTATCCTGGCCGCCGCGCTGGCGGCCGGCTGCCTGCTGGCGCTGGCCGGCTGCACCGCCGGCTCGGGGGTCAACAGCTTCACCTGGTTCGTGGAGGAGATCCCCGCAAACCTCGACCCCCAGGTCGCCTCAGCTCCCGAGGACGTCATCGCCTGCACCAACCTCTGCGGCGGGCTGGTCCGGCTGGATGCCGACGGTCAGCCCCAGCCCGACCTGGCCGAAAGCTGGACCGTCTCTTCCGACGGCCTGCGCTATGCCTTTACTCTCCGGCCCGATCTTTTCTACCGGGCCTCCCGCGGCGATGCGACCGACTACGCCATCACCGCCGAGGACTTTGTCTACGCCTTCCAGCGGGTCTTTTCGCCCGAGACGGCCTCGCCCTATGCGGTGGAGTTCGCCGCCCTTGCGGGGGCCGGCGCGGTGCTGGCCGGTCTGTCCGGGCCCGAGAGCCTCGGGGTGCGGGCCGTCGACGAGCGGACGGTCGAGTTCACCCTCGCCGAGCCGGACGACAGCTTTCTGACCAAACTGGCCCTGCCCGGGGCCATGCCCTGCGACGAGGCCTTCTTCGAGAGCACCGGCGGCAGCTACGGCCTGACCACCGACACCACCCTTTCCAGCGGCAGTTTTTACCTTTATAATTGGACCTCCGGCGGCCTGTTCCTCCGGCGGGAAGGTTCGGACGGCCTGGTGGACAGCCTGCGCCTGGTGCAGAACACCGGCAGCGCTCAGACCGCCGAGGAGCTGATCCTGAACGAGCGGTGCACCGCCGTCCTCGACGAAACGGACGCGGCCACCTCCCTGCGGTCGGTCAGCTATTCGGACACCACCTGGTGTCTGCTCTTCAACACCGAACAGCCCGCCCTGCGCAATGTCCTGCTGCGGCAGGCGCTGGCCTCGGCGGCGCGGCTGGCCGTCCTGCCGGTGAACGAGGCCCTCTACGCCCCGGCCTCCGGCCTGGTGCCGGAGGGGCTCACGGTGGGCTCCCTCGATTACCGCGAGACGGCCGGAGACCCCTCCCCCGCCCTCGGCAGCGCCTACGCCCTCTACCGCAGCGCGCGGGAAACGGTCACCAGCGCCGACCTGATGGGCATCACCCTGCTGGTGCCGGCCGGGGCCGGCCTGACCGAGGCGGCTTCCTCCCTCAACAGCGTCTGGCAGCGGGAGCTCTCCCTCTTCTTCTCGCTGGAAGAGGTGGACGAGGAGACCTTTGCCGAGCGGATCGCCGGCGGCGACTACGCCATCGCCCTGGCCCCGGTGGAATGCACCGACGGCAGCGTCTACAGCCTGCTGCGCAGCTTCGGCCCCGAGGGCCTTGCCCGCTATGACGACACCGGCTACGAGACCCTGCTGGCCCAGAGCGCCGCGGCCCCTTCCAGCGAGGTGCGCTGCGCCCTGCTGGCCCAGGCCGAGCGCCAGCTGCTGGAAAGCTGCGCGGCCGTCCCCCTCTTTGCCCAGCAGAAACGGCTCCTGATCGCCGACGGAGTGGAGGGCCTGGTCTTTGACCCCTACGGCCCCGTTTTGGACCTGACCTGGACCACCAAGGAATAACCAATCACAGAAACAAGGAGGGTTTGCCATGAAGATCGCCGTGGTGACCGGCGCGTCCAGCGGGCTGGGCCGGGAATTTGTCCGCCAGCTGGCCCGGCAGGAAAAGCAGCTGGAGGAGATCTGGGTGATCGCCCGCCGGCAGCCTCAGCTGGAGGCCCTGCGCCGGGAAAGCCCCGTCCCCCTGCGGGTGCTGGCCATGGACCTTGCCGCCGACGGCGCGGCCGGCCGGCTGGAAGCCGCTCTCGCCGCAGCCCGGCCCGAGGTGTCGGTGCTGGTCTGCGCGGCGGGCTTCGGGCGGATGGGAGACTACCGGCAGGTCTCCCGGCAGGACAGCGCCGCCATCATCCGGCTCAACTGCACCGCCGCCGTCGAGGTGACCATGGCCTGCCTGCCCTACATGAAGGCGGGCGGCCGCATCCTGGAGATCTGCTCGACCGCGGCTTTCCAGCCCTTCCCCTATCTGAACGTCTATGCCGCGAGCAAGGCGTTCCTCTACCGGTACAGCCTGGCCCTCGGCCGGGAGCTGCGCCGCCGGCGCATCACGGTCACTGCCGTCTGCCCCTACTGGGTCAAGGACACCGCCTTTATCCCGACGGCGACGCCGGCCGCCGGGACGCCGGCCGTCCGGCACTTTCCGCTTGCCTCCCGCAGCCGCCGGGTGGTGGCCCGCGCCCTGCTGGACAGCCGGCGGGGCCGCGCCGTCTCCACCCCCGGTCCCGTCTGCACCTTCCACCGCGCCGCCGCCAAAGCCCTGCCCGCCGGCATTCTGATGTCCGCCTGGGAAGTGCTGCGCAAAATATAGCGTCCTCCACCTTTTTGCCCCGCTGTCCAAAAGATTGCACACCAACATTTTTTCACAGGGAGACGGACGGGGCTTTTTTGTGTTTTCTGCGCAGGAACGATGATTTAAGGCGCAAATTTTCACAACTGTATCACAAACTGCGTCCTGGGACGGCTGCGCGATGCCTTGTTGTTTTTTGCCGGATATGCTATAATCGGGGTAACCCAGTTCCCGCGGCCTGCTGCGGGGCCTACTTGAAAGGAGCCCTACTTATGGAATATACCACTACTTCGGGCACGCTTGCCATGCCCGCGCACTACGCCCTTGTCCCGCAGGAGGAAATGGTCTACCTCGACGGCGGCGCACTGTTCAACATCACCCAGGAGCAGGTCATCCAGTTCGGCGTCAACGTCGTGGTCAACGGCCTGATGTTCCTCGGCGGCGCGTTCTTCTCGGCCGGGGTGGCCATGGTCACCAACGCCTTTGTGGGCACCACCCTCAAATCCGGCGGCAAGATCATGAAGGACTTCTTCTCTTCCCTCAACAGCCACCAGTGGGTGATGCTGGGCGTCACCGGCCTGCTGGGCGGCCTGTACGGCCTGAGCATGGCGTCCTACTACTATATGCAGCTGGTCGACCCGCTGGTCAAGGCCTTCCAGGATGCGTTTGCCGCGCCCGCGCAGACCACCGAGGCCGGCGCCCTGCCCGCAGCTGCCTGACGCCGCTTTCTCTCTTCGCGCATCTCATCAAGAAAGGAGCTGTTTGTATGCAGAATCTTCGTATGCCTGCGCACTGCGCCCCCATCGACCCCGCCGAGCAGCGCGCCCTCACCGGCGGCGGCCCTGTCACCGAGGCGGTCGGCGCCTTCCTCGACAGCCTGCATCTGACCGATTTCTATCGGGGTTCCTCGGTGCTGGCCTTCTCCTTCACCTTTGTGCCCGCCCTCTTCTTCACGGCGGCGCGGGCCGTCTTTGGCCTGGGCCAGGAGCTGGCCGAGGGCATCTACAACATTCTCCAGCAACTCTAAAGCATTTCCAGGGGGGACCCATTTCTGCCTGCATACGCAGGTCAGAAATCCTTCCCCCCTGGTATCCCCCTTTTAGACAAAATTTGCCGCAGAACCATGCACTCGGCCCGAGCGGGCCTCGCACACTCTCTGCGTCAAATTTCCCTGTATGTGTCCCGCCCGTCCGCACATGTCGGCCGAGCGGGACTTTTTTTATCACTGCGCACTGCACCGTTCCCTTCCGGCCAAACATCCTAAAAGCTCTTTTCGGTGCGGAGAAGTTTTTGTGAAAAGCAACTTCCATATCAGCTGTGCAGCCCGGCCCGGTTTTTTGCCAACTTTGCATCAACAGGCAACAATAATACATTTCATTTTGTCCCGAAATCCTTTATAGTTAAGATGTAGAAACCCCCGGGGCCGCTCCTTCGGCCCCCGCACCGTGTGTTAAGGAGGATACCAACATGAAGGATGTCCGTATTTGGAAAGAGGAGCTGGCCGCAGGCGTCCACGCCGCCCGTCTTGCCTCCCTCTACTGCTGCGCGCCCGAGGACACCGCGCCCCAGGCGGCACGCTACGCCGCCGCCCTCGACGGGCTGGAGGCCGCTTTCGGCCCCCACCCGGCCGCCGCTCTGTTCAGCGCGCCGGGCCGCACCGAGATCGGCGGCAACCACACCGACCACCAGCACGGCCGGGTGCTGGCCGGCAGCGTCAACATTGATATGATCGCGGCCGCCGGCCCCAACGAGCTGGGCCAGCTGCGGGTCCAGAGCGAGGGGTATCCCCTGTGCACCATCGACCTGGCCGACCTCGCCGCCCGCAAGGAAGAGGAAAACACGAGCGCCGCCATCCTGCGGGGCGAGTGCGCCGCCTTTGCTCAGCGCGGCGCGCATCTGGCCGGCCTCGACGTCTATGTCACCTCCAACGTGCCCAAGGGCAGCGGCGTTTCCTCCAGCGCCGCCTACGAGGTGCTGATCGGCACCATCCTGAACGAGCTGTTCATGGAGGAAAAGGTCAGCCCCATCGCCATCGCCCAGATCGGCCAGTGGGCCGAAAACGTCTACTTCGGCAAGCCCTGCGGCCTGATGGACCAGATGGCCTCCAGCGTCGGCAACATCATCACCATCGACTTTGCCGACCCCGAAAAGCCGGTGGTCGAGCCGGTCGAGGTCGACTTCTCCAAGGCGGGGCTGGCCCTGTGCATCCTCGATTCGGGCGCCGACCACGCCGACCTGACCGACGAGTACGCCGCCATCCCGGCCGACTGCCGCGCGGTGGCCGCCGTCTGCGGCGGCGACGTGCTGCGCAATGTCCCCTTCGAAACCTTCCTGGCCAACATCCCCGCCTGCCGCAAGGCCTGCGGCGACCGGGCCGTCCTGCGCGCCTTCCACATCTACGCCGACAACGAGCGTGTGGCAAAGCAGGTGGCCGCCCTCCGTGCGGGCGACTTCGAGACCTTCCTCGCCCTGGTCAACGAGTCGGGCCGCAGCAGCTGGGAATACCTGCAGAACGTCATCCCCGCCGGCTACACCAAGCACCAGGAGGTGGCCGTCACCATCGCGGCGGCCAAGCACCTGCTCGGCGGCGAAGGGGCTGTCCGGGTCCACGGCGGCGGCTTTGCCGGCACCGTCCAGGCCTTTGTCCCCCTCGACAAGCTCGCATCGTTCAAAGCCGGCATCGAAGCCATCATCGGCGAGGGCCGGTGCCATGTTCTCTCCATCCGCCCCGAAGGAGGTGCCGTTCTGTGATTTCCAATACCATCCAGCAGCTGGTCAACTACGGCCTTGATACCGGCCTCATCCAGCCCGACGACGAGATCTACATCCGCAACCAGCTGCTCATGACCATGGGTCTGGACAGCTTTGAGGAGCCGGAGGGCGACTGCTACTACGTCGACCTCGAGAGCATCCTCACCGCCCTGGTGGACGACGCGGTGGCCCGCGGCGTCTGCGAGGACAACTCGGTCGCCCGCGACCTCTTCGACACCAAACTGATGGGGGTGCTCACCCCGCGGCCCAGCATCGTGCGGGCCAACTTCTGGGAAAAGTATGAGGAAGAGAGCCCCCGCGCCGCCACCGACTGGTTCTATGCGTTCTGCCAGGACGCCGACTACATCCGCCGCTACCGGATCAAGAAGGACCTCAAGTGGGTCACTTCCACCCCCTACGGCGACCTGGATATCACCATCAACCTCTCCAAGCCCGAAAAGGATCCCAAGGCCATTGCGGCGGCCAAGCTCGCCCCCCAGAGCGCCTACCCCAAGTGCCAGCTCTGCATGGAGAACGAGGGCTACGCCGGCCGGATGAACCATCCCGCCCGCGAGAACCACCGCATCATCCCCATCACCATCAACGACAGCGACTGGAACTTCCAGTACAGCCCCTACGTCTACTACAACGAGCACTGCATCGTCTTCAACAGCGAGCACACCCCCATGAAGATCGAGCGTGCCACCTTCCGCAAGCTGCTGGACTTTGTCGAGCAGTTCCCCCACTACTTTGTGGGCAGCAACGCCGACCTGCCCATCGTAGGCGGCAGCATCCTCAGCCACGACCATTTCCAGGGCGGTCACTACGAGTTCGCCATGGCCAAGGCCCCCATCGAAAAGCCCTGGACCTTCCCCGGCTATGAAGAGGTCGAAGCCGGCATCGTCCGCTGGCCGATGAGCTGCATCCGGCTGACGAGCGAAGACGACGAGAAGCTGGTCGACCTGGCCGACAAAATTCTGACCGCCTGGCGCGGCTACTCGGACGAGAGCTGCTTTATCTTTGCCGAGACCGACGGCGAGCCCCACAACACCATCACCCCCATCGCCCGGATGCGGGACGGCAAGTACCAGCTCGACCTGGTGCTGCGCAACAACATCACCACCGCCGAGCATCCGCTGGGCGTCTTCCACCCCCACGCCAAGCTCCACCACATCAAGAAGGAGAACATCGGTCTGATCGAGGTCATGGGCCTGGCCGTCCTGCCCAGCCGCCTCAAGGCCGAAATGGCCGAGCTGGAGGTCGCCCTCGCGGCCCGCACCCCCGTCGAACAGTACGGCGAAGCCATCCAGAAGCACGCCGAGTGGGCGGGCGAAGTCCTGGCCCGCCACCCCGAGCTGGATGCCGGCAACGTCCACGCCATCGTGGAAGAGGAGATCGGCCACGTCTTTGCCCAGGTGCTGGAGGACGCCGGCGTCTACAAGCGGGACGAGGCAGGCCAGGCAGGCTTTGTCCGCTTCCTGGAGAGCGTGAAGTAAGATGTCCCACAACATTTTGGAAGTCTGCGTCGACAGCACCGCCAGCGCCCTGGCCGCCAGGGCCGGCGGGGCCGACCGGCTGGAACTCTGCGCCGACCTCGCCGTCGGCGGCACCACCCCCAGCGCCGCCCTGGTCTGGCAGGTCAAGGCCGAGACGGGGCTGCCCGTCCGGGCCCTGCTCCGCCCCCGCGCCGGGGACTTCTGCTACGACCGGTGGGAGCTGGCCCAGATGGAAGCCCTCGCGGCCGAACTGGTGGCCGCCGGGGCCGACGGCATCGTCACCGGGGTGCTGACCCCTGCGGGCGACCTCGACCTTGACGCCATGCAGCGCATCTGCAGCTCGGCCCGCAAGGCGGCCCGGCAGGCCGGCAGGCCGGTGGTGGTCACCCTCCACCGCGCCTTCGACGTCTGCCGCGACGCCACCCTCTGCCTGGAGGGCGCCTGTGAATTGGGCCTTGCCACCATCCTGACCAGCGGCCAGGCCGCCTCGGCCTGGGAGGGCCGGGCCCTGCTGGCCCGCCTGCAGCAGCAGGCGGCCGGCCGCATCGAGATTCTGGCCGGCGCCGGCGTCAACGCCCGGAATATCCCGGCCCTCGTCCGGGAGACGGGGGTCACCGCCTGCCACCTCTCGGGCAAAAAGCGGATCCCCAGCCGGATGGTCTTCCGCCGGGAAGGGGTGCCGATGGGCCTGCCCGGCTTTGACGAGTTCGAGCTCTGGCAGACCGACTCCGACGCCGTCCGTGCCGCCCGCGCGGCCCTCGACGCCCTCTCCGACTGACATTTTCTTTCTCCTTATACAACGGACCGCCCCGGATTTCCTGGTTTCTGCCAGGATACCCGGGGCGGTCTGTGTTTAGCGTGCCGCAAAAGCGTCACGCTCCAGGGGGGACCCATTTCTGCCTGCATACGCAGGTCAGAAATCCTTCCCCCCTGGTATCCCCCTTTTCGACAAAATGAAGCGCTGAACTGTGCACGCGGCTTTGTAGCCGCGCACACTCTCAGCGCTCCATTTCCCTGTATGTGTCCCGCTCGTACGCACATGTCGTCCGAGCGGGACTTTTTCGACAGAAAGGCCCCCGCAGCTCAGTTCTTTTTGCGCAGCAGGCTCATGGGCGGCAGCTCGGGGGTGGGGATGGTGTAGGTCTCCATCGCGTGGGGGGTGGAGGAGACCTCCTCGCCGGCGGCGTTTTTGATCCAGTCGGGGTGCAGCGGAACGGCGCTGCCGTCCGGGGTCAGGGCCTCCAGGGTGTCCCCGAGGGACCACTTGCCCCGCTGCTGGCAGAAGGCGACGCCGTTTTCCCACCGGTCCACCGTGCCGACAAACTCCCACTCCCGGATGTAGGCGGCGGTGGAGGTGTTCTGCCGGGCCATCCCGGGCCCGAAGTAGAACCCCGGCGAATAGGGCCGGTGGCTGGTGCGGGTCAGCTCGTCCAGCGCGCGCCCGTCCAGCTCAAAGTCCTCAGCAAAGGGGTCGGCCAGCACCTGGTCCAGCGCGCGGCGGTAGGCCGCGGTTACGCTGGCTACATAGTAGAAGGTCTTGGCCCGCCCCTCGATCTTGAGGCTGTCCACCCCCGCCTTGCAGAGCAGATCGAGGAAGGGCGCGGTGCACAGGTCGTTGGCGTTCAGGATGTAGCTGCCGCCCTCCCCTTCCCCGATCTCGTACAGCTGACCGGGGCGGGTCTCCTCGCTGAGGTAGTACTTCCAGCGGCAGGGCTGGGCGCACTGGCCGCGGTTGGCGTCCCGGCCGGCCAGATAGTTGGACAGCAGGCACCGCCCCGACACGCTCATGCACATTGCCCCGTGGACAAAGGCTTCCAGCTCCAGCTCGGGCGGGGTCTTGTCCCGGATGGCGGCGATGTCGGTCAGGCTCAGCTCCCGTGCCAGCACCACCCGTTTGGCCCCCATCTTATAGCAGGCCGATGCGGCCGCATAGTTGGTGATGCCGGTCTGGGTGGACATATGGACGTCGACGTCGGGGGCATAGGTCTTGCAGGCGTCCAGCACCCCCAGGTCGGCCACGATGAAGGCGTCCACCCCGGCGGCGGCCGCCTCCCGGATGGCGTCGGGCATCCGGGCAGCCTCCTCGTTGGTGGGCAGGGTGTTCAGGGTCAGGTAGACCTTGCGGCCCCGGGCGTGGGCGTAGACCACCCCTTCGGCCAGCTGTTCCGGGGTGAAGTTGGCGGGCGCGGCCCGCATCCCGAATTCGGGCAGGGCGCAGTAGACGGCGTCCGCCCCGTAGCAGACGGCGTAGCGCAGCCGTTCCAGGTCCCCGGCGGGGGCCAGCAGTTCCGGTATCTGTAGCATGGTGTTCCTCTCTTTTGTTGGCGGTCACAGCCCGGCGTTGACGGCCCGGGCGGCGCGGACGTTGGCCTGGTGCTGGGCCAGGGTGTGGGCGTAGTAGTACCGGCCGGTCAGGTCGGTGACAAAGAAATAGGCGTCCTCTGCCTCGGGGTCGGGCTGCGGGTCAAGGGCGGCCCGGATGGCGTCCATCCCGGGGTTGGAGACGGGGCCGGCCGGCAGCCCGGTGCAGCTGTAGGTGTCGTAGGCGGCCACGATCTCGGCGGGGATCTTGTCCCACCCGCCGTACCAGGGGGCCACCCAGTTCCAGAGATAGTTGTTGTCCTCGTCGCTCTGGATGTAGCTGGAGACATTGCTCTCCAGCCGGGGGTAGGGCGAGCCCTCGGCCAGCCGGTTGCGGAAGACCTGCGCCACGTTGCTGTCCTGGTCGTTGCCGGCTTCCTCCTGCACAAAGGAGGCCAGGGTGATCAGCTGGTGCAGGGTCATCCCCTCGGCTTCGAGGGCGGCGTAGATCTCCCCGGTCATCATCTGGTCAAACCGGGCGTAGAAGGTGGCCACATAGTCGTGGACGGCGCCGTCCTTCAAAAATTCGTAGGTGTCGGGGAAGAGATAGCCCTCGCACTTCATAAAGCGGCCGGGCACTTCCTCCGGCACATACTGCCAGAAGGCAAACTCGCTGAAGTCGCCGCCGTTGGCCTCTTCGAGGAATTCCTCGGCGGTGCACAGGCCCGCCGCCTCCATCTGCTGCGCCATGGCGATGGCGGTGGTCCCTTCGGGGAAGGTCAGCCGGACCGACTCTGCCGCGGCGTAGACCGACAGCGCCTCGATCAGTTCGTCGTAGGAAGCGCCCTTTTCCAGCTCGAAGGTGCCGTATTGCAGCGCCGCGCCCTGCCGGCCCACATACCAGCGGAACAGCCGCGGGAACCGGATCACCCCCGCCTCCTGTAGCCGGGCCGCGATGGCGCCCGCCCCGCTGCCCGGCTCGATGGTGACGGCGACGGTCTGTCCGGCAGCCCCGCCGCCGGTCATCTCCCGCCGGAAAGCGAAAGCCAGCCCTCCCGCCGCCAGCACCGCGGCCAGCAGCAACAGCAAAAGCAGAGTCCGCAGGGGGTGCTTTTTCCTGCGGGGGGCGGTGTGTTTGCTCGTGTTCGCATCCTTCATGGGCGTTTCCTCGTCTTTGTACAGTTGTCAGTCTGCCAGCATCAGGCGCATGTAGCTCTCGGTCAGATCAAAGGGCGCTGCGGCAAAGCGGATCATCCCGTACTCCTGCCGGGTGCCCTCGCCGTAAAACAGGGGCTGGTCGGCCCCCACCGTCACGACGGCCTTTTCCACCACCACTTCCTTCTGGCGGGCGGCTTCCATCAGCACCTCGGCGGCGCGGTCGTCCTCGGCCATCAGCTCGGGAAAATAAAGGGTGTCGTCCTGCCGGAAGTAGAGACCGTACCCGCGTGCGTTTGACACGATGGTGACGCCCCGGGCGTACAGGTCCCCCAGCACCACGGCCATCCGGCCGGCGTCCAGCTCGACGCAGCCGGGGCAGTACTGCCGGCGCAGCTCGCACAGCTTTTTGGCGGTGACGGCGTCGAACTCGGCCTGGCTCCACAGATTGCGGCGCACCTCCCTTGTCAGGCACCGCAGCCCGAAGGCCCGGCCAAAGCCATGGGCGGCGTAAAGCGCCGCCTGCGCCGCGCCCGGCGCAGCCGCCAGAAAGGCGCTGCCCGTCCCGGCAAGCTCGGCGCAGACAAAGTCGAGCAGTCCGGCGGCGGCCCGTTCCTCCCGGCTGCACAGCCCGCAGAGATACCGCCCCGGCCGGCCTTGCAGCGTCACCGGCACGGCCAGCAGCGCCGCCTGCACTTCGCCGTTTTCTTCGGCCAGCCAGACGTTTTCTTCCCCGGCAAAGCGCCGGATCGCCTTTTCGGCCCAGTCTGCCGGGTCATGCCGGCAGGCGGTCCACAGCTCCTTGACGGCCGTCAGGTCGGACGGCCCCATCAGCCGAAACATCGTATAGGATACCCCCTTTTCCTGCCCGATTGCAGGTCTTGTTTATTCCAGGGCGGCGCGGGCCAGGGCCAGCACCTCCCGCCCGATCTCTTCCACCGGGCGCATCTCGCCGTTTCGGGCGCACTCCACTGCCTGCCAGCCAAGCTTTCGGGCGCAGTACTCGGCGGCGGCGCGGCTGCGCGCCAGGTATTCGAGGTCCCGCTCCTGGATGTCCTTCCGGCTCTCGTCCCCGTGGTAGCGGGCCGTCATCAGCTTTTGGCTGACGGCGGGGTCCACCCGCAGGTAGATCACCGCGTCGGGGGCGGGCAGCCCCAAAAGATCGTACTCAAAACGGAACAGCCACTCGAGATACCCGTCCCACGCTTCGGGCGGGAGTTTCGAGCACTGGTGCGCCCCGTTCGAGGTGGTGTACCGGTCGGCCAGGACGACCCCTCCATCCCGGTAAAACGCACCCCAGTCGGTCTTGTAGCTGGCATAGCGGTCCACCGCGAAAAAGCTGCTGGCCGCGTAGGCGTTGACGTCGTCCGGCTTCTGCCCGAACTGTCCCGCCAGATACATCCGCACCAGAGCCGACGATTCGCTGGCATAGTTCGGGAAGCTGACCTGCCGCACCGGCAGCCCGTCGGCCGCAAGGGCCGCGGCCAGGAGCTTTGCCTGGGTGGCCTTGCCGCTGCCGTCCAGTCCTTCGATGACCAGCAGGCGGCCCCGCTTTTCTCCGGCGCTCATGCTTCGGCCTCCCGGCGCAGGGCGCGGTATCTTTCCCGCACCTCGTCGGGATGGCCGCAGCACATCCTGCCCTCGGGGCAGGGCCCCGCAAGGCAGCCCGGCCCCGCCGTGCGGAAAAGATGCGGCGCGACCGGGTAAACCAGCCGCAGCATCTCTTCGGCCAGGGCGCGGATCTCCCACTGGGCCCGCTCGCAGCAGCGCAGCCGGAAAAAGTTGTGCAGGCTGCGGGCGTTCATGGTCACCACCATCTTGGTCTCGCAGGCGTTGGGCAGCGCAAAGCGGGCGTCCTCGTTGGCCAGCTTTTCGGCCTTGCGGCGGGCCTCCCGTTCGGGCATTCCCTCCGCCATCAGGCGGGCGGCGTGGCCCTCTTCCAGCTTGTGGGCCAGGTCGAGGTAGCTGGCCGCGTCCTGCTCCATCGCGGCGAGGAAGGCGGCTTTCGCCTCGGGCACCGCCTCGATGGCGGGGGGCACCACATAGCGGAAGTCGTCCAGCCTTACATACCGCTGGCTCTGGACGCTGAAGGACGCGATGCGGTGGCGGGTGATCTGGGCCAGCAGCGACCGGCTGACCCCCTCGATGCCAAAGGTGAAGCTGGCGTGCTCGATGGGGCTGGCGTGGCCCAGATCGCTCAGCATATCCAGAAAGCGGGCGGTCCTGGCCTCGTCCAGACCGTCCAGCAGGTCGGGGATATGGCTGTCGGAATAGCAGAGCTTGGCGGCCGCGGCCACCACCTTTTCCGGCTCGGGCGTATGGGCGATCAGGCGGACTGTCATCATCCTTCTCCCTCCGAAACTTTTGTCAGGGGCGCAAAGTTTGCCATTGTCTTTTTCACGCCCACCTTGTCAAAGCGAATCTCCACGATAAAGTCCCCGGCGGCGGGGGTCACCCGGGTGACGGTGCCCCGGCCGAACACCTTGTGCATCACCACATCCCCCGGCGCATAGCGTTTGCTGCCGGCAGCGGATGCCGCAGGGCGGGGCGCGGCGGGACGGGCGGCGGCAGGCGCCCCCGGGAAGGCCGGCGCGCGGCCCATGCCGCCCCTCGCCGTCCCCCGGGCCGGGGCGTTGTACTCCCGGTTCAGGTAGCCGCTCTGGGCAGCCCGGCCCGACGGGCCCGAATAGCCCGAAGCGCCGCCCGGCACCGTATCCCCCAAACTGCCCCAGCCGGGCCGGCTGGGCCGTTCCAGGGCGGGGCTGCGGGTGGTCTCGACGTATTCCGGGTCGATCTCGCCCAAAAAGCGGCTGGCCTCGTTGTAGCAGGTGCGGCCATAGAGCATCCGGGTGGCGCAGTGGGAAATGTACAGCTCCTTTTTGGCCCGGGTGATGCCGACGTAGGCCAGCCGCCGCTCCTCTTCGAGGTCTTCCTCGGTGTAGACGCTCATGGCCCCGGGGAAGATATTCTCCTCCATCCCCACCAGGAATACATAGGGGAACTCCAGCCCCTTGGCCGAGTGGATGGTCATCATGACCACCTGGTCGGCGTCGGCGTTGTAGCTGTCGATGTCGCTGATGAGGGCGATCTCCTCCAGATACCCCTCCAGGCTGGCGTCCACCCCGCGGGTATCGCAGTAGTTCTTCACGTTGTTGACCAGCTGGGCCAGGTTGTTCTCCCGGTCCTCGGCTTCCTCCTTGTGGCCGGCGGCGGCCTGCTGGCGCAGCATCTGGCGGTAGCCGGTCAGCTCGATCACCTTTTCAGCAAAGAGGTCGAGCGGGCAGGTATCCAGCGCCTCCTGCAAAGCCTGATAGATCTGCCAGAACTTGAGCAGTGGCCCCACCGCGCGGGACAGCCGGGCGTACTCGTCGGCGTGGCTGATGATGTCCATCATGCTCACGCCCTCCTGCCCGGCCAGCTCGGCGATGGCGTCCACCGTCGACGCGCCGATCTTGCGGGCCGGCTCGTTGATGATCCGCCGCAGCCGGACGTCGTCTTTGGGGTTGGCCACAATGGACATATAGGAGTGGATGTCCTTGACCTCCTTGCGGTCGTTGAAGCGCTGGCCGCCCACGATCTTGTGGGGGATGCCGGCGCGGGTGAAATAGTTTTCGATGGGGGCGGACTGGGCGTTCATCCGGTAGAGGATGGCGTGGTCGGCCAGTTTGCCGCCCGCCCGCAGGTGCTGGCCGATCACCTCGGCGATGTGGGCGGCCTCCTCCCGGTCGTCCTCGGCCTGGTAGACGTGGACCGGCGCGCCCTCGCCGTTTTTGGTCCAGAGGGTCTTGCCCTTGCGCTCGGTGTTGTGGCTGATGACGCAGTTGGCCGCGTTGAGGATGTTGGAGGTGGAGCGGTAGTTCTGTTCCAGCCGGATGACCTTGGCCCCGGGGTAGTACCGCTCAAAGTTGAGGATGTTCTCGATGGTCGCGCCCCGGAAGCGATAGATGCTCTGGTCGTCGTCGCCCACCACGCAGATGTTCTGTTCGGGTCCGGTCAGCAGGCTGACCAGCTTAAACTGCGCCACGCTGGTGTCCTGGTACTCGTCCACCAGCAGATAGCGGTAGCGGTTCTGGTAGTAGTCCCGGGCCTCCTTGTTCTCCTGCAGCAGGCGGACGGTGTAGTAGATCAGGCCGTCGAAATCGAAGGCGCCGGCCTCCTGCAGCCGCTTTTCGTAGAGGCCGTAGAGCCGGGCGGCCAGCTCGAGCTTGGTCTTGCCGGCAGCCTCCTTTGCGGCGTCGGCCGGGCTGAGCAGTTGGTCTTTCCAGCGGCCCAGCTGGTTGAGGGCGGTCTTGACGGGGTAGAACTTGTCGTCTACGTTGTGCTCTTTGTACAGGGCTTTCATCACCCGCTGGGCGTCGTCGGTGTCGTAGATGGTAAAGCTGCGGGGCCAACCGATCTCCTCGGCGTAGCGGCGCAGGATGCGCACGCAGGCCGAGTGGAAGGTGGAGGCGAACACCTCGTCCCCCTCCTCATCCCCCAGCATGGCGCGCAGCCGGGCTTTCAGCTCCCCGGCCGCCTTGTTGGTAAAGGTGATGGCCATCACGTTCCAGCTGCGGACCGGCTCGCAGCGCATCATCCCGTCCAGCCAGGCGGGCACGTCGGTGCCGGTCATGATGGCGGTGCGCAGGGCCCGCAGGTCCTCGTCGGCGGCGGGCCGGGGGGTATAGCTGCTGCCGTGGGCGCTGCCGAACCGGATCAGATTGGCGATCCGGTTGACCAGCACGGTGGTCTTGCCGCTGCCCGCGCCGGCCAGGATCAGCAGCGGCCCGCTGGTGGTAAAGACGGCCTGCCGCTGCATCTCGTTCAGCCGGCCGAACTGTTTTTCAATGTAGGTGTCCCGGAGGGAGCAAAATTCTTTTTGAAGATCGGTTGCCATGGGCTGCTCCTATTCATCTAAAATCTTGTA
>DXHQ01000045.1 GCA_019113345.1 Candidatus Faecalibacterium intestinigallinarum
AGTATCTGGCGCAGCAGTCCGGCGAAAAGCCCGGCGAAGCCTGAGCCCCCTCAGTCAGCTGCGCTGACAGCTCCTCTTGCACTGGCCCCCTCAGTCAGCTGCGCTGACAGCTCCCCCGCACGCGTGGGAGCTTAAGATGTAGGGATTTAAAAAGCAGCCAAAAGGCCCTGCCTTGTCCTGTTTTGTTGGGATAAGACGGGGCTTTTTTTCAATCCGTTCCCTATAGCCTCTCACGCAGGCGGCGGAGGGGGCCTGTGAAATTCAACAAAGAACTCCCGAAAAATTATACTCCCGACACAAAATATTTCCCTGCAAAGCGGCTGAAATTGTGATATAATCATAGGGAAAAGGATCGTTTATTGCATCTGGTCCGTATTGGCCGGCGCGGCGCGGCCTGCAAGGCGCGTGCTGGCGGAAGGAGGCAGACATCATGGCCAAGATCGAAACCAAACTGTTCGGGTTCACCCGCAGCGGGGACCCGGTCAACGAGTATATCCTCTCGAATCCCGGCGGACTGTCGGTCAGTGTGCTGGATTACGGGGCCATCATCAAGAACATCATCGTCCCGGCCAGGCGCGGGCCGGTGGACGTGGTGCTGGGCCACGACACCATTCAGGAGTACGAACTGGATACCGCGACCTACTGCGGCTCCTTTGTGGGGCGCTATGCCAACCGCATCGAGGGGGCGGCCTTTACCCTGAACGGCAAGACCTACCAGCTGGAAGCCAACAACGGCCGCAACCATCTGCACGGCTGCTTTGCCCGCAAATCCTACGCGGTCAAAGCCTTCGGCGACACCCTGCTGCTGGAAGCCGACAGCCCCGACGGCGAGGAGGGCTTCCCCGGCAACATGAAGATCGCGGTCCGGTACACCCTCACCCCGGACAACGCCTTCCGGATGGATTACCGGGTCTCGTCCGACGCCGACACCATCGTCAACCTGACCAACCACACCTATTTCAACCTGAACGGCGGCGGCACCGTCCTGAACCAGCGGCTCAAGCTGTTCGCCTCCAACTATCTGGAGAGCAACGAGGAGACCTGCCCCACCGGCCGCATCCTGCCGGTGGCGGGCACCCCGATGGACTTTACCAAGGGCAAGGCCATCGGCCGGGACATCGACCCCGGCTGCGAGCAGACCCGGATGGTCGGCGACGGGTACGACCACTGCTACATCATCGACCGCCCGCGGGCCGGCGCACGGCAGAGCATCTGCGCCTGGGCCACCTGCGACGAGAGCAACATCAGCATGAAGGTCTACACCACCCAGCCGGGCGTCCACCTGTACACCGGCAACTTTTTGCAGGACTGCCCCAGCCCCGGCAAGGGGCTGCGCCCCATGCAGAAATACGGCGGCTTCTGTCTGGAGACCGAGCACTTCCCCTGCTCGCCCTCCCACCCCGAGTTCCCCTCCACCATCCTACGGGCGGGCAAGGTGTTCCGGGTGTCCAACACCCTGCGGTTTTTCACCGGCAAGCAGTGCGGCGTGATCTGAAAGGGCAGAAAGTTTCATTTTACAGCGCATAAAAACAGCGCAGAACCACGCAGCAGACAGAAAAAGCGCAACAAAAATACATGCACAGGGCCGCGCCGGGCATGGAATCCCGGCCCCGGATGCGGTATCCTGTAACCAGAAAGCGCCGGGGGCGCTCCCCGGCAGGGCAAACTTTACAGATTGATCGAGAGGATGGTTTGTTATGGCAATTTTGGTATCGGGCGGCGCCGGGTACATCGGCAGCCACACCTGCATCGAGCTGCTGAACGCGGGGTACGACATCGTCGTGGCGGACAACTTCTACAACTCCTGCCCGGTGGTGCTGGACCGCATCAAGCAGATCACCGGCAAGGACTTCCGCTTCTATGAGGCGGACATGACCAAGACCGATGACGTCGAGCACATCTTCAGCGAGTGCCCCGACATCACCGCCGTCATTCAGTTTGCAGCCTACAAGGCGGTGGGCGAGAGCGTCCACAAGCCCATCGAGTACTACTCCAACAACCTCAACTGCACCCTGACCATCCTGGACGTCATGCGCCGGCACGACTGCCACAACTTTGTGTTCAGTTCGTCGGCCACCGTCTACGGCGACCCGGCCAGCGTCCCCATCACCGAGGACTTCCCGGTCGGCAACACCACCAACCCCTACGGCACCACCAAGGTGTTCACCGAGCGGATCCTGACCGACGTCTGCAAGGCCGACCCCAGCATGAATGTGGCGGTGCTGCGCTACTTCAACCCCATCGGCGCCCACAAGTCGGGCCTGATTGGCGAGGACCCCAACGGCATCCCCAACAACCTGATGCCCTACATCGCCAAGGTGGCGGTCGGCAAGCTGGAAAAGGTCCACGTCTTCGGCAACGACTACCCCACCCCCGACGGCACCGGCGTCCGCGACTACATCCACGTGGTGGACCTGGCCCGCGGCCACGTCTGCGCCATCCGGAAGCTGGAGACCGGCTGCGGCCTCTTCATCTGCAACCTGGGCACCGGCAAGGGCTACAGCGTCATGGACGTGCTGCACGCCTTTGAGAAAGCCTGCGGCCATGAGCTGCCCTACGTCATCGAGGCCCGCCGCCCCGGCGACATCGCCGAGTGCTACGCCGACCCCTCCAAGGCCAAGCGCGAGCTGGGCTGGGTGGCCGAGTACGGCATCGAGGATATGTGCGCCGACAGCTGGAACTGGCAGAAGAACAACCCCGACGGCTACCACACCGCCAAGTAAAAACATTCTTTCACAGAAATTTTATGCAATCCTGAAATTTTGGTGAAACTTCCCCGAGCGCCCGCGAAAGCGGGCGCTTTTCTTTTTGCACCCCTCTCAGTCACAGGGGGCAGATGCCCCCTGTGACAGCTCCCCCCGTGGGGGAGCCAAGTCACCATCGTCAACAGCGGCAAAGTTGGCGGTCAGGCAGAGTTTCAGAAAAGTTTGCCTCACCGCTACCTACCCGACACCCACGGGCGTACACTTGGCTCCCCCCGTGGGGGAGCTGGCGAGACGCCCGCAAGGGCGGCGAGACTGAGAGGGGTGTCAAGGCCGGCACGCTCTATAAAAAATAGAGATAGAACGTATAAATATACATAAAATAACATATAAAAATCAAAATATACTCTCGCGCCTTCGGCGCGGAGTAAAGAAAAGAAAGCAAAAACGAAAAAATAGTAAATCGGGCCTTGACACCGGGGGGGGTATGCTATAATGCCTTTGAAAGGAAAGGACCTTCCT
>DXHQ01000046.1 GCA_019113345.1 Candidatus Faecalibacterium intestinigallinarum
AACAACCCCTGCCTGATCGGCGAACCCGGCGTCGGCAAGACCGCCATCGCCGAGGGGCTGGCCCAGCGGATCGTCCGCGGGGACGTGCCCGAAAACCTCAAGGGCCGCACCATCTTCAGCCTGGATATGGGCGCCCTGGTGGCCGGCGCCAAATACCGCGGCGAGTTTGAGGAGCGGCTCAAGAGCGTCCTGAACGAGGTCAAGAAGAGCGAGGGCCAGATCATCCTCTTCATCGACGAGCTGCACACCATCGTCGGCGCCGGCAAGACCGACGGCGCCATGGACGCCGGCAACCTGCTCAAGCCCATGCTGGCCCGGGGCGAGCTGCACTGCATCGGCGCCACCACCCTCGACGAGTACCGCCAGTATATCGAGAAGGACCCCGCCCTTGAGCGGCGGTTCCAGCCGGTGATGGTGGACGAACCCACCGTCGAGGACACCATCTCCATCCTGCGCGGCCTGAAGGAGCGGTATGAGGTGTTCCACGGCGTCAAGATCAACGACAGCGCCCTGATCGCCGCCGCCACCCTCAGCGACCGGTATATCACCGACCGCTTCCTGCCCGACAAGGCCATCGACCTGGTGGACGAAGCCTGCGCCATGATCAAGACCGAGATGGACAGTATGCCCAGCGAGATGGACGACCTGGCCCACAAGATCACCCAGCTGCAGATCGAGCAGGTCAGCCTGAAAAAGGAGACCGACGCCCTCAGCCAGAGCCGGCTGCGGGACATCGAGAAGGAGCTGGCCGAGCTGCAGGACAAGTTCCGCCAGATGAAGGCCCAGTGGGAAAACGAGAAAAACGCCATCGGCAAGGTGCAGTCTCTGCGCGAGCAGATCGAGCAGACCAACGCCGACATCGAGAAGGCCCAGCGCGAATACGACCTGAACAGGGCCGCCGAGCTGAAATACGGCCGCCTGCCCGAGCTGCAGAAGCAGCTGGCCGCCGAGGAAAAGCTGGCCGCCGAAAAGAAGGAGGCCAGCCTGCTGCGGGACCGCGTCACCGACGAGGAGATCGCCCGCATCGTGGCCCGGTGGACCGGCATCCCGGTCGAAAAGCTGGTCGAGGGCGAGCGGGAGAAGCTGCTCCACCTGGCCGACGTGCTGCACAAGCGGGTCATCGGCCAGGACGAGGCCGTCACCAAGGTGAGCGAGGCCATCCTGCGCAGCCGGGCCGGCATCGCCAACCCCAACCGGCCCATCGGCAGCTTCCTCTTCCTGGGCCCCACCGGCGTCGGCAAGACCGAGCTGGCCAAGGCCCTGGCCGAGAGCCTGTTCGACAGCGAGAAGAACCTGGTCCGCATCGACATGACCGAGTATATGGAGAAGTTCAGCGTCAGCCGCCTGATCGGCGCGCCTCCGGGATACGTCGGCTATGAGGAGGGCGGCCAGCTGACCGAGGCGGTCCGCCGCAAGCCCTACAGCGTGGTGCTGTTCGACGAGGTGGAAAAGGCCCACCCCGACGTCTTCAACATCCTTTTGCAGGTGCTGGACGACGGCCGGATCACCGACAGCCAGGGCCGGACGGTGGACTTCAAGAACACCATCATCATCCTGACCTCCAACCTGGGCAGCGACATCATCCTCAGCGACCTGGAGCAGCGCCGCGCCTCCGGCTCGAATGAGCTGAGCGAGGAGGCCCGCAGCCAGATCGACGCGCTGCTGCGGAGCAAGTTCCGCCCCGAGTTCCTCAACCGGCTGGACGAGATCGTCTACTACAAGAGCCTGACCAAGGACGAGGCCCGTCAGATCGTCCGGCTGCAGCTGGAAGACCTGCGCCGCCGGATGGAGGAGGGTAAGCATCTCCATCTGGAGGTCACCGACGCGGCCTGCGACGCCATTCTGGACGCCGCCTACGACAGCGTCTACGGCGCCCGTCCCATCAAGCGGTTCATCCAGAGCCGCATCGAGACCATCGTGGCCAAGGCCATCATCCGCGGCGACTTTGCCGAGGGTGCAACCCTGACCGTCGACTGGGACGGCAGCGGCTTTACCTTGCGGTAAAGGCAGGGTAAAGGCGGGGTCAAAATAGCCCGTTTGGCTTGCAACTGCCGCCCAAGTATGTTATCATAAGAAGCAGAAAGCGCTTTCCATCGTCGGAAGCCGGCGGTGGAAGGCGCTTTGCTGTATCCAAACGCCAAGAAAAGAAAGTTGAGTTGATCTATCCATTATGGACGATGGCAGTATTATGATCGTCGCGGCGCTGGTCGTGCTGGTCATCCTTTCCGGCTTTTTCTCCGCCTCGGAGACGGCCTATTCCTCCCTGAACGAGATCCGGATGAAGAGCCGGGCCGAGGACGGGGACGCGGCCGCCGCGCGGGTGCTGGCCATGGCGCAGCAGCGCGACAAGCTCTTTTCCACCATCCTGGTGGGCGACACCATCGCCAACCTGGCCGCTGCCTCCCTGGGCGTCCTGCTTTTGATCCGGCCCCTGGGGGCCCTGCGGGGCACCATCGTTTCGGCGGTGGCGCTGGCGGTGGTCATCCTGCTGTTCGGGGAGATCGGCCCCCGCAGCATGGCCCGGGAGATCCCCGAAAAGGTGGCCACCGTTTCGGTGCCCCTCATGCGCTTTTTCATCTCCCTGCTGGCCCCTCTCACCGGCCTGTTCGGCCTGTGGAACAAGCTGGTCACCCACTGCTTCCACAGCGAAGCCGAGCCGGACGCCATCACCGAAGGCGAGCTCATCACCATGGTGTCGGAGGCCGAGAGCGAGGGTGAACTGACCGACCGGGAGGGCGAGCTGATCCGCAGCGCCATCGAGTTCGACGACGTCGAGGTGGACGAGATCCTGACCCCGCGGGTGGACGTCGTCGCCGTCAAGGACAGCATCTCCTTCGACGCGCTGGCCGAGGTCTTTGCCGAGTCGGGCTATTCCCGCCTGCCGGTCTACCATCACACCATCGACAACATCGTGGGCGTGGTCCACGAAAAGGACGCCTCCCTGGCGCGGCTGCGCGGGCAGGACGCCTGGCAGCAGCTGATCACCCCCGCCCTCTTCACCACCGGCGCCACCAAGATCTCCTCCATGCTGCGCACCTTCCGTGAGGAACACCACCACATCGCCATCGTGGTGGACGAGTACGGCGGCACCGAGGGCATCGTCACCCTCGAGGACATCCTGGAAGAGCTGGTGGGCGAGATCTGGGACGAGCACGACCAGGCCGTCGAGGACTTCCGCCCGCAGCCCGACGGCAGCTGGCTGGTGGCCGGCACCGCCAGCGTCGGCGACCTCTACGAAAAGCTGGACATCCCGCCCCAGGAGACCGACTCCAACACCGTCAACGGCCTTCTGCAGGACCTGACCGGCCACCTGCCCAAGGTGGGGGACGGCTTCCGGCTGGGCAATTACAATGGCGTGGTCACCCATGCGGCCCGCCGCCGGGTGACCGAGGTCCGGCTGACCCCCCGTCCCGCCCCGCCCGAACCGACGGAAGAACAAGCCCCTTCCGGCCGCTGGTTCTCCCACACCGCCGAATAACAGCACAAAGCCCCGGCCGCGTTTGCGCACGCAGCCGGGGCCTTTTTATTCTTCCTCCACGTAGACGGCGATCTTGGTGATATACTCGCTCTCGTCGTGGGTGGTGAGGTAGTCGTTGATGCAGAACTCGTAGGCGTCCGAGACGATCCGCAGCCGGTGTTCCCCGCACCAGTCCAGCAGCTTCCGATAGGACTGCCCCTCCGAGAGGTAGTCCCCCACATGGTAGATGCAGGCCCGCCGCCCCGCCGGCAGCCGCCGGACCTGTTCGGCCGGCCCGCCCCGCTCGATGGGCAGAAAGGCCAGGGACGCCTCGGTGCACCGCCCGGCCCTGATCTTTTCCAGCGGGACCACCACCCCGCACTGGAAAAAGACGGGCAGCGCCTCGGCGGCGGCCCGGGCAAAGCACTGCTTGGTGGCGATGCTGATCTCCCGCAGGGTATAGGGCGCTTGGACCGGCAGGCAGAAGAGGTCCTGGGCGGGGGCGTCCTCCAGTTCGATGCCGGGCTGCCCCGGGGCGCAGTGGGCCCGGGCGGCCTCCATCTGGTCGCAGCGGTTCTGCACCCGGCTGCGGACCAGTTTCAGCTCAGCCACCTTGCGGTCGATGACGTCCAGCTGCCGGCGCAGCATGGCCAGGCTGCTGTCCAGGTCATAGTGCTGCATATGGGCCTTGATCTCCTGCAGCGAAAAGCCGATCTGCTTCATGATCAGAATGGTGTCGAGATAGTCCAGCTGGCTGGCGCTGTAGTAGCGGTAGCCGTTTTCGGGGTCCACCCAGGCAGGGCGGAACACCCCCGCCTTGTCGTAAAAGATCAGCGTCTGCTTGGAGATGTTCTGGTATCGGGCCACCTCGCCGATCGAAAACAGGTTCTCTTTCTTTTCCATGCCGCGCCCCTTGACACTATAGTTACTATATCCCTTATACTGATAGTGTACAGAAACCATCGCAAAATGCAAGAGGAGTTTTTTATGTCTCGCAATCTCAAAACCACCGCCGCCGGCCTGGGCCGCCGTCTGCTGGACGGCCTGACGGCGCGGCGGGTGGGCCTGATCGTGCTGGGCGCCATGATCTGCACCTTCGGCATCCACAACATCCATCAGCAGACCGGCATCACCGAGGGCGGCGTCATGGGCCTGATGCTGCTGATCGAGCACTGGCTGGGGGTCTCCCCCGCCTTCATCACCCCGGTGCTGGACCTCACCTGCTACCTGCTGGCCTTCAAGTATCTGGGGGCGCGGTTCATCAAGATCTCGGTGGTGTCCACTCTCAGTGTCTCTTTGTTTTACAAATTGTGGGAGCAGTTCCCGCCCATGCTGCCCGACCTCTCGGCCCACCCGCTGGCGGCCGCCCTGCTGGGCGCCGTCTTTGTGGGCGTGGGCGTGGGCATCATCGTGCGGCAGGGCGGCTCGAGCGGCGGCGACGACGCCCTGGCCCTGACCATCTCCCAGGTCACCCGCTGGCGTCTGGCCCGCTGCTACCTCTTCACCGACGTGGTGGTGCTGGTGCTTTCCCTCACCTACATCCCCTTCCGGCGGATCGCCTTCTCCCTCATCACCGTCACCCTCTCCTCCTTCCTGATCGACCGCGTGCAGGACTTCACCTTCCGCCGCCCCGCCCGGGAGAATCAGTAACCCCCGACGCAAAAAACGGCAGCCGCCCAAGCCAGGCGGCTGCCTTTTTTGTGATTCACCCTCCCGCCTTGCAGTAGTCCACGATGTGGCGGAACATCTGCTCCACCGCCGGCGCCATGGCCGAGGGCCGGGGCAGGGCCAGACCCACCACCCGCTCCTCGGCCGGCTCGATGGGCAGGATCTGGATGTTGGCGGTGCAGTCCTTGACGGTCAGCTGCGGCAGGATGGACATTCCCACCCCGGCTTCCACCATCGAGATATTGGCCATGTCGTCGATGACGTGGCAGCAGCGCTGCACGCCGATCTTGTACTTCTTCAGAAAACGGCGCATATCGGCGTCGGTGGCGTCGCCCTGCACCACAAAGTTCTTCTGGCTCATCATGGCGGGGGTCATCACGCCGCCCTCGGGCGCGGGCCAGTCGGCCGGCAGCAGGGCCAGCAGCGGCTCCCGCAGCAGCTCGGTGAGGGTAAACTCCTCCTGACAGCTCGAAGCCAGAAAGCCGATGTCCACCTGGCCGCTGCGCAGCCATTCCTTGACGTCGTCGTAGGTGCCCTGGTAGACCTCCACCTCGATCTGCGGGTACTGCGCCTTGAAACTCTGCAGAATACCGGGCAGCAGGTGGGTGCAGACCGAGCTGAAGGTGCCCAGCCGGACCTTGCCCTTTTCCAGACCGTTCAGCCGGGCGATGCTCTG
The DNA here is from genome assembly GCA_019113345.1 of Candidatus Faecalibacterium intestinigallinarum. Taxonomy (GTDB): domain Bacteria; phylum Bacillota; class Clostridia; order Oscillospirales; family Ruminococcaceae; genus Faecalibacterium; species Faecalibacterium intestinigallinarum. Next base: position 5,802 of record DXHQ01000046.1, read on the forward strand.
CTGCAGCGCCTCGTCGCTGTTCAGGACGGCGCGGATGGCCGGGTAGAGGGAGGCGCCGTAGCTGGTCATGGTCACGCCGCTCTTGCCGCGGGTGAAGAGGGCAAAGCCCAGCTCCTCCTCCATGACCGCGATGGCGTGGCTGATGGCGGAGGGGGTCAGGTGGAGCTGCTGCGCCGCCTTGTTGAAGCTGCCCTGCCGCGCCACTGCGTCGAAGATCTCATACGAAAACAAAGTCATCCTGTACACTCCCCCACTGTGAATCTTTTTCATCTTCTATATGAAGGTGATGAAGTCTCTTGTCTTGAGTGTACTATCTCCCCCGCCCTTTGTCAAGGGTTCCGGGCGTTTTGCGCGCCTTTTGGCCCTCAGCTGCGCCGGGCGGCTTTCAGCACCTCGTCGGCCCGGATGGCCGCGGGGGTAAAGCTGTTGTTTTTCCACCAGGCGGCCAGGGCGGCGGCCACCGTCAGCCCCGAGGTGATCAGCGCTTCCAGCTGGCTGTCCTCGATGGGCAGCACCGGCTTGCCCGCCGCCGACAGCAGCTGATTGGTCAGCGCAAGCGCCAGGCAGGCGGTGCGCGCGATGGTTCCGATCGAAATGTTCATGGCGTTCTCCTTTCTCATTCCTGTTGTTCGATCCTGCGCTCCAGGTCGCTGAGGCGGTGGCTGGCCACCTTGAGCTTTTCCTCCAGGACCGGGACGCGCTGTGCAAAGTTGTTGTGGGCCCGCACTTCTCTTGTCAGCTCTTCCAGCTTGGTGTCGGTGACCGCCTGGCTGCGCCCGTTGGCGATCAGGACTCCCGCCAGGGTGACCGCCCCGCTGACCAGGGCCGCGACGATGCTCTCCATCCCGCTCACCCCTTCCAGCGGCTTTTGGCCGCCCGCACGTCGATGTGGACAAAGCTGCCGTAGACGCCGATGCCGCCGGTATCCGGCAGCAGGGTCTCGGCAAAGGCCGCCACCTCCTCCGGGCCGTGCCCGGCCACCCGGATGTCGGCGGCCAGGCCGTAGAGATGCTGGGACCGGGGGCTGCTGCCGGCGGTGGCCGCGTTGTGGCCGACGGTGCGGTAGCCGCTGGTCACCGTCACCGGCGCGCCGAAATGGGCGCGGACGGCCTCCAGCGCCTCGACCAGCCGCGGGCTGACAAAGACCGGGTCGGAACCGTCGCGGCAGCGAAACTCCCGCACCTTGAAGTGCTCGCTGAGCTGCGCCGCGCCCTCCCCGGCCAGGGAATAGACTTTGACGTCCTGCATGGGTTTTCCTCCTTTCCGTGGTTTGATCGGCACCCCGATCCTACCACCGGCCGGGCCCAAGCGCCAGTGCGTCCTTTCTGACTCGATTTTCTCTGCGAAAAACACAAATTTTTTGCCATGCGCCGGGGCTATCCCGCCATATCAAAAAGATATTTGCATTTTGGCGGGCGGCGCGGTACACTGAAAGGCGCTTATTTTCCGAGCCTATTTTTGTGGGAAAGAAAGGAAATTGACATGCGGCATTCCTCTGAGATCGATATGTGCAGCGGCCCCCTCGCGGGCAGCCTGCTGCGGTTCTCGCTCCCGCTGATGGCGTCCAGCATTCTGCAGCTTCTGTTCAATGCGGCGGACATCATCGTGCTGGGCCAGTTCGCCAGCAGCAGCGCCATGGCGGCGGTGGGGGCCACCTCTTCGCTGAACAGCCTGATGGTCAACCTCTTTCTGGGGCTTTCGATCGGGTGCAGCGTGGTCATGGCCCGCAGCTACGGCGCGCAGGACTGGCGGCGCGTCCACGACACCGTCCACACCGCCCTGCTGCTGGCGGTCTGCTGCGGCGCGGTGCTGATCGCGGCCGGCCTCCCCCTGCTGCCGGCCCTGCTGCGCCGGATGGACACCCCGCCCGACCTGCTGGACCAGTCGGTCCTCTATATGCGGATCGTCTTTCTGGGGATGCCCGCCATGATGGTCTACGACTTCGGCGCGGGCATCCTGCGGGCCATCGGCGACACCCGGCGGCCCCTCTTCTTCCTGAGCGCCGCCGGCATCACCAACGCCTGCCTCAACGTCTTTTTCGTGGTGGCCCTCCATCTGGACGTGGCGGGCGTCGCCCTGGCCACCTCCATCTCGCAGTACCTGTCGGCCGCGCTGGTGGTGCGCTGCCTGATGCAGGCCGGCACCCGCTACCAGCTGCATCCCCGGCAGCTGCGGATCAGCCGGCCCATTCTGCTGCAGATCGTCCGGGTGGGGCTGCCCGCCGGCATCCAGAGCGTGGTGTTCTCGGTCTCCAACGTCCTGATCCAGTCCTCCATCAACACCTTCGGCACCCTGGCGGTGGCCGGCAGCACCGCTGCCGCCAACATCGAAAACTTCGTCTACACCGCCATGAACGCCATCTACCAGGCGGCCCTCAACTTCACCAGCCAGAACGTGGGCGCCGGCAACAAGGAGCGCATCCCCCTCATCCTGCGGGACTGCCTGCTCATCGTGACGGTCATCGGCGCGGTGCTGGGCGGGCTGGCCGTCCTGTTCGGGCGGCAGCTGCTGTCCATCTACACCTCCGACCTGGAGGTCATCCCCTACGGCCTCGACCGCCTCCGGGTCATCTGCCTGCCCTACCTGCTCTGCGGCCTGATGGACGTCACCTGCGGCGTCGTCCGCGGGATGGGCGCGGCCGTCACCCCCACCCTCGTCTCCCTGACCGGCGCCTGCGCGCTGCGGGTGGTGTGGATCTACACGGTGTTCGCCTCGGCCCACAGCCTGTTCGTCCTCTACCTGTCCTACCCGGTCACCTGGACGGTCACCTGCGCGGCCCACCTGGTCTGCTACGCCATCTTCTACCGCCGCCTGCGCCTGCCCGGCCAGGCAACGCTGCACAGCTGACCCCGCCCCGCGTAGAACGAAACTGGACAGACAAAAAAGTCCCGGTCGGACGACATGTGCGTACGACCGGGACACATACAGGGAAATTGAGCGCAGAGAGTGTGCAAGGCCCTTTGGGCCGAGTGCGCGGTTCTGTGCTCAATTTTGTCCCCAGGGGGATACCAGGGGGAAAGAATTTCTGACGCGCGACTGCGCGCAGAAATGGGTTCCCCCTGGAGCGTGTCGTTTTGCGACACGCTAAAACGCCAGGAACCAACCTGTGGTTCCTGGCGTTTTCTGGCGGAGTAGGAGGGATTTGAACCCTCGCGCCGGTTTCCCGACCTACGCCCTTAGCAGGGGCGCCTCTTCGGCCTCTTGAGTACTACTCCAGAGCAAAGTCACTAAAACTGATTCAATTAAAATGGCGGAGAGAGTGGGATTTGAACCCACGGTGCGTTGCCGCACGGCAGTTTTCAAGACTGCTTCCTTAAACCACTCGGACATCTCTCCTCGTGGGCATCCTGTGCGCCGCACCGAATGCCTTCTTATCATAGCAGTTTTGGGCACGCTTGTCAAGAGGCAATTTGAAAAAGTTCGCCCTGGCCGTGTGTTTGTTTTTGCATCTTTTCCGCAAGTTTTCGCATTGACAGCCTTTTGCCGGCACGGTACAATCGGGATATCCCGGATCCATTCTGTTTTGCACGATCCTTGCAAGGAGGTCACCTCATGAACGCTTCCCATCCCGAACTGAAATGGCTGGAAGACCCGCGCGTCTTTGCAGTCAACCGGCTGGACGCCCACTCCGACCACGTCTGGCAGACCGCCGAAGGCGACCTGCGCCAGAGCCTGGACGGCGCCTGGCGTTTTGCCTACAGCGCAAACCCCGCCGCACGGCCGGCCGATTTCTGGCAGCCGGACGCCAGTCTCGACGGCTTTGCCGAGATCGCCGTGCCCGGCCACATCGAAATGCAGGGCTACGGTCAGATCCAGTACATCAACACCATGTACCCCTGGGACGGCCGGCACGCCCTCCGCCCGCCCCACATCGCCTGGGACGACACCCCGGTGGGCAGCTATGTCAAGACCTTTACCCTCGATGAGGCGCTGCGGGGCAAGCGGGTCTGCGTCTCCTTCCAGGGGGTGGAGCGGGCTTTCTACTGCTGGTGCAACGGCCATTTCGTCGGCTACAGCGAGGACAGCTTCACCCCCGCCGACTTCGACCTGACCGACTGCCTGCAGGAGGGCGAGAACCGCCTGTGCGTCGAGGTCTACAAGAACTGCTCGGGCAGCTGGCTGGAGGACCAGGACTTCTTCCGCTTCTTCGGCATCTTCCGCCCGGTCTATCTCTACGCCAAGCCCGCCCTCCACATCGAGGATCTGTGGCTGCAGGCCGGCCTCGAGCCGGACAACGCCACCGGCACCCTGGCCCCCCGCCTCCGGCTGAGCGCCGCCGAGGGGGCCAGCCTGGAAGGCTGCGCCCTGCACTGCACCGTCGCCGCCCCCGGCGGGGCCGTCATCTGGGACGCCCCCATGCCCCTGCGGACCGACGGCAGCGGCTATGCCTGGGGCCTGCCGGTCCGGCTGCCCGGCATCCGCAAGTGGGACCACGCCGACCCCGCCCTCTACACCGTCACCCTGACGCTGCGCGACGCCGCCGGGCAGGTGCAGGAGACGGTCGCCTATCCGACCGGCTTCCGCCGCTTTGGGCTGCGGGACGGCGTCATGGAGCTGAACGGCGAGCGGATCGTCTTCAACGGCGTCAACCGCCACGAGTGGAACCCCGACGCCGGCCGCGCCATCGGCCCTGAGGATATGTACCGCGCGATGGAGACCTTCCGCCGCAACAACATCAACGCGGTGCGCACCTGCCACTACCCCGACCAGACCCTCTGGTACGAGCTGTGCGACCGCAACGGCATCTACATGATCGACGAGGCCAACCTCGAAAGCCACGGCTCCTGGCAGAAGATGAGCGCGGTCGAGCCCTCCTGGAACGTGCCGGGCAGCCTGCCCGAATGGCGGGACTGCGTGGTCGACCGGGCCCGCTCGATGTTTGAGCGGGACAAAAACCACACCGCCATCCTGATCTGGAGCTGCGGCAACGAGTCCTACGCCGGCGAGGACATCCTGGCCATGAGCGAATTCTTCCACCGGAACGACCCCGGCCGCCTGGTGCACTACGAGGGGGTGTTCCACTGCCGGGCCTTTGACCAGATCAGCGACATCGAGAGCCGGATGTACGCCAAGCCCGACGAGATCCGCGCCTATCTCGAATCCAAACCGGCCAAGCCCTTCATCCTCTGCGAGTATATGCACGATATGGGCAACAGCCTGGGCGGGATGGAGAGCTACATCCGCCTGCTGGACTACCCCCAGTACCAGGGCGGCTTTGTCTGGGACTATATGGACCAGGCCCTCTGGCAGGACGGCCCCCAGGGCAGACGGCTGGGCTACGGCGGCGACTTTGGCGAGCGCCCCACCGACTACGCCTTCAGCGCCAACGGCATCGTCTTTGCCGACGGCGCGGAAAAGCCCGCCATGCAGGACCTGCGCTACTGGTACGACACTCCGGCCGGCCGTGCCGCCCACGACGCCCGCAACGCCCGCCTGGCGGCGGCCTATCGCCTGCCGGCCCTGCCCGCCGGCGGCCCGCTGACCGTCGTCGAGGGCGACGTCAACCTGGGCGTCGAGGGCGACGGCTTTGCCCTGCAGTTCTCTTACGCCGAGGGCGGCCTTGCCTCCCTGCGGCTGGCCGGCGGGCCCGAATGGGTCTGGAGCGCCCCCCGCCCGGCCCTCTGGCGGGCCGCCACCGAGAACGACAAGGGCTGCGGCTTTGCCGTCCGCAGCGCCGCCTGGATGGCCGCCGACGCCTTCCCCAGGGTGGAAGGCTGGCAGGTGGAGGAAAAGTCGGCCGAGCGGGTCCGCATCCGGTACACCTTCACCTTCCCCGCCGTGCCGGGCGTCTCGGCGGATATCACCTACACCGTCACCGGCCGTGCCCTGCGGGTGGACGGCGTCTACCACGGCGCGGCCGGCGCCCCCGAGCTGCCCGTCTTTGGCGTGCGGATGTCCACGCTGCACCCCGCCGCCCGGGTCTGCTGGACCGGCCTGTCGGGCGAGACCTACCCCGACCGTTACAAGGGCGCCTCCTTCGGCCGCTGGAGCGAGACCCCCCACATCCCCGCCTACCCCGTCCCGCAGGACTGCGGCGTCCATATGGGCACCCGCACCCTCACCCTCGAGCAGCAGGATGCCGCCCGCCGCACCGCCGCGGCCCTGACCCTCCGGATGGCGGACGACACCCCCTTTGCCTTCTCGGCCCTGCCCAACACCGCGCAGGAGCTGGAAAGCGCCGCCCACCGCGACGAGCTGCCGGTCACCGGCCGCACCGTCCTGACCGTCATGGGCGCCGTCCGCGGCGTCGGCGGCATCGACAGCTGGGGCACCGACGTCGAGTCCCCTTACCGCATCAGCGGCGAGGAGGACCACCGCGTCAGCTTTGTCATCGAGCTGTAAGGGCCAAAACTGCAAACCGCACACCCCCGCCGCGCCCCCGCCGGGCCGCGGCGGGGGTTTTGCCTGCCCCGATAAGTCCTTGCCAAAAGCCGCCCCGGCGCTTATAATAGGAGCGGACGCAAAACGCAAGCCTCCGCGCAGTTTTGCGCGGTGAAGGATAAAAGGAGTTCCATTCTATGAAATTAGGCATCGTCGGCCTGCCCAATGTGGGCAAGTCCACCCTCTTCAACGCCATCACCTCGACCCGCAACGCCGAGGCGGCCAACTACCCCTTCTGCACCATCGAGCCCAACAGCGGCATCGTGGCCGTGCCCGACCCCCGGCTGGACAAGCTGGCCGAGATCTGGCAGACCAATAAAAAGACCCCCGCCATCGTCGAGTTTGTCGACATCGCCGGCCTGGTCAAGGGCGCGAGCCAAGGCGCGGGCCTGGGCAACAAATTTCTGGGGCACATCCGGGAGTGCGACGCCATCGTCCACGTGGTGCGCTGCTTTGACGACGACAACATCATCCATGTGGTGGAGGACGTCTCCAAAGCCGAGGCGGTCGACCCCCTGTCGGACATCGACGTCATCGACTACGAGCTGATCCTGTCCGACCTGGAAGTGGTGCAGAACCGCGCCGGCCGGATGGCCAAGGCCGCCAAGAGCGGCAACAACAAGGCGGCCGCCGCCGAGGCCGCCTGGCTGGAGCAGCTGGCCGCCCACCTTGCCGAGGGCAAGCCGGCCCGCAGCTTTGACTGGGACGCCGCCGGCGACGGCTGGCAGCTGGTGCTGCGCGAGATGGGCCTGCTGAGCGCAAAGCCGGTCCTCTACGCCTGCAACGTCGGCGAGGACGACCTGATGGAGGGCATCGAGCACAACCGCTATGTCCCGCTGGTGGCCAAGCGCGCCGCCGAAGAGGGGGCCAAGGTCATCCCCATCTGCGCCCGCACCGAGGAGGACATCGCCGACTACAGCCCCGAAGAGAAGAAGGCCTTCCTGGCCGAAATGGGGATCGAGGCCAGCGGCCTGGACAACCTCATCACCGCCAGCTACGACCTGCTGGGCCTCATCTCCTTCCTGACCGACGGCAAGAAGGAGTGCCGCGCCTGGACCATCCGCAAAGGCACCAAGGCCCCCCAGGCCGCCGGCAAGATCCACAGCGATTTTGAGCGCGGCTTCATCCGGGCCAGCGTCATCCACTACCCCGATCTGGAGGCAAACGGCTTCGACTATGCCGCCGTCAAGGCCAAGGGCCTGCAGCACACCGAGGGCAAGGAATACGTCGTGCAGGACGGGGACGTCATCGAGTTCCTGTTCAATGTGTAAGGAGGAGGCTATGGTCATTGGTATCATGGGCGCCATGCCCGAAGAAGTCGACCAGCTCTGCGCCCGGCTCGAGGGCGTGACCGTCGAGGACTACGGCGGGGTGCGCTATCACCGCGGCAGCCTGGCGGGCCGGCAGGCGGTGGTCTGCTGCGCCGGCATGGGCAAGGCCAACGCCGCCGCCGCCACCCAGGTGCTGATTACAAAGTACGGCGCCGAAAAGATCGTCTTTTCGGGCGTCGCCGGCAACATGACCAGCAAGATCGGCATCGGGGACGTGGTGATCGGCGGCACCGTCCTCTACCACGACGCCGACATGGATATGCTGGACCAGAACCCGCCCTACCTCGACGAGTACCCCGGCGACCCGGACCTGATCGCCGCCGCCGAGGCCGCCTGCGCCGCCGCCGGCGTCAAGGCCATCGTGGGCCGCATCGCCACCGGCGACCGCTTTGTGGGCGACACCGCGACCAAGAAGAAGATCGAGGCCGCCTGCCACCCCGACTGCGTCGAGATGGAGGGCGCCGCCGTCAGCCAGATCGCGGCCAAGAACGGCGTGCCCTGCGTCATCCTGCGGGCCATGAGCGACAACGCCGACGAAGACGGCTACGAGGTGCTGGTGGTCCGCGACTTCAGCATCAAGGAATACGTCGCCACCGCCACCAAAATCGTGGCCTCCATGCTCGAACACCTGTAAAAACCGGCGCGCCGCCCTCCCGCTGCGGGAAGACGGCGCGTTTTTGGTTACAGGAACTGCTCCAGCCGGAGGCGGTTGTCCTCTTCAAAGGCCTGCAAACGCTGCATCAGCCGCCTGGTGCCGGGAGCGGCGTTGGGGTAGTCCTTCTGGCATTTGATGCAGTCCATCACCCCCTGGCTGCTGCCCTCCGAGAGCATCTCGGCCAGGTTGCGGGTGGACTTGTCGGTCAGGGTCTTGAGGCTGATCCCCATTCTGGTGTTCATTTTGGCAAACGCCGACTGGCCCTGCGCCCGCCCGCCGCAGGCGTCGATGCCGGCGTGGGCCTCCTGGTTCAGCTCCTGGTAGCCGCTGCGCTGGCGGATCAGCTCGGCCTTCAGCCGGGCGTCCCCGGTCATGGGCAGGATCTGGGCGAGGGTGTTCTTGCCCATCTCGGTGTTCTGCACCACCGCCTCGAGCATATGCAGATTGTCGCTTTTCTGGTGTTCCATCGCAAAAAGCCTCCCTTCGGCATTAGTGTGAGCCGAAGGGAGGCTTTTATACTTGATGCTGCGATTCAGGCGCGGATGCAGTTGCCGCCGGCGGCCGCCGCTTCCCGCAGCCGCCCGTCGCACAGATGGTAGAGCTCCTCCCAGCTGTGCACTTCGGCGGTGTCCGCCACCCCGATGGACAGGGTGAAGGAGACGCGGCTCATCATGCCGGCGCCGGCCACGCAGCCGCAGGGCATTTCGGCGTAATAACGCTTCATCTCCCCGGCCAGGGCGGCGGCGTCCATCTCTTTGCAGGCGACCAGCAGCACCCCGCCGTGCAGCCGGCAGACGATCCGGCGGCCGGGGGCGTCGTAGTGCTTTTTCCACTGGTTGGCAATGGTGCACACCACCTGGTCGAGGGCGGGCTGCCCGTGCTCGTACCGCAGGCGGTCGGCGTTGTCCAGCGAGATCAGGGCCACCGCGGCCCGCCCGCCGGCGGCGACCAGGGCCTCCAGCTCGGCCCGCAGCACCGTCTCGATGTACCGGCGGTTGTACGCCCCGGTCAGAAAGTCCCGGTTCAGGTCCTCCCGCACCAGTTCCCGCTCCCGCTCGGTCATCCGGTCCTCGGGCAGGGTGTTGCCCGCCAGCGGCGCGCACATCTGGATGCCGTAGCTCACCCCGTTCAGCACGACGCGGCGGCGCAGCACACAGCTCACCTGCCCGCCGCCCTGCTCGTAGCTCACCTGCATGGCGTCGTCCTGCCAGTGGCCGGCGCTCTCGGGCGGCAGCTCCACCGCGCTGACATCCTCAAAGACCGTCCGCAGCGCTTCGGTCAGCTGCTGCAGATCCCGTTCAGTCCATCCTTGTTCCATGGCTTTTCCCTCGCTGTGCGCCGCCCTCTCGGCAGGGCGGCCGCATGATGCCGGCGCGCCGCAGCCCGCCAGCTTGTCTAAATAACCAAACCATGCAAATTATAACACGGAACCTGTCTTTTTTCCAGCCATGCGCGCCATTTTGCGCCCCCGGCCGGAAATTTTGTCATTCTGCCGAAACCGCCGGCTCCGCGCGGCAGCAAACCTCGCACTCCTGCCGGATTTCTTCGGCCAGGGCCGCGGTGGCAAAGCCCGCCCTGGCCCGCCAGGCCCAGTTGCCGCCCAGACGGCCGGGGGTGTTCAGGTGCGCCTCGGCCCCCAGGCCCAGCCAGTCGTACATCGGGATGATGGCCCGCGCCGACGGCGAGGCCAGCGCCGCGCGGATCAGCGCCTGCCGTGCCGCGCCGGTCTTGACCGCCTTGACCTGCGCGGCGGTGGGCTTCAGCGCCGGGGTCATGCGCAGGTAGGTGGCGGCGGTCTGCTTTTCCTTGGCGGTGGCGGCGTTGTCCCACCAGTCGGTCAGGGTGGTGTTGTCGTGGGTGCCGGGGTAGACCACGCTGTTCTGCGGGTGGTTGTGGGGCAGGTACTCGTTGTCCCCGCCGCTGAAGGCGAACTGCAGCACCTTCATGCCGGGGAAGCCGCTGTCGGCCAGCAGCTGCCGGACGCTGTCGCACAGATCGCCCAGGTCCTCGGCGATGATGGGCAGCTTGCCCAAAGCGTTTTCAAGGGCGCGGAACAGCTCCATCCCGGGGCCGTTTTCCCACCTGCCGGTCTTGGCGGTGGGGCTGCCCGCCGGGATGGCCCAGTAGGTGTCAAAGCCGCGGAAGTGGTCGATGCGGACCAGGTCGTAGATGCGGGTGGCATACCGCACCCGCCGGATCCACCAGGCAAAGCCGGTCTGCCGGTGATACTCCCAGTTGTAGAGGGGGTTGCCCCACATCTGGCCGTCCACCGCAAAGTAATCGGGCGGGACCCCCGCCACCCGGGCAAACTTGCCCTCGTGGTCCAGCTCAAACAGGCTGCCGCCCACCCAGGCGTCGACCGAGTCGGCCGAGACGTAAATAGGCATATCCCCCAGGATCCGGATGCCCCTGCTGTTGGCGTAGGCTTTCACCTTCTGCCACTGTTTGCTGAACTGATACTGGAGGAACTTCCAAAAGCCGATCTCCTCCTCGTTTTCGGCCGCGTAGCGGGCCAGGGCTTCGCCGTCCCGCAGGCGGTAGGGCTCGGGCCATTCGGTCCAGGGCTTCATCTTCTGGTCCGACTTGATGGCCATGTAGAGGGCGTAGTCGTCCAGCCAGTCCTCGTTGGCGAGGGTGAAGGCGTAGTAATCGTCGGGGTAGTAGACTTTGCAGCCGTGCTGCCCGGCGCAGCCGTCCACCCAGACGCCGTAGGCCGCCCGCAGCAGCTGGTAGCGGCTGTTGTACAGCGCGCCATAGTCGATCTGGCAGGGGTCGGCGCCGAAGTCGGCCGCCTCCAGCTGGCTTTCGGTCAGCAGCCCCTCCTCCCGCAGAGCCTCCAGATCGATAAAGTAGGGGTTGCCCGCAAAGGCCGAACAGCTCTGGTAGGGGCTGTCCCCGTAGCCGGTGGGGCTCAGGGGCAGGATCTGCCAGATGGTCTGGCCCGCCGCCGCAAGGAAATCCACGAATTTCATCGCCTCGGCCCCGAAGCACCCGATCCCATAGGGGCCGGGCAGGCTCGACACCGGCATCAAGATTCCACTTTCACGCATATTCCGTATCCTCTCTTTTTGGTTCCACGCCGCCCAACCGCGCGCGGCATTTGTTGTTTCTTATGATAACACATCCGGGAGCTATTTTCCACAGGCAAAAATCGTGGTATACTCTAAGACATCGACACATCTGGGAATGAGGGATACACCATGCAACCAACCGAACGCTTCTACGAGGCCGACGCTTACCGGACGGCGGCTTCCTCTGTCATCACGGCCGTTCTGCCGCAGGCGGACGGCGGGGGCCTCGTCGCCCTGGCCGGGACGGTCTTTTACCCCGAGGGGGGCGGCCAGCCCGCCGACCGCGGCTTTCTCACCCTGCCGGACGGGACGGGCCTTGCCGTCACCGGCGTCCACGAAAAGGCGGGGGTGATCTGGCACACGGTGGAGCGCCTTTCCCCCGCCGCCGTCCCCGGCGCGCCGGTCGAGGCAGCCATCGACTGGGCCTGGCGGTTCGACAAGATGCAGCAGCACACCGGCGAACACATCCTGTCCGGGACGCTGCACCGGCTGTTCGGGGCCGAGAACGTGGGCTTTCACATCGGCGGCGAGGCGGTGCGGATGGACACCAGCGTCCCCATCAGCCCCGCGCAGCTGCGCCAGGCCGAGACCGAGGCCAACCGCTTCGTCTGGCAGGACCTGCCGGTCGAGGTCAGCTACCCCTCCCGCGCCGAACTGGCCCGGATGACCTACCGCAGCAAAAAGGAGATCGAGGGCCAGGTGCGGATCGTCGCCATCCCGGGGGCGGACGTCTGCGCCTGCTGCGGCACCCACGTCGCCTCCACCGGGCAGGTAGGGCTGATCAAGATCGTCTCGGCCGAGCGCTATAAGGGCGGGATGCGGCTGGCCGTCCTCTGCGGGGCGCGGGCCCTGGCCGAGATGCAGGCCATGCAGGCCCGGCAGGGCGAGATCGTCGCCGAGCTGAGCGCCAAGCCCGCCGAGACGGCCGCCGCCGTCCGCCGGGTCCACGCCGAGCTGACCGCCCTCAAGTACACCCACTACGGCCTGTGCACCCAGCTGTTCGACGCCTTGGCCGCCGCCGTCCGGCCGGGGCAGGACGCCGTCCTGATCGTGCCCGGCCTCGACCCCGACGGGCTGCACCGGCTGGCCGTCCGCCTGACCGAGGCCACCGACGGGCTGTGCGCCGCGCTGACCCCCACCGACAGGGGCTGCGGCTACTGCCTCGCCCGCCGGGACGGGGACGTCCGCCCCCTGACCAAAGCCCTGAACGCCGCCTGCCAGGGCCGGGGCGGCGGCAAGCCCGGCATCTGCCAGGGCAGCTGCGCCGCCGCCCCCGAGACGGCCGCGCAGTTCCTGCACAGCCGGACCCAACCGGAACTCATCAAGGAATAAGGAGATTTTGTCTATGCGTATGCGTTTCAAGCCCTACGCGCGGGCCGAGCTGCTCGCCGCCGACTTCCACATCCACGACCCCTTCCACCTGCAGGGCCAGTGGCACGCCCAGTTTGCCCGCCCCGACCAGCCCTTTGTGCTGGAGCTGGGCTGCGGCAAGGGAGGCTTTCTCTCCCAGCTGGCCGCGGCCCACCCCGAAAACAACTACCTCGGCATCGACATCACCGACAAGGTGCTGATCCTGGCCAAGCGCAAGATCGAGGCCGCCTACGCCGCAGCCGGCCGCCCCATCGACAACGTGCGGATCATGAGCGCCGACATCGAGCGGATCCGCGCCCTGATGACCCCCACCGACACGGTCAGCCGGATCTACATCAACTTCTGCAACCCCTGGAGCAAAAACGCCGGCTCCAACAAGCACCGGCTGACCCATCCCCGGCAACTGATCCAGTACCGGGATTTTCTGGCCGACGGCGGGGAAATCTATTTCAAGACCGACGACGACGACCTGTTCCGGGACAGCCTGGGCTACTTCCCGGCGGCGGGCTACGAGATCACCTGGCAGACTTACGACCTGCACGACCAGGAACCCGCCTGGAACATCCGCACCGAGCATGAGGGGATGTTCACCGAGATGGGCATCCCCATCAAGGCGCTGATCGCCCGCAAGCTGCCCGGCGACGAGAGCGTCACCTGGGTCGAGCCCAAGCGCCGCGGCGCCGGCGAGGACGCCCCCGCCGCGCCGGACGCCGAATGACATCCCCTGCGGAGGGCCCGCCATGCTGTTTGGATTCACCTTTTATCAGATCGCAGCCTACTTTCTGATCTACTCCTGCCTCGGCTGGTGCGTCGAGGTGGCCTACGCCGCCGTCACCCGGGGCAAACTTGTCAACCGCGGCTTTTTGAACGGGCCGGTCTGCCCCATCTACGGCTTTGGGATGCTGGCGCTTCTCTTTGCCCTGACCCCCCTGCTGGACAACAACATCCTGCTCTTTCTCGGCGGGGTCATCATCCCCAGCGCCATCGAGCTGGCCGGCGGCTGGCTGCTGTACAAGCTCTACCACACCCGCTGGTGGAATTACACCGACCGCCCCTTCAACGTGGGCGGGTTCATCTGCCTGGAATTTTCCCTCTACTGGGGTCTGGGGGCGGTCTTTATCATGAAGCTGGTCCACCCCACCATCGCCGCTCTGGTGGGGGCGGTGCCCGCCACGGTGGGCTGGGTGTTCATCGGGCTGCTCTACCTGGTCTACGCGGCCGACGTGGCGGTCACCGCCGTCACCGCCGCCGGCCTTGCCGATGAGCTGGACACCCTGGAAAAGATCGCCGACGGCATCCACGACGTCAGCGACGCCATGACCGGGCTGATCGGCTCCACCGCGATGGACGCCGACCAGAAATGGGACGAGAGCCGGCTGCAACTCAAGCTGGCCGGCGCCGAGCTGCGCTCGGCCGGCGAAAAGCTGTCCTCCCGCGAGGTGCGCCGGGCCGCCCGGGCCAAGGCGGACGAGGCGATGGAGGCCGCCCGCCGGGCAAGCGCCCTGGCCCGGCTGAACGCCGCCGAAGCCGCCCGGGCCACCCGCCTGGCAGCGGCCGGCACCGTCGAGCGCGCCACCGACCGGGCCGCCGAGCTGCTGCGGCTGGAAAAGCTGCAAGCTGAGCTGGAAGAGCGGGCCGACGAGATCCAGGCCCAGATGCAGCAGGGCGCTTTCTTTGGGGCGGGGCGGCTGGTCAACGCCTTCCCCCGGCTGCGCCACGGCCGCCGCAGCCTGCCCCTCGACGCCCTGCGCCGCCGCAAGGACAGCGAGGACAACGAGGACGAGAAACCATAACAAAAAGGACCCCTGCCAGCTTCCACGCTTGCAGGGGTCCTGTGCTATGTTTTATTCGAATTGAGAGGGGTAGAGGACGAAGTTGACTTCCTTCCCGGCTGCGCGGTAGACGATGCGCAGGGTCTGCAGATTTTCGCTGATCTGGCCGATGCAGTCGATGTAGGAGGCGCCGGTGGGGATCTCGGCGTAGGTGTTCGCCTCGCGGGGCTGTCCGGCGGTGCCGGTGTAGCAGACCGCGCCGAACTTGCCGTCGTTTAAGTACATACCGTTGTTGTAGGCCCAGATGACGGCCGGGGCTTCGACCACCTTGTTGGCGTTGGGGTAGGTGGTGCGATAATCGTCGGGCAGCTTTTCTTCCTTGTTGGGCTCATAGAAGTGATCGCGGATCTTTTCGTCGGTGTACTTGGGGTCGAACCAGTCGATGCCGTAGCGCTTGTTGTACAGCTCGATCTCCTCGCCGGTGTTGTTGTTCACCTCGATGTGGAGATAGACGTAGCGCTGGGTCTCGTCGATGTTCAGCCGGTAATTTTCGGCCATATCCTCATGCCTGCCGGCCGCGATCTCCACCGCCTGGGTGATGGCCATGCTGAAGCTGCCGCCCTTCTTGTCGGTGAACGTTACGACCTCGTTCATGCCGTATTCGGCGTCAAATTTGGTGCAGCCGCCCAGGAGGCCGGTCGAGGCCAGTGCCAGCGCGCCTATGCCGGCGCACCTCATAAAGTTTCTGCGGGAGATCTTGCAAGACATAGGATGTCCTCCTTCACTTTTTTATACACCGGCTCTGCGGCATACTTCTCATCATGGTCTGATTCTATCACAGCGGGGGGCCGCGTGTCAATCAAAGCCCAGAATTTTTCATTTGTTACGTCCTTTTTTCAAGCCGCCGGCCGGCGGCAAAGCATGAAGTGCCCGCATCTTGCGACGCTGTGACGCGAAAAAAATTCACTTCTTTTCCCCCGCTGCCCCTTGCGGGCGGCGATGCGGTTCCAGTATAATAAAGACAGCATATTCCGCGCTTTTGCGCGCCAAAAGAACCTGTTCTGCAAGGAGGAAATCGTTTATGAAGTATACCGGTCTCAACCTGCCCGCCCACTGCACCATGATCGAAGAGCATGAGCTGCACGAGATCCACGGCGGCGGCAGCATCCTCTCCTTTATCCAGTACCTGCTCAGCGGCTTCACCATCAACTTTGGCTGGGGCGCCGACAACGACAGCTACGACACTTCTGTTTCCACCAGCCGTCCCGGCTGGAACACCACCCACACCAGCGTCGACACCAGCCATTCGGGCGGCTACGGCGGCTGGGACGCCAGCTTCAACCTGGGCAGCTTTTTTGGCGCCCTGCTCCGTCTGTTCAGCTGATTTTCCCGGGCCGCTGCGCCGTGAGCGCGGCGGCCTTTTTGTTTGGCCTTTGCATTGACTTTCCGGCCCAAAACAAGTACACTCTATAAAGAACAAGCCCATAAAAACGGAGGTTGAACCCATATGAAGATCGCACTCATCAACGAAAACAGCCAGGCCGCCAAGAACGGCGTCATCCTGGCCGCCCTCAAGAAGGCCGTCGAGCCGATGGGCCACGAGGTGGTCAACTACGGTATGTACGCCGCGGACGACGCCGCCCAGCTGACCTATGTCCAGAACGGCATTCTGGCCGCCATCCTGCTCAACAGCGGCGCCGCCGACTACGTCGTCACCGGCTGCGGCACCGGCGAGGGGGCCATGCTGGCGCTGAACAGCTTCCCCGGCGTCATCTGCGGCCACGTTGAAGACCCCGTCGACGCCTACACCTTCGCCCACGTCAACGACGGCAACGCGGTGGCCCTGCCCTTTGCCAAGGGCTTCGGCTGGGGCGGCGAGCTGAACCTCGAATACATCTTCGAGAAGCTGTTCGGCTTCGGCCACGGCCAGGGCTATCCCAAGGAGCGCCGCGAGCCCGAGCAGCGGAACAAGATCATCCTGGACGGCGTCCGCGCCAACAACTTCAAGCCCCTGATCGACTGCCTGAAGGGCCTGGACCCCGCTCTGGTCAAGGGCGCTGTGGCCGGCGAGCACTTCAGCGAGCTGTTCTTCCCCGCCTGCCAGGACGAGGAACTGGCCGCCTACGTCAAGAGCCTGCTGGCCTGACCCATTTCTGACCGGAAAGGAGGCCCGCCCCCATGCTGCACTTCTTTGAACAGCTGGACCACGGGATGGAGACGGCCCTCTCGGTGGCCGTCCCGCTGATCTCGGGCATCGCCGAGCTGATCGGCCTGCTCATCATCGTCATCAGCCTGCTGCGGACCACCTGGCACTATTTGCGGGTGGCCCTCTTCCACGACGACTACGATTACCACCTGGAGATGAGCACCGGCCTGATCACCGCGCTGGAATTCCTGATGGCGGCCGAGGTCTCCAAGACCATCCTGCTGCCCAGCCTGGACGCCGTCCTTTTGCTGGTGGCCACCTTCGGCTCCCGCGCGCTGATGAGCATCCTGCTGCGGGTCGAGATGCGCTCGGAGCGGGCCGAACGGGCCGAGGCCAAGCGCGACGAACACCGCGCCACCCGCCGCGCCGGGCACAAAGCCCGCGGCGGCTACGTCTGGCCCTGGCAGGCCGCCGCCCTCCCGTCCGACGACGAGGACGAGGCGGACGAAAGCCGCGCAGACGAGCGCTGATTTTGGCGTTTTGCCAAAAGACGGCCCCCGCTTTTTGCCGCAGCTGGCGGCCTCGCCAAAAGCGCCGCCCGGGGCTTGACATTTTTCACGGGGCGAGTTATACTTCTTTCGTCGAAAGCAAAGGCGCTGACGGACACAAGTCTGTCGGCGCCTTTTTGCTTTCGGCTCCGCGCCCGGCCTGCTCAGGGAGAATAGAGGGCTCCCCGAGCGGTGCGCGCGGCCGCACCTGCGTGAAGCGTGCGGGTTTTCTCCTTCTTTTTCTTTCCTTTTACCAGATGCACACAAAATGCAGCGCAGCCTCCGCCTTCTGCCTCGGGCGGGGGCTGCGCTGCGCTTTTTTCAGGATGCGTTCTGCCGTTTCTGGTAGAGGGCGGTCAATGCGTCCTGCAGCACCTGGGAGAAATTGATGTGGTTTTTTTCGGCAAAGGTGTTCAGCCAGGCCGGAATGGTCAAATTTTTGCGCACCGCTTTTTCGCCGTATTTTTCGGCATAGGCGTCCATATCCAGAACCAGCATATTGACAAAGCCGCCCTCTTCGGGGATGATCTTTTGCAGCGGGCTGGCCGCAGGGGCGGGACGTCCGTCTTCCAGTTCGTCCAGCACCCAGCCGGACGCGGCGTCGGTGGCCATCAAAATCGCGTCGGCCAGCGTCTCTCCCTCGCTGACACA
Organism: Candidatus Faecalibacterium intestinigallinarum; assembly: GCA_019113345.1. Classification (GTDB taxonomy): domain Bacteria; phylum Bacillota; class Clostridia; order Oscillospirales; family Ruminococcaceae; genus Faecalibacterium; species Faecalibacterium intestinigallinarum. Next base: position 23,728 of record DXHQ01000046.1, read on the forward strand.
GCCGGGCAGATCGGGGACTTCAACGGTATAAGCGCCTTCTTTTTTCTCACAGGGATAAAAACAGGCGGGATAGGTCAGTTTCATGGAAATGCCTCCTTTTGCGCAATGCCGTGCCTTACAGCAGCCCGGCCTGCTTCAAAATGGATTTGATGGTGCGCGGGTCGAGGTCGCCGGAATGATAAGGGATGGTGATCTTCCCGGGCTTCGACGGGTGGACATAGGAGTAGTGCGGCCCTTTGGCTTTTTTGAATTGCCAGCCGTCGGCCAAAATGATCTTTTCGATCTCCCGGAACGTCATACCGCATCCCTCCCCTTTTATTATACGCATGATGCGCATAGAAAGCAAGAGCTGTGCGCAAATTTCTCCCGGGCTTGCATTTTTCCCGCAGCTGTGCTACAATCTCTGTAGTTTCATCCTGACAAAGCGGCGGAGGGCGCGGCTGCGCCTTCCCGGATGCGGACAATCAGGGGCGGGTATACGGCGCCGCAGAGAGGGCTGCCGCCGCGGATGCGGCGCGCTGCAAGCAGCCCGGCGCACGCGCCGCCCCCCTACCACCGCGGAGCGCAGAGGCGAACCTCTGCCGGGCGCGCCCGTTACAGCGCAGCGAGAGGCGCGGCCCTTTGGGGCGGTGCAATTCGGGTGGAACCGTGGAGCTCTCCGGCCAGACATACCGGCGCTTCATCCCGTGCAGGCTTTTACGGGATGAAGCGCTTTTTTGTTTCCGTTCAGTCATTGATCGAGAGAAAGGAATCCTGTCATGAAGATCATCTACAACGACGGCACCGTCGCCGAGTGCCCCAAGGAAGAAGAACTGCACGTTCTGCGCCACACCGCCGCCCACATCATGGCCCAGGCCATCAAGCGGCTCTACCCCGAGGCCGACTTCGGCTACGGCCCCGCCACCGAGAACGGCTTTTACTACGACGTCGACCTCGGCGACACCAAGCTGACCGACGAGGACCTTGCCGGCATCGAAAAGGAGATGCGCAAGATCGTCAAGGAGAACCTGCCCATCAAGGCCTTCATCCTGCCCCGGCCCGAGGCCATCAAGCTGATGGAGGACCGCAAGGAGAAGTTCAAGGTCGAGCACATCGGCGACCTGCCCGAGGATGCCACTATCAGCTTCTACCAGCAGGGCGAGTATATCGATATGTGCGTCGGCCCCCACCTGACCTACACCAAGGCCCTCAAGGCCTTTAAGATCACCCAGCAGTCGGGCGCCTACTGGAAGGGCGACAAGGCCAACAAGATGCTGACCCGCATCAACGGCGTGGCCTTCCGCACCCAGGAAGAGCTGGACGCCTGGGAAAAGCAGCAGGAGGAGGCCCGCGCCCGCGACCACCGCCGCATCGGCAAGGAGATGGGCCTGTTCATGACCGACGACCTGGTCGGCCGCGGCCTGCCCATGTTCCTGCCCAACGGCTACACCGTCTGGCAGGAGCTGGAAAACTATATCAAGGCCAAGGAGCGCGCCCGCGGCTACCAGCACGTCATGACCCCCTGCGTCGGCACCGTCAACCTGTACAAGACCTCCGGCCACTGGGACCACTACCGCGAGAATATGTTCCCCGCCATGGAGATGGAGGGCGAGAGCTATGTCCTGCGTCCCATGAACTGCCCCCACCACATGATGATTTACGCCAACCGGCCCCATTCCTACCGCCAGCTGCCCATCCGCATCGGTGAAATCGCCCACGATTTCCGGTATGAGTCCAGCGGCACCCTGAAGGGCATCGAGCGCGGCCGCCACTTCTGCCAGAACGACGCCCACCTCTTTGTCACCCCCAGCCAGATCAAGAGCGAGGTGGCCGCCGTCTGCGACCTGATCTTTGAGGTCTACCGGGACTTCGGCATCACCGACTACCGCTGCGTGCTGAGCCTGCGCGACCCCGCCGACAAGAAGAAGTACCACGACGACGACGCCATGTGGGACCACGCCGAGACCGCCCTGCGCGAGGTTCTGACCGAGCTGGGCATCAACTTCACCGAGGAGATCGGCGAGGCCGCCTTCTACGGCCCCAAGCTGGACGTCAACGTCAAGCCGGCGGTCGGCGCCGAGTACACCCTCTCCACCTGCCAGCTGGACTTCTGCCTGCCGGCCAAGTTCCACCTGACCTACGTCGACACCGACGGCACCGAAAAGACCCCCGTCGTGCTGCACCGCGCCATCCTGGGCTCCATCGACCGCTTCATGGCCTACCTGATCGAGGAGACCAAGGGCCGCTTCCCCACCTGGCTGGCCCCCACCCAGGTCAAGGTGCTGCCCGTCTCGGAAAAGACCCTCGACTACGCCGCCGAGGTGACCGACAAGCTGGCCGCCGCCGGCATCCGCGTTGCGCTGGACAGCGACAACGAGAAGATCGGCTACAAGATCCGCGAGGCCCAGCAGGTGGACCGCGTGCCCTATATGCTGGTGCTGGGCGCCAAGGAGGCCGAGGCCGGCAACATCTCGGTCCGCGACCGCAAGGGCGAGACTTCCACCATGGAGCTGGACGCCTTCATCGAGAAGGTCTGCAACGAGATCAAGACCCGCGCCCACGAGTAACCGCCCCTTAGAACGCATCAAAAACGGCATGACCCCGCTTGGGGCCATGCCGTTTTTTGTCTGTATGGGTCAGGCACGGGCCTGCCGCAGTTTCATTCGCTGCCAGCTGATGTAGCCGTAGATGTCGTTTGCAAAGAAGGCCGCAAAGCAGACCACCACCGAAATGTACCGGATGTCCTCAGCGCTTGCAAGGGTCCACAGGACGATCAGGACCAGATCGTTGGCCGCATAGGCCAGCGCGAAATAGGGGCTGCGCCGGAAGGTCAGGTAGACGGCCAGAAAGCTGGTGGTCACCGACACGGTGCTGGGCAGGAGGTTGGCGGTGCGGAAGTAGGCCAGAACGAAGTAGAACACTGCCGTCACCGCCGCCGCGCCCAGGCACATCCACCCGGCCTCCCGCCGGCTGATGGCGTTGACCCGGACTTCGGCCCGGTTGCCGTTGTAGGGGTTGCGCAGCCAGGCGATGAGGGCAAAGACCGCCATCGGCATGGTCATCCCCAGGTAGGTGATCATCTCGCCGTAATAGGCGAAGGTGTAGGAGATGCCGCCGTACAAAAGGCTGAACACCACCGCCAGCAGCTGCCCGAAGGGGTTGCCCTTGGCGTTGAAGATCAGGGAGGTGACCCCGATCAGGGAGGCGCAGAGGGTCATGTAGCTCTCCCGGTCAAAGATGCAGAAGGAAACAAGGATAAAGCTCACCGACAGAGCCCAGAGCAGCTTTTCGCTGCGGGTAAAATAGCCGGCAAACCGGCGGAGCGCTTCTTTTTGTGCCGTCATTGTGGCCTCCTTTTGGCTCAAAAAAGAAGCATCTGCGTGCGCATCTTCCAAGACCTAACGATGCGCAGACAAATGCTTCCAGCATTCACTACCCGGTGGCAGTTTTTCTATGGCGATAGTATAGCATACTTTGCCCGCCCTGGCAACTGGTTTTTACCCCAGCACCTCCACCGTGTCGAAGAGCCCTTCCGCCCGCTCGATGGCCTCGCGGCTGCCGAAGGTGCAGCGGACGCCATGGGCGATCTTGTCCGCCAGGGCGGCGGCCTCGGCGTTCAGCCAGGGACCGGTCACCCCGCAGAGGGCGGCGCGGTCGGCGGCGGCCATCTCGGGCGTCAGGCCGCAGAAATAGCGGCGGTCGGCCTCCAGCGCCTGCTGGCGGGGCTTGCGGGGCGGGTCGGCCTGGCCCACCGTCCCCACGATGCACTCGCTCAGGGCCTCAGGGGTAAAGCGTACCTCCGCCACGGCGGCGGGGGCCTCGGCGTAGCGCCTGTAAGTCCCGGCGGCGTGGGGGTCGCGGTAGGTGTAGAACAGCTCGTAGTCCAGGCGGTTGAGCATCCCCGCGCCATAGGCGCCGCCCTTTTCCCGCAGGGCCTGCCAGAGGTATTCGTAGCTCATCACCTGGGCCAGCACCTTGCGGGCGGCGGAGGGGTCGCCGCTCGGCCAGGCCAGCACGTCGTAGTTGACCCCGCCCTGGATGACAAAGGCCTCGTGCCGGGGGGCGGGCAGGGGCTCGCTGTAGCTTTGGGCGGGGGCGCGGTCTGCCGCCGCAAAGAGGCTGCCGGGCAGCAGCGCCCGCAGCCGGGCGCGGGCCGCCTCGCTGCCGTGGCAGCAGACGGTCAGGGCGCACCGGCGCAGGATCTTCTCCCGCACCGCTTCCAGCCTGGCCGCAAGACCTGCCCAGTCCTTTTCTTCCAGCAGGCGGCAGAGCAGCCGGTACATGGTCACGCCGCCGGTCCGCTCGGTCAGGGCCATCTGGACCGAGAGGCAGCGGCTGGCCCGCAGGATGGCGTGGTTGTGGCCGCTGCGGATAAAGTCCTGCTCATAGTTCAGCTTGAGCTGGCCCAGCGTCTGCTCCAGGGCCGCCTGGGCCTGGGGGCCGGTGAGTTTGGTCTCATACAGCAGCTCGCCCATCAGCTCGACGGCCTTGTCGAGATTCCGTTCCAGCAGGCTGGCGCGGGCGGTCAGCTTGGCGATGCAGGGCGCGCCTGGCTGCCGGCCGGTCCAGATGCTGGTGGTGACGGTGCTTTCGCCCAGCCAGGTATTGCGCAGGGTGCTCAGCTCGATGGCGGTGTGGCGGGCGCTGTCCAGCTCGTCCAGCACGGCGGGCAGAATGGCCGCATAGTCCATCTCCTCGGCAGTCAGCGCGCCGAGGTCGTAGTAGAAGTTGAGGTAGAGGCTGCCCGCCGAGGGCCGGCCCACCAGGGTCAGCCCGGCCAGCGATTCCTCCTCCGCGGCCGGGAAGCGGGGCGGCTGCCCCAGGTCGGCGACGGTCAGCGGGTGGTCCAGCTGCAGCTTGCCCTCCTGCCGGGCGCTGGGCGTGTCGGCCGGGCGGGGTTTTTGGGGCAGCAATGTCACCTCCACCGGCGCGGGGGCGAACAGTTCGCGCAGCAGTTCATTATGCCAGTTTGTGCCCAGCTTGCCGCGCAGGAAGTCAAAGACCGGCTCGGGCCGCAGGTCGGCCATGGGGTCGCCGGTGTGCAGCCAGCCGGTGGCCGCCTCGATGGCGGCCAGCACCCCGTCGGGCAGGCTGCCCGGCCGCTCGGTGACCTGGAACTCATAGCTGTTGATGGAGGCGGTCAGCAGCTCGTCGGGGATGCCGGCGGCGCAGATGGCCTCCACCCCCTCCCTGACCGCCTGCGCAAAGCGGGCGGCGCGGGCAGAGTCGGTGCCCTTCAGCACCAGCTCGATCACCGGCTGCTGGACCGACCCGTCAAAGCCGACGTCGATGTCGGCCCCGAGGTTCTGTTCCAGCAGGTACTTTTTCAGGGGGGACTGGTTGGTGGCAAGCAGCGCGTCCAGCAGGACGTTGACGGCGGTCTGCTTTTCCATCTCCTCAAAGCGGCCGGTGTACCAGCCCAGCGCGCACTGGACCGGGATGCTCTCGGGGGTCTCGGTCTCATAAACGACCGTCTTTTTCACCCCTGCCTGCGGATACTGCAGCGGGGTGCGGGGCCGGGGCGCGCCCTTGGGCATCCGGCTGAGATACTGCCCGTCCAGAAAAGCCAGCTTTTCGGCCATGTCCATCCGGCCATAGAGGGTGATGCAGCAGTTGTCGGGCCGGTAATGGCGGCGGTAGATCTTGACGTACTGCTCATAGCTCAGCCCGGGGATGGAGGCCGGGTCGCCCCCCGAGACAAAGCCGTAGCCGTTGTCCGGGAAGAGGGCCGCGTCCATCGCGGCGTCCAGCCGGGCCTCGGGGGCGGCCAGCGCCCCCTGCATCTCGTTGTAGACCACCCCGCTGAAATGGCCGTCGGCCTCCCGGTGCCAGCCCTCCTGCTCAAAGACGCTGCGCTCGGTCACCGCCAGCGGGCAGAAGACCGCGTTGAGGTAGACGTCCATCAGGTTGCGGAAATCGGCCTCGTTGGGGGTGGCAAAGGGGTAGACCGTCTTGTCCGGGAAAGTCATGGCGTTGAGGAAGGAGGCCATGCTGCTCTTGACCAGCTGCATGAAAGGGGAGGTCACCGGGTATTTTTCCGACCCGGCCAGCACCGAGTGCTCCAGAATATGGAACACGCCGGTGTCGTCGCAGGGGAAGGTGCCGAACCCGATGCCGAAGGCCTTGTTCTCGTCCTCGTTTTCGATCAGCAGGACGGTGGCCCCGCTGACATCGTGGGTCAGGGTGGTGGCTGTGCCGTGGAAGAGGGGGCTTGCCTCCCGCCTGACCAGGGTATAGCCGGGGTATTTGTTTGCTTGTTCCGTCATATGGCGTTCTCCTTGTGGGGTTTGTCGCTTTTTTCACCTATTGTATCATGCCCCGGCCCCGAAAGCAATCGACCCGCCCGCGCCGGGGCCGTATCCCCCTGACAGACAAAAAAGCAGATACCCACCGTCTGGGCATCTGCTTTTATTCACAGGTCGATCTGCTGGTCCTGGTAAAGAGGGTTTGCCAGCAGCTCGGGGGCGTTGCCGGCAAAGGCCCGGCCGGCCTCTTCGTCCCCCTGCAGATGCCACCGGAACCAGGCGGTGACGTAGCCGTCGGCGGTGTAGAGCATCTCGCCGTGGCCGCTGCCGGTCCGGCGGGCCATGGCTTTGGGGCCGGGGAGGGTGTCGTAGAGCTGCAGGATGCCCTCGGTCTGGATCACATCCCCCACATTGGAGGCCAGCACCAGCACCGGGATGTCGGTCTGGCTGGGGTCATAGTCCATATGCAGGGCGGCGGCCACCTCGATGTCGGTGGGGGAGAGGCTGACCGCGCAGCGGTAGAGCCCGCCGTGGGGGTTATCGTTGACGGCGTTGAACACCCCGACGCCTCCCTGCGAGTGGCCGCAGACGCCGATGCCGGCCTGGTCTACCTTGCCGTAAAAGCGGCTGTCCGGGTCGGCGTTCTCGTTCAGCAGCCAGGCCAGAAGGGCGTCGGCCGAGTCGCCGGTGCAGGTGCTGGGGTCGTCATTGCCAACGACGATAAAGCCCCAGGAGGCCAGGTGCTCAAACACGGCGGGGTACTTGGAGGCCCCGACGCCGGTGCCGTTGACCATCACCACCACCGGGTACTGCCCGCCGCTCTCGGCCAGGCCGGCGGGGTAATAGGCCACAAAGCTGCCCCAGTCCTCCTCGGGGGCGGGAACTTCCCACATTTCCACCGCATGGCTGCCCATAGCCAGAAACCGGGCCTCGACCGGCCCGCCCGTCTCGACGGTCTGGGTGTAATCGACGGGGGCAAACGACGAAGTCAGGGCGGTGTTGACCATGCTGTTCCAGGCTGCTTTGGCCATCACGAACAGGAC